>CAZAJB010000101.1:0-7270 GCA_964485345.1 uncultured Clostridiaceae bacterium
CATCGCCTTGATGATCAGTGGAATGATGGACGAGGCCACTAGGCACAACTTCAATCTCTTGCTTTTAACGACTCAGCGTCTGCAAACAGCGGAAGAGATGGTCACGCAGTGCCGAACCAGAGGCTTGGGGGGAGCGGTCATTTCGGGTCTACGTATCGACGAACCATTCTTGAACGATCTTGTGGCAACCAACTTTCCCATCGCGCTTATTGACGTGCCTCTCGCCGGACCCCGGGCCACCTTTGTCTCGGTCGACAACGTCCTAGGTGCCAGCAAAGCGGTGGACCACTTGGCAGCCTTGGGTCACCAGTCCATCGGCTTCATTAACGGCCATGGTGCTGCTTGGGTTAGTCAAAAGAGACTCGCCGGTTACACACAGGGAATGCGTCAAAACGGCTTATCGCTCCAGCAAATCCACATGTTCGAAGGAGATTTTAGCAAAGAATCGGGTCGCAGGGGTGCCGAAACCCTACTGAAAGCGAACCCCGGGATCACAGCCATTTTCGCCGCCAGCGATCTGATGGCCGTCGGGGTCTTGGAACAACTTCAGACCATGGGCGTGGACGTTCCAAACCAAGTTTCCGTCGTTGGCTTCGATGATCAGGACTTTTCCACCCATGTAACTCCTGCCCTAACAACGATTCGTCAAGATGTCTATACCTTCGGCAGGGTTGCCTCGAGAGAACTTATTGCCATGGTTCAGGATGAAGATTATGTGCCAACGCATGAAGACTTGCCGACTGTACTTGTGCCTCGGGCCTCAAGCGGTCCCGTACGCACTTCTAGCCTTTGAGGGGGTGTTGACAGAAAACTGACTATCCGTATTTTGTGCTGTAGTGACATGAGGATGTTGCGACCTAGAACAGTAAGATAACAAAATAGGAGGGTTTTGCATGAAACGAATTAGCCTTGCGTTAGTAGTACTTTTGCTAGTCAGTTCCGTTGCTTTAGCCCAGCAAGTAAGAATTGGCGGACATGGGGGCACCGACACAGTGATCCTAGAAGAGATGATCGAGCTCTTCGTTCGTCCTGGCCTAGTAGGCACTGGAATCACCGTGCAGTACGAACCGATCGCCGATGATTTTCAGCGCTATATCGTTAATGCCCTGTCGGCGGGAACCGCACCCGATTTGTTCTACATGGACATTTTCTGGGCCGGATCCTTAATGCGGAGCGGCACCGTGGAACCTCTAAACGCTTATCTAGAAGCATCCACCGTTCTTAGAAAAGAGCATATTATTCCGTCTCTGCTTGATGCCTTCACCATTGACGGTCAGGTCTATGGTATTCCCAAGGACTTCAACACCTTGGCTGTCTTTTTCAACAAAGACCTCTTTGATTACGCCGGGGTAGAATACCTAACCAATGATGAGACCTGGGATACATTCCATGAGAAACTCGCAGCGGTAGCAGCCATTGACCCCGATATCTATGGCCTCGCCTTAGCACCCGAGTATGGACGTTTTGGTGCCCTAGCGAATGCAGCCGGATTCGCTCCCTTTGATGCAAACGGTGCAACCGATCTTTCCGATCCAGCCTTCGTAGACGCCTTCCGCTGGTATACTGGAATGACTGAAAACGATGTTGGAGTCATGCCCGCTGATATCTCTCAAGGTTGGGGCGGCGGTGCTCTAGCCTCCGAACAAGTGGCTGCAGCCCTCGAGGGTGCTTGGGTGATCGGAGCCTTAAGGGATGAAGCGCCAAACATGCAGTATGGCGCAACCCTGCTCCCGAAACATCCCGAGACCGGTCAGAGGGGCAACTTGATTTTCACCGTGGCCTGGGGACTCAACTCTTCCTCGCCGCATAAAGACGCAGCCTTTAAAGTACTCGAACTCTTGACAAGTGAAGAAGCTCAGCAGTGGATCTTAGAGCGTGGCCTCGCTATTCCGAGCCGCGAAGCTCTAGCCGACAATCCCTACTTCCAGCAAGACCATGCGGAAGCAAGGGCCAACTACACCGTTTTCCTAGGTGCCTCTGACGGCCACGTTCTCCCCTATAGCTTTGGAATCTACGGCGGAGACTGGATGCAGCCCATCGATCAAGCCCTCTCGTCTGTACTCAGCAAACAAAGTACATGGCAAGATGCCCTACAGGAGGCCCAAACCCGTATAGACGCTGTTATGCAAAGATAGTACAACTAGGGGCATTTGGGTTTCACCAAGTGCCCCTGTTTAAGGAGTGAGTTCTGTGCGCAAGCCTTCGATTAAGAGCCCAGGTGAAAAGCTCGCACCCTATGTCTTGCTCGCGCCTTTCTTATTTACCCTCGTCGTATTCTTCGGCTACGCCTTTGTGCGGGTTGTCTATTTCAGCTTCACCGACTACGACCTCTTCCAGCCGCCCCAATGGGTTGGACTTAGGAACTATATCAATATCTTCCGAGACATGGACTTTTCCCGGGCTATGAAAAATTCATTAACCTTCATGGTCCTAGTTACAGCCAGTCAGACCATCATCGCACTGCTCTTAGCTCTTTTCCTAAATCAAAAAGTGAGAGGAATGAGGTACTTCCGGGCCGCCTACTATATGCCCAGTGTGGCTTCTTCGGTGGTCGTGACCTTGATTTTCATCTGGTTCTTCCAGCGCCGTGGTGTGCTCAATTTCGTGATTGCTAAGTTCAGTGAGTATCGGAATGTGATCTTGCTGGGCCTCCTTGTCGCTACCGTGTTGCAGTCCATTCAGGTAGGCTGGGAAAAGCTGCGAAAAAGACCGGTTACTCTGCTAGAGCCAGCCTTTCTTTTTCTCTCGATCCTGATCGCTTTTGTCCTCATGTTCGCAGGTGTACGATCAGGAATCATCCCCACTAGGGATGTGCCTCCCGTTGATATCATCTGGTTTAACACTACCAAGATCTGGCCGAGTTGGCTCGGGAAACTAGCCTTTCCCATTCCGCTAGGAGCCATCATGATGTTCAACATTTGGACAACAGCCCCTACCTTTATGCTCCTTTACTTGGCGGGTCTGCAAGATATTCCGCGGGAGCTCTTTGAGGCGGCATCCATCGATGGGGCCCAACGTTGGCATGCCTTTCGCTATATCATCATCCCTCAATTAAAACCCATCACCTTCTTGGTGGTCACCATGGGTCTCATTGGCACTTTGCAGATGTTTGACCAGGTCGCTATCTTGGGAGGTCAGGCGCCAAAGCAGTCCATTGTCACTTTGGCCTTTTACATCTACACCAACATTTTTCCCAGCTCCTCCTCGCCCAGGGTGGGGATGGCTAGTGCCGCAGCGATCTTTCTAGCTTTGCTCACCTTTGTGCTTGTGGCAGCCCAAAGAAAAATACTTGGGTCGGAAGGAGATGGTGACCATGTATAGATTAAGGCAGAGGCGCTGGGCTAATGTGGCCGCCATCTATGCATTTTTGCTTTTGCTTTCCACCGTGTTCATGGGGCCCTTTGTCTTCGCCCTACTTTCCAGCCTAAAGGATGATCCGACGGAGTGGCCGCCTTCCTTAATCGTTAACCAGCTCAAGCCGTCCAACTGGGTGTCTGCCTACAACCTGGCAAAACAGGGTGGAGGGAATGGCTTTACAGGCGGCTTCGGCTCTGATGGGGAGATTTACTTTGAAGCTACCTACTTCACGGCTACAGGCCAAGAACCTGTCCCCCCAGATGTGGTGGTGGCTAGGCGTGTTCAAGGTGGTGCTGCCCTCGCCCTCAGGGTAGAGCATTATGCGGCGGATCACACCGAAGTGCGTGATCTGCATCAGACTAGCCAAAAGGCGCAGGAGGGAGGCTTGCTCACGTCCTATGGCTTTACCCTAGTCAACACCTCGGATTTGAGGTTTGATACCGTTCCTTTGGATCTCACTGTACCCATGCGCCAGACCTTTGTTTCGGCGACCTTGGCGCCAAACCGTATCGAACGCTTGGGCCGCGCCCAGAGCTGGAATAATGTCAGCTCGGGAGCCCTGCCCTATGTCCTGGCCAATTACGCCCGAGTTTTCCGGGAGAACTATAGTGTAAGTACAGGGAAAAAACTCTTTGGCCTGTGGATCAGAAACTCCTTCTTCCTAGCTATAACCAGGACCTTGACTACCTTAGTTTTTGCCTCCATGGCAGGCTATGCCTTGGCTCGGCTCCGGTTTAAGGGGAAAAGTACGATCTTTGCCCTGCTCCTCTTTTCCATGATGATTCCGCAGCAGGTGACCTTTATCTCCAACTACTTAGTTCTGAGGGACGGGGTATTTGGCACCTCCCGCCTCTTTGGCGCCAATACCTTGTTGAACACTTACGCGGGATTGATTGTCTCGGGCCTGGTCGGGGCCAGTTCGGTCTTCATCATGAAGCAGTTCTTTGAGCGCCTCCCCCAGAGTCTAGAAGAATCGGCCAGGATCGATGGAGCCTCGACCTACACGATCTTCTTTCGGATCATGTTGCCCTTAGCGAAGCCTCCTCTGGGTGCCCTGACCATCTTAACCTTCCAGGGTGTGTGGAACGAGTTTTTTTGGCCCCTCGTTGTGCTGACCTCTCCTCAAGATAAGTATCCTCTGACCCTAGGCCTCTTGACCCTACAACGAACCTATGGAGCCGCCTCCTTTGACTGGGGTCCGATCTTGGCCGGTACCTTTATCTCGGCCTTGCCTGTCTTGATTCTGTTCATCGCCTTTCAACAATACTTTGTGGAAGGGATTAGTTTTTCTGGGACTAAGGAATAATGGGAGGAACATTCATGTTATTTGATCCCCGCTGGGATGTAGTGGAGAGCAAGTTCAGTGGTAAAGATAGTGGACATTTTGAAAGTTTATTCGCCCTAGGAAATGGTTATTTAGGCACTCGCGGGGCCACAGAAGAGCGTTACAGAGGGAGAACACCCGGGAACTATCTAGCGGGTCTATTTGACGCCGCGCCCCGGGAAGTCACGGAGCTTCCCAATCTGCCTGATTGGCTCAGTGTGGAGATAGAGCTGGCAGGTGAGCGTTTTGACTTGCATACGGGGGAAATTCTAGACTACTATCGGGTTATGCGCCTGGAAGAAGGCTGCTTAGAACGGTCTCTACGCTGGAAAAGTCCGAAGGGCCAGATCAGCAGCATCCATTTTTGCCGCTTTGTGTCCATCGCTGAGCATCATCTGGCAGCCCTCAGAGTCGAGATTATTCCAGAGAACTACAGGGGCACGATTCGGCTTATCTCGAGCCTAGATGGGCAGGTGACCAATAGCGGGACACAGCACTTTGCGCCAGTGGAGGCCTCGACCTTTGGGGATCGGGGTATCTACACCATTAGCGAAAGCTATGAGCAAAAAACCCTCGTGGTGCAGGGGGCTTCCCATAGGATCAAAGGGAAGATTCTGCAGGAAGGCTTTGCTAATGGACCGCGCCGGATCGCCTATTCTGTGGAAATTGAAGCCAGCAAGAGCGAACGATGCACCTTAGAAAAACTGGTGACAACCTATAGCTCGCGGGACTTAGAGTTCGAAGGGATGCCAAAGAGCCAGGAACTGCTTTTGCAGCTAGTCACAAGGGAAAATGTAAGGTCAGCGGAGCAGGGCTTTGCTGATCTACAAGCAGAACACACCAGAGCTTGGGCAGGGCGCTGGTTTAAAGCAGATGTCAGCCTCAAGGGACCAGACTTTGATCAACTATCTTTACGCTTTGCCCTCTTTCATCTGATGCAGATGGCATCTTGGAATGATCATAGAGTTAGTGTGGCTGCTAAGGGCTTAACGGGCGAAGGTTATCGGGGCCATGTATTTTGGGATATGGAGATCTTTATGTTTCCCTTCTTCCTGCATCTCTTCCCCGAGGTGGCCAGGCTCCAACTACGCTACAGGCATCATACCCTACCTGGTGCTCTGGGCAAGGCCAAGGAAAACGGCTATGAGGGGGCCATGTTTGCCTGGGAAAGCGCGAATACGGGCGATGAGACAACCCCTAAGGTGGGCGCCATTGATTTTAAGACGAAAAAACCTATACCCATCTTGTGCGGCGACATTGAACAGCATATTACCGCCGATATTGCCTATGCCATTGCCCAGTACCTAGAGGTAACAGGTGATCGGGAATTCCTGCAAAGCTATGGGGCAGAAATTGTACTTTTAGGTGCCAGGTTCTGGGCGAGCCGAGCGCAATACAGCGAAACGCAGGATTGTTACGAAATCAAGGATGTGATTGGCCCCGATGAGTACAAGGAACATGTGGATAACAACTTTTACACCAATTATCTCGTCCAACAGCAGCTCCGCTTTTCCCTGGAACTGCTCAAAGATCCTTTGCACGAAGGGATTGTGAGTATTTGGGATATTACTGAGGAGGAGGCGGTCAGATGGGCAGATATCGCAGAGAAGATTCGTCTACCCAAGGACGGGGATCGTTTCGAGCAGTTTGAAGGCTTTCTTAAGCTCAAGGAGATTGATGTTTTGAGGTACCGCGAGACGCCAGGGGCGCTGCAAAAGGTTCACAGCTGGAGGGAGATTAACGAGGCCCAGGTTCTTAAGCAAGCAGATGTGGTCATGCTCTTGCACCTCTTCGCGGATCGCCTTACCGATCAGGAGAAGCAGGCGAACTGGGACTTTTACGAGCCCAAGACGATGCATGATTCGTCTTTGAGTGCAGCTATCCATAGTGTGGTCGCCAGTGACCTAGGATTAAGCGAGGAAGCCTATGCTTATTTTAGAAAGGCGAGTCGCATTGACCTAGGGAATGCCCTAATGAATAGCGCCCATGGTCTCCATGCGGCAGCCTTAGGAGGTCTCTGGCAAGCGACCGTCCAGGGTTTTGCCGGGGTCAGAGTTAACGATCAAGTTTTGACCTGTAATCCCCAGCTACCAAAGGAGTGGGACGAACTCACCTTTAAACTGCAGCTGCAAGGGACGCTCCTAAACGTGACGATTACCCAGGAAGGGCTCACGATTTCGGTGCTAGAATTAGGGCAACCTATAGCGGTGCAAGTGGGGGCTAGCCCCGTGTTCACCTTGGATCAAGAGCAAGACATCACGCTAGCCTATAAGCAAGTCCAGGAGGAGTGCCCATGAGGCAATCCTGTCAGAGCCTGCCTAAAGATTCCCGAAATAGCTGCGCTCAGTCTTGCAGGTAACAGGAGCTCTCACTACTGGTGTGTAGACCTTAGGCTAACGCCTAGGGTCTATTTTTTCCAAAAAATGGGGGGCGTCTCCCAGTTAAGAAATTCTTCGTGTTCCTATGCCTGATTAGAATCGTATGTTGCATTTGGGATAACAAAGGAGGAAAAACTTGAGCATGTGATACAAATATGATACCATCAAAGAAACACTAAAGAAGGGGACCGTTGAGATGCCTGATCAAAAT
>CAZAJB010000102.1:0-7250 GCA_964485345.1 uncultured Clostridiaceae bacterium
GTGGTATCCCTCTGCGAATAGGTGGTATCATTACGAAAAATGGGTGGTACGGAGCGAAGCTCCGTGCCGGATCCATTTGTGCGAAATAATCAAACACGGACTAATCTCTAGTTAGCCTATCCAAAAGCAAAATGTTCCCTTGAACTAGCAAACTACCAAAAACGCCCAAAAACCACTGAAAATGTTCCCTTGAACTAGCAACATCTACATAAATCATGAGTGTACAATCGAGGCATGTTGAGTGCGTGGTATTGATAGCCGTTTGAGACGAAAAAAGCAAAAGGCGTACTGGAATCAATCGAAGCGAATAAAGCCGACATACAAAGACACATCGGCATCATCGCAGAAGACGGGTCTGACGAGGAAATGATACGCAGTTTCACCAACGACAGCGAAATTCTCTACTTACCGTCCGGGGATGGGTCAGATCAGCGGATTTTTATTTCAATAAAAGATGAAAGCGATACATAAACAGGAGGTTTTCTGAATGAATAAAACATCGATCCGCTTTTTTGACGATGCGGAAGTTCGTGCTGTGTGGGACGATGCAAGTTCAAAATGGTGGTTTTCGGTGCTTGATATAGTCGGAGTTTTGCGCGGCGAAAGCGATTATGAAAAAAACCGGAATTATTGGAAGTACCTCAAAGCAAAGCTTAAGCGTGAAAAAAATGAACTGGGTAGTGTGACTACCCAGTTCAAATTCACCGCGCCTGATGGAAAAAAACGCGCGGCGAATGTTCTTGACTATGACGGCATCATCGCGCTTGCCAAAAATTTTCCAAGCAAAAAAGCAAATCGTTTCATTGAATGGTTCACATACAGCGACGAAACAATTGACGGAAAAAGCAAGAGCAAGGCATATGCCCTTTTTGACAGTTCCCTGCTTGACACCTTAGAGGTCGGAACAGTCAAAGGCTTGCAGCAGATTCATGGCTATCTGTTCGGCGGGCTTTATGATTTTGCCGGGCAAATCAGAACGCACAATATAGCCAAAGGCGGCTTTCAATTCGCTATGGCACGGTTTCTGCCCGAAACACTCAAGGGCATAGAAAAAATGCCCGAAAGCACCTTTGACGAAATTGCCGACAAATATGTGGAGATGAACGTCGCTCACCCGTTTATGGAGGGCAACGGCAGAAGCACGAGGATTTGGCTCGACCTGATGCTTAAAAAGAACCTTAAACTCTGTGCTGATTGGAGTAAAATCAATAAGAAGGACTACCTCTCCGCTATGGAAAAAAGCGTTTCGAATCCGGCACAAATAAAAGCCTTATTAAAATCAGCTTTAACGGACAAGATTAACGACCGCGAGGTCTTTATGAAAGGCGTTGACTATTCCTACTACTACGAGCAGGAAGACATCATTTCAGAAGAATAAACTATACCCTGACTTGTTCCCGAGAACGGTAAAAGTGATAGAACTATTTCCTCGATCGGAATAATATGATGGTATTCATCGATAAAAAATTGATATTATTCCGATGGCGTGGTATACTACGAAAAGCTGAGGAGGTGAAGCGATGCAATACATCACGGTAAGACAGGCTTCGGACCTGTGGGGCATATCCGGGCGTCGTGTGCGCGTGCTTTGTGCGGAGGAGCGAATAGAAGGAGTCATCAAAAAGGGGCGTTCCTATCTCATTCCCGCGGACGCGCTAAAACCCATAGACCGACGCAGTTTGCGCGGTAAGGAGATCCCGGAACAATACGCTGCACTATTCGTCGCCATTGATGAAATGAAGGCGGAGCTTGATCGTCGTCGCCCTTTGACTAGCGGGGAGTTACAACGCTTGCAAGACGAATTTCTTGTGGAGTTCACCTACAACTCAAACGCCATCGAGGGCAACACACTCACGCTGCAGGAAACCGCACTTGCTCTAGAGGGCGTTACGATCGATAAAAAGCCGTTAGAAGATCATCTGGAGGCGGTGGGGCATCGTGATGCCTTCCTTTATGCCGTTTCACTCGTCAGCGATAAAGTTCCAATTTCGGAACGGATAATTCGTGAAATTCATTCTCTCGTCCTGATAAACAAGCCGGAGGATAAGGGAGTGTACCGGAGAATCGCGGTTACAATCATGGGTGCGCACCACGAACCGCCGCAACCTTACCTTGTTCCGGTGCAGATGGAACGGCTGGTTGCGGATCTGTCCCGCGATAACCGGCATACGATAGAAATAGCAGCACTTTTTCACCTAAATTTCGAAGGAATTCATTCGTTCATTGATGGCAACGGGCGCATAGGGCGGTTGATTTTGAACCTAATGCTGATGCAGATGGGCTACCCGCCCATCGACGTGAAATTCGCCGACAGAAGAAAATACTACGCCTGCTTTGACAGCTATCATCGAGACAACGATGCATCTCCGATGGTGAATATGGTAGGAGAGTATGTTAAAGAAGGGCTTTCGCGATATTTGAGCTTGTTACAAGATTAGAAATAAAGCAGCTCCGCTCAAAGTCTAAGCTAAGGGTGCCTTTAACCCATCCACATATGTCCCCTTACTCCGCTTCTAATTCCTTGAGAGTTCTACCATCGGCAGTTTTCCATTCGGTTAGACCGTTAGCTGAAGTCCCAATGGCAAACATTGCAGAAGCGGAGGGACTGCTGAACAGCATGTCATCCTGAAGAATTCCACCTACATCAACTCTTGCATTTTGCCTGCGTTGTTTAATACTAGCGGGCAAAGTGCTTGAATCGATGGTTTCAATTTGGCTCCCAGAAAAAATGACGAAGCCTTCGTTAGTCTGCTTGCCTGTGGCCCTTATCATGATGTCACTCTTTTTCGTGCGTCTATTCAGGTAAAGAAGAGGGTTATCAGTGCTTGATTGCACATTTCCAGGCTCGACCATTTTTTCGAGAATTGGTTCAAATATCCTATGCCCGAGTGTGCCCATGACAATTTTTGCATAATCGATGAATTCCTCTAATTCGCTTTCTTTTTCCTCTGTTATGTGCCCAGGGCTAGGTTCGTTACTGTTTTTCACGACATATCTATCTGCTTCTACGGACATAGCACAAAACCGATGCTCCAAGTAACTGATTTCGGTAGGACCAAAAGAATTGTTGGAAGTGGTAAAAACAATGGCTTCCGTCCAGTAGTCTTTATCTTGGTTGCGCTTGTGTTCAAGTAAGCGACAAAGAATTCCTTCGCCGTTTTTTCTCACTCCAGCCTGCCCCACATAAACCACATTCTTCTCGTGATCATCACTTGACCCAAAAAGAAAGTACACACCGCTTTGGGCAAGATCGGTCCGTTCCTTGCATTTATCGAGTTCGGTTCGGGGTATTCTGTAAGCAACGCCAGTCCAATTAGCTAAAGTACACTTTATCCTGCCATTGGCTTTTCCGTCTAGCAAGAATAGATTGATACTTTTTCCTCGTGTTTGCATTTGCTTGCTCCTTTCGCCTCCAGCTTTGAAACTTGGGAAGAGAGGGTTAGACCAGCCCGAAATACTTCTCGAAGAACCCCAATAGCCTTTCAATCAGCCCCTGCTTCTTGCGGGCCCTGCCACCGCCAAAGCGAGAAACAGGTGGCATAATGCGATCAATGTCAGTGCCAGTAGTCTTAAGTGCTCCATCTCTGAAGGAGTTATGAATAAATCGTCTGGTTTCGTCCGGTTTAAGTCGTTCTTCGGCGATAATTGCTGTAAGATCCGCTTCCTTTTGCTCTGTGACGAACACTCGCCAATCGTCATCCACATTGGTAGCGGTATTCACTTGATCAATAAAGCGCTCAATAAGCTCTTTCTTGCTCCTGAGTTCAAGACTTGAGCCTATGGCTTTATCAATCGTTGTGAGAATACTCCTGTCTGTGCAGTTCGTCTCATGGTACTTGGCCACTAGCATCAGGATATAATCAATGTTCACTTCGATTTGGCGGATCAGCTCTAGTTCGAATTCAAGGTCATCATTGATGTTTTCTTTATCTGCTTTTGTTTGACCCCTAAACTCCTGATAAAGATCGATGTAGACGCTCTGATAGTCCTGGAGTTCCCTAGGGGCCAGGATTTCATTGCCTTCAAAGTCATCAAAGGATGTAAGGATGTTTCGGAGGCGGAGAATCGCTCCGAAAAGTTTAATGAAGCGTTTTTGGTTGTCCTCGCCAATGATGGCTTCGCCTAGTGGGAAACTTTGGGTGAGCTCTGCCATAAGCTCCATATAACCGGGCTTATGCTCACCCTTTTCTTCGTAGCCGTTATAATACTCCTCATAGGTCTTCAGAAGTACAATGCCGCCTGCGTCTTTATCGCCAAAGAGGGCGATGGCTTGGTCGGTCGCTTCTTTAAGATCCCTAAAACAGACGATGTTGCCAAAAGTTTTAACGCTGTTGAGGATGCGATTGGTGCGCGAAAACGCCTGAATTAGGCCATGCTGCCTCAAGTTCTTATCAACCCATAGGGTGTTTAGTGTCGTGGCATCAAAGCCGGTCAAGAACATGTTGACCACGATCAGAAGGTCAATCTCTCTATTTTTCATGCGCATGGAGATGTCTTTGTAGTAGTTCTGAAACTTATCGGCCGAGGTATCAAAGCTAGTATTAGATAGCCCATTGTAGTCTTGGATGGCCTGATCGAGAAAGGCCCTAGAAGTGACATCTAGGCTCGCTACATCGAAGTCTTCATCAACCAAAGTGCCATCCGGTTCTTCTTCATTGGCACTGAAGCTGAAAATGGTGGCAATCTTGAGCTGCTTTTGCGACTCAGCGAGCTGCCTTTGGAACTCATTATAGTACCTCATGGCCATGGGAATGGAGGCCACAGCGAAGATGGAGTTGAAGCCCATAACGCGCCTTGGCTCATGGCGTTCGAGAATTTGGCCATGTTCTTCTTGATCCCATTTGGCAGTGAACTTATAGGAGTGGCTTCTTTTGGTCTTTTGCTCAAAGTGCTTCAAGACATAGGTTACCACTTCACGGATGCGTACCGGCTCCATAAGGGCTTTTTCGCGGTCAATGGCGTAGACTTTTTTATCATCAATGTAATCGGGCATTTTCATGGTGTTGATAAAGTCGATCCTAAAGGGCAGTACATTACCATCATTAATAGCATCCACAACAGTATAGGTATGTAGTTTCTCCCCAAAGGCCTGCTCTGTGGTGCGCAGCAGCGGGTTGCCACCGCTTGAGGCATTAGCCGCAAAGATGGGGGTACCGGTAAAACCAAAGATATGGTAGTTCTTGAAGGCTTTGATGATGGCGGTGTGCATGTTGCCAAACTGGGAACGATGGCACTCATCAAAGATCAAGACCACATGCTTTCTGTAGATGGGGTGGTCTTTATTACGCCGGATAAAGATATCCAATTTTTGAATCGTGGTAATAATGATCTTGGCATTGCCATCTTCTAATTGCCGCTGTAAGACTCTAGTTGAGGTGTTGCCGTTGGCAGCTCCTCTTTGAAAGCGGTCATATTCTTTCATAGTCTGATAGTCTAAATCCTTGCGGTCCACCACAAAGAGTACTTTTTCTACGGTGGGAAGGGCGGTGGCTAGTTGGGCGGTCTTAAACGAGGTGAGCGTCTTACCGCTACCAGTTGTGTGCCAGACATAACCTCCGGCCTCTACTCGCCCGGTCTTTTTGAGATTACTATACATGCGTATGCGAGATAAAATCCGCTCTGTGGCAGCGATTTGGTAGGGACGCATCACTAGGAGCAGCTTCTCTGCTGTGAAGACGCAGTACTTTGTCAGGATGTTTAGGAGAGAATGGCGGGCAAAAAATGTCTTGGTAAAGTCGATTAAATCAGGAATTGTCTTGTTATTGGCATCAGCCCAAAAACTGGTGAATTCAAAGCTGTTACTGGTTTTTTTGCTCCTGCGGCGTTCCGAATCATTCTGTTCTTTGACATGGGCATTTCTCGTGGTGTTGCTGTAATACTTGGTGTGGGTGCCATTGGATATCACGAAGATTTGCATGTACTCAAATAGACCGCTGCCGGCCCAAAAGCTATCTCTTTGATAGCGATTGATCTGGTTAAAGGCCTCGCGAATAGGCACGCCTCGTCTTTTAAGTTCAATGTGGACAAGGGGTAGGCCGTTGACCAAAATGCTCGCGTCATAGCGGGTATCATGGGTACCGCCGGTTACGGAGTATTGGTTAATTACCTGCAGGCGATTGTTGTGGATATTGTTTTTATCCAGCAGGTAGATGTTCTTAACCGTGCCATCATCTCGCTCTAGTAGCTGGATGTAATCTGCCTGGATCTTGCGGGTCTTTTCTTCGATGCCTTCATTGGCACTGGCCAGCTCCTTAGCAAAGAAACGCTCCCATTCACCATCGGTGAAGGCGTAATCATTTAAAAGCTCCAGCTGTTTGCGCAGGTTTTGAATTAGCTCTGGTTCCGAATAGAACGTCAAGTATTCATAACCTTGGCTCTCTAAAAGCGCGATAAACTCCTTTTCTAAAGCTGCCTCGCCCTGGTAGCTCCGACCATGTTCGTATGCAGAGACATATTCGGCTACAACAGTGCTTTCTTCTGTGGCCGCAATGATATTATAGGTGTTCATGGCGTGGCCTCCTTAAAGGTTAGGAGCTTGTCCCTGTAATATTCGTACTGCTTTCTTCTTGCTTCAATCTCCGCAGGCAAACCGCTGGTTAGATCGTTGACCAAGGCATCGAAGCGATCAAGGATGTCTACGATGCGTTGCTGTTCGGGGAGAGGTGGGAGGGCAGCCGCTACCCTATTTAGTCTTCCGACAGATAATCCTGGCTGCGCACCAGCCGTTTTGAACTGGCTCAGGTCCATGAAAGACAATAAGTGGTAAAGGAAACGTGGCAGGTAGCTGCCATTCTGGGTGACAACAATGGCATGTTCTGTGGCAAAGAAGTTGCCTGATGCGAAGTTAACATTGCCGCATAACGCCCCTTGTCTACCAATCAAAGGATGATCGCCATTTTCATTAGAGAGCGTTACGTAACCTCGCAGACCGTTTCCGCCATAGCAGGGGTATGGATGTTCGTGAGTTTGGACACCAAAAATGTTGGTTGCGGGGATGGCTTTGCCGGCTTTTAGTGTGCATGATTCCCCCAAGGCTACCATCGGTACACTCCCATCAAATGTCATAAGCAAATCCCTATAATACTCATATTGCTTTTGACGCGCCGTTAGCTCCGCCGTTAGCTCCGCCGTTAGCTCCGCCGTTAGCTCCGTGAAATGATCCAAGATGCGAACGATTTCCTTTTGGATGGGGAGTGGGGGGAGGGAGATGCTCATGTCTCTTACAATGGTCCAGTGCCGGTTATAACCCC
>CAZAJB010000103.1:0-7236 GCA_964485345.1 uncultured Clostridiaceae bacterium
ACCTCGGACTATCCGGAATACTTTGCAGATTTCTAAAAAGGTGGGGTCTCGGTGAGAATTGTAGATATCAAGGCAACAACCGTATCTGTGCCCTTAGAAGCGCCACTGCGCCATAGTAATGGCGAACACTGGGGGCGCTTCGTCCGTACCATTATCGAAGTGGTCACCGATTGTGGTATCGTGGGGCTCGGCGAAATGGGAGGGGGCGGCGAAAGCGCTGCACTCCAATTCGAGGGTCTGAAGCCATACCTGGTGGGTCATGATCCCTTTGACCTAGAAGAACTTCGCTTCAAGATCTGCAATCCTACCGCGAGCCTATACAACAATCGCACCCAATTGATGGCGGCGATTGAGTTCGCCTGTCTGGATATTATTGGGCAGAGCCTAGGTATTCCAGTCCATAAGTTCTTAGGTGGAAAGCTGCGGGACTACGTCCCCTTTGCCAGTTACCTCTTTTTCCGCTATGCCAGTGATGATGGGCTCTATGATGAGGTGCGCACAGCAGATCAGCTTGTCGAGCACACCAAGCAGTTGAAGGAGAGCTATGGTTTTCGCACCCATAAGCTCAAGGCCGGTGTCTTTCACCCTGATTATGAACTCGAAGCTTATCGGGAGCTAGCGAAAGCCTTTCCCGAAGACTCCTTCCGCATTGACCCTAATGCTTGCTGGAGTGTGGAGCAGAGTATCTGGTTCGCCCGGCAGATTGAAGACATTCGTAACGACTACTTAGAGGATCCCACCTGGGGTCTCAATGGTATGCGGCGCGTCAAGGAAAACACCAGAATTCCTTTGGCAACAAACACGGTGGTCGTTAACTTTGAACAGCTTGCCCAGAATATTCTTCATCCCGCGGTGGATGTGATCCTCTTGGATACGACGTTTTGGGGCGGTATTCGGGCTTGCATCAAAGCGGCCACGGTCTGTGAAACCTTCCAGCTAGGGGCGGCCGTCCATTCCTCTGGTGAACTGGGAATTCAACTGAGCACGATGCTGCATTTAGCGGCGGTCCTGCCCAACCTTTCCTTTGCTATCGATGCCCATTACCACCACTTGCGCGATGATATTCTGGTGGGCGGAAAAATGCAGGTCGTAGATGGCAAGGTGAAGATCCCCGATGAACCGGGCCTAGGAATCAAGCTCGATCGGGATAAGCTAGCCCATTATGCCGAGCTTTATCAGCGGCTTGGTTCGTACCCCTATGATCGAGACTCGAGGCGAAGTGGCTGGTATCCGCTCTTACCTAACGAGCGTTGGGCGGACCCTGATCGCCGTGACTAGGATAGCGTGTTTTGGGGAGGAGTGAGCTTGTATGAACAGCTGCTTTCAAAACCCAGTCTTGCCGGGTTTCTATCCGGATCCTTCCATCTGTAGGGTGGGGGATGATTACTATCTAGTAACATCGACGTTCTCTTATTTCCCCGGGGTCCCCATCTTTCAGAGTCAAGACCTTGTGCACTGGGAGCAAATTGGCCATGTGCTTGATCGACCGGAGCAGCTTGACCTGGTGGGTGTAGGCCATTCTCAGGGGATCTTTGCCCCCACCATTCGCTACCATGAGGGTGTCTTTTATCTGATCACCACCAATGTGGGCGGAGGTGGTAATTTCTTCGTAACGGCCGAGGATCCCACAGGACCCTGGTCTGATCCGATCTGGCTGGATGCTCCTGGTATTGATCCCTCTCTCTTTTTCGATGATGACGGCAGCGTCCATTATTGCGGTACCAGGTCCGCGCCAGAAGGCGAGAGGTACGATGGAAATGGCGAAATCTTCTTGCAGAGGTTGAACCTAGAACGGGGCGCTTTGGAGGGATCCACCTACCCCCTGTGGCGAGGAGCCCTACTTGATGCCATTTGGCCTGAAGCTCCCCACATTTATAAGAAGGACGGGTATTACTACCTGCTAATCGCCGAAGGAGGAACAGGGCACCACCATGCTGTGACCATTGCTCGCAGCGAAAACATAACGGGACCCTACGTGGGAAATCCGGGTAACCCCATTTTGACCCATCGCCACCTAGGCCAGAGTTTCCCCATTGTTAATACGGGTCATGCTGATCTCGTGGAGACCCAGGCAGGAGAGTGGTGGATGGTTCTTTTGGCCTCCAGGCCCCTGGGCGGTTATTATCGTAATCTAGGACGGGAGACCTTCTTGGTTCCTGTGGCTTGGGAGGATGGCTGGCCCGTCGTCAGCCCCGGGACGGGCAAGGTGGAGTGGCATTATCCCTTGCCAGAGTTGCCTCGGCAAGCTGTGCGACCGAAACCCAGCTTGGATGACTTTGACTTGCCCAAGCTCGATCTGATTTGGAATAGTCTGCGTACCCCTTTGGAGCGCTTCTATAGTTTGACAGAACGCCCTGGATACTTGCGCCTCTACCTGCGTAAGGAGACGTTAGGGGAACTCGTTACCCCTTCCTTTTTGGGTCGGCGGCAACAAGATCAATCCTACAGGGTGACCGCGGCTCTGGAGTTTTCCCCCAATCAGGAATGGGAAGAGGCGGGCTTGGTGGCCATACAGAGCGACGCTTTCCACTACCGCTTGGTGATTTGTGCCAGGGATGGTGTGCCGGCAGTTAAACTCGTGAAAAGGTTTGGTGGTGCGGAGTCGATCCTAGCTTGCCGGGAGGTTCCTGCCGGGCGGGTTTACCTGCAAATCCTGGCCGTGGGCCAATCCTTGGATTTTTACTTCGGCTCGAATTTAGGCGACTTGAGACCACTACACTTAGACGCCGATGGACGCATGCTCAGCACCGATTGCGCCGGTGGATTTGTAGGAACGTACCTGGGGGTCTATGCCAGTAGCAAGGGGGAGCCATCGTCAAATGTTGCGGATTTTGACTGGTTCTCCTATGAGGGTTTGTGACAGAAGAAAAAGGACAAAAAAGGTGCCAGATGGTGATTTGCTCACACCTGGCACCTAGCTTTTAGCGGGCTAATTCTAGGCTCTTGCCCACAAGTTCGATTTCTACTGAGAGGGGACTTTGCCCCGTAAGCCTCTGGCTTAAGGAATCTGGTTGGCTGCCCCCGACGAAGATCTCGACCGGTCCTGGTTGGACTAGGCAGGAGCCGTCTTCAGCGAAAATGGCTAACTGTCTGGGCGTTAGGGTGAAGCTCAGCGTCTCTTTCTCTCCGGGGTTGAGGCTAATCCTCTGGAAGCCTTGGAGTTCAAAGTTCGGTGTGGGAAGTGAAGTTCCCCGATGTCTCGTATAGAGCTGAACGACTTCATCACTGGGACGCTCGCCGATGTTTTCTAGATCAACGGTTAGGGTCAGTTCTTGACCAATGGCAACTTGGTTTTCAGCTGGCCTCAAATTGCTATAGCTAAACTTCGTGTAGCCGAGCCCGTAGCCAAAGGGGTAGAGGGGCTCCTCTTGCAGGTAACGATAGGTGCGACCTGCCATGGAATAGTCGCTAAACTCCGGAACTTGATCCAGAGATTTCACAAAGGTGACAGGGAGACGTCCCGCGGGGCTGTAGTCGCCGAAGAGAATATCAGCTAGGGCGTTTCCACCTTCTTCCCCCGGATACCAGGCCTGCACGATGGCTGGCACATGCTCTGCCGCCCAACTGATGTTGAGGGGGCTACCGCTAAAGACAACGAGCACGACGGGTTTACCGCTTTGACAGACTTCTTCCAATAAGTGCCTTTGCATGCCGGGAAGGTCTAAGGTGAGCTTATCGCCGCCACCATCGGAGTTGGCAGCGTCCCCTTCTTCTCCCTCGAGGGACGGAGAGATACCTGCACAGAAAATTACACAATCGGCCCTTTCTACCATAGACATGGCTTCGGAGAAGCCTGCTGCAGGGCTACTTCCCCAGAAACTTGGTTTCGTGCTGACAAGGTCGCATCCGTCTGCATACAGCACCTTCGTGGCAGGTTCAACCTTAGCACGGATTCCGTCTAGGGCATTGACCAGTTTGGTGGAGGTGCCGAAATAGTTGCCCAAGAGGACATTATCGGCGTTGGCATTGGGTCCGATCACCGCAATCCTCTTTAGGTCCTTGGAAAGGGGCAGAAGCTGGTTTTCATTTTTCAAAAGTACCATAGACTGCCTGGCTGTCTCTCGAGCTAAGGCCCGGTGCTCCTCTGAGGCCACAATCTCATAGGGAATCTGGGCATGGGGAACCACGTCTTCGGGATCAAACATGCCAAGGCGGAACTTGGTTTGCAGTAGACGTGCGAGCGCTAGGTCGATGGTCTCTTCGTCGATGAGCCCCTGCTCCACTGCTTCCATGAGATGGGGATAGATTCGGCCACAATTAAGATCGCAACCATTGTTTACAGATAGAGCCGCGGATTGGGCGGGTGTCTCGGTCATCTTATGGTAGGCGTGGATGTCATGAATGGCCCCGCAGTCCGATACTACATGGCCGTCAAAACCCCAGTTATCTCGGAGAATTTCTTGTAGTAAGGTGGGGCTGGCACAGCAAGGTTCGCCATTGGTGCGGTTGTAGGCTCCCATCACCGATTCTACTTTACCCTCCACCACTAGTGTACGGAAGGCGGGAAGATAGGTTTCGTATAGGTCCTTCTGGCTCGTCTTGGCATCAAAGCTGTGACGGAGGCTCTCAGGACCGCTATGTACTGCAAAGTGCTTGGCGCAGGCGGCAATTTTCATGTATTCGGGATGATTGCCCTGTAGGCCTTGGACAAAGGACAGGCCAAGCCTGCCAGTGAGGTAGGGATCTTCCCCATAGGTCTCCTGGCCTCGACCCCAGCGTGGATCCCGGAAGATGTTGATGGTGGGCGTCCAGTAGGTTAGGCCCTTGTAGATTTCCCGGTCACCTTGGCGGGCGGCCTCGTGGTGCTTGGCTCTGGCTTCGTCAGCGGTGGCCTCGGCCACAGAACGCAGAAGCTCCGTATTAAAGGCGGCAGCCATACCAATGGCTTGGGGAAAGACTGTGGCCACTCCGGCCCGGCCCACGCCGTGGAGACATTCGTTCCACCAGTTGTACTCCTCGATGCCCAGGTGGGGAATGGCCCGAGAATTGTAAACCATCTGCGACACTTTTTCCTCAAGGGTCATTCGGGATATGAGGTCGGCGATGCGCTCTTCCATAACTCGATTTACTTGTCGGAATAACATAGTGGATATACCACCTTTCGGTATTTTCTTCGATTATCATAATCATATCATAACCTAGAAAAACTGGGAAGCCGGGAACTAGGTCTAGGAAAGAGAGGTTGATGCCAATGCAGGGGCGAATGCAAATGCAGATGGGGGAGTTTAAGGGTTTCCCCGACTATGCTTGTTGGTTGAACTATGCTGTGCTGGAGCACGGGCTTTTGAGCAGGTATCAAGGGCAGTTTCAGACGATCTCGGTTTCTGTGGATGGGGATGGCAATGGCCTTGTCGCTGCAACGATTGCGACAGAACTCCAGAGGGGGATTGCTGGTTTACTGGGATCAGAACCTCGTGTCTTGGCGCAGGAGTACGAGGCCGCCGAGGCAGCGATTAAGGTTGTCAGGGAGTCCGAAGCGGAGTTTGCTTTAGGCCCAGAAGGCTACCGAATTACGGTCCAAGACGACCAGGGCTCTTTGCGAGCTATCATCGCGAGTTCAGGCGAGGGGGGCTGTCTTTATGGCATGTTTGCCTTTTTGCGACTCCTGCAGATGGGGGAGATTGGAGCCGGCCTGCAGATTGCGGATGCTCCGAAGAATGATCTGAGGATCATCAATCACTGGGACAACCTCGATGGCAGTGTGGAACGGGGCTACGCTGGACGATCCATCTTTTTTGTCGATGGTCAATTGACCCCTGATTTGGATCGGGTACGAGATTACGCCAGACTGCTGGCCTCGGTGGGAATCAATCGTGTGGCGGTGAACAATGTGAATGTTCATGCCGCCGAAACCCAACTTATTGCTGCTCGTTTGGAGATGGCCGAGACACTGGCAGGGATCTTGCGGGAATATGGGATTCGCCTTTTTCTCAGCGTCAATTATGCCAGTACTCTGGAATTTGGCTTAGATACTGCTGACCCTTTGGATGCTCGGGTAAGGGCTTGGTGGAAAGATCGAGTGGAGACGGTGTACAAGCGCATTCCCGATTTGGGAGGATTCTTGGTCAAGGCCGACTCGGAGAATAGGCCTGGTCCCTTTACCTATGGGCGCACCCAGGCCGATGGGGCGAACATGCTCGGAGAGGCGCTAGAACCCTTTGGCGGCGTTTTGATCTGGCGCTGTTTTGTCTATAACTGTCACCAGGATTGGCGCGACATCAAGACGGATCGGGCTCGAGCGGCCTATGATTACTTTAGGCCCTTGGATGGCCAGTTTAGGGATAATGTCATTCTCCAGATCAAGAATGGACCCATGGATTTTCAGGTGCGGGAGCCTGTCTCGCCGCTTTTCGGGGCCATGGAGGATACCAACCAGATTCTGGAGCTCCAGATTACCCAGGAGTATACAGGGCAGCAAAGGCATCTTTGTTACTTGGTGCCCCAGTGGAAGGAGATTTTGGACTTTGACACTTACGCTCGGGGACCTGGATCCACTGTGGCCAAGGTTGTTTCAAGCGGTCTAGCTGCCGTAGTCAATGTGGGAGACGACCCGAACTGGACGGGGCATAGCTTAGCCCAGGCTAATCTATACGGTTATGCCCGGCTGGCCTGGGATCCGGGCCTCACAGCAGAGCAGATTACCAAGGAGTGGATTGTTCTCACCTTCGGCCATGACGCGGAGGTTCTAGCGACTTTGAGCAAGATGCTCCTGTCGTCCTGGGAAATCTACGAGAACTACACAACTCCCCTGGGTATCGGGTGGATGTGCAATCCCAACCACCATTACGGGCCGAATGTGGATGGCTATGAGTATTCTAAGTGGGGAACGTATCACAAAGCCAACCACCTGGCCATCGGTGTGGACCGGACAGTGAAAAACGGAACCGGCTACACGGGTCAGTATCATCCAGAACTGGCTGAGCTCTATGAGTCCTTGGAATCTTGTCCTGAGGAGCTGCTACTATTTTTCCATCGGGTGCCGTATAGCTACATGCTAAAAACGGGGAAAACGCTGCTGCAGCATATCTATGATTCTCATTTCTTAGGTGTGGAACAGGTGGAAGGGTTATTGACGTCTTGGAAGTCTTTGCAGGGCAAGGTGAATGAGGGGACATACAGCCATGTCCTTGATCGTCTAGAGGAACAGCTCGACCATGCTAAGGAATGGCGGGATGTGATCAACACCTACTTCTATCGCATTTCTGGGATCGGGGACAAACACAAGCGAAAGATCTA
>CAZAJB010000104.1:0-7161 GCA_964485345.1 uncultured Clostridiaceae bacterium
TACCCCTGCTTCTTCCAATAACAGCAGGGCGCGGCTACCGTTGGTTGCGTCATTGGGGATGGCGATTTGGGCACGAGCAGTTAGATCATTAAGGGATTTGATTTTCTGACTATAGACCCCCAGTGGCGCAACGAACACACCGACTGAAGGTACAAGATCCGTGCCCGCATCTTTGTTAAAGCCTAGCAAGTAGGGAGTGTGCTGGAAGAAGTTGGCGTCCAGGTCCTGATCATACAAGGCTCGGTTGGGTCTCACATAATCGGTGAACTCCATGATTTCCAAAATGATCCCTTCCTCCGCAAGTTTCGGGGCGATTATGGCTAGGATCTCTGCGTGGGGTAGGGGAGTAGCGCCTACCTTAAGGATTGTTTCTGCCGAAACAGGGGATGTACTCAACAAAGTGATGATGAGTACGGCGATGATGCTGATTCGTCTTTCCACAGTTCATTCCTCCTGTCTAGAATGGGGTAAAAGCGTGATGTGCCTCCTACTTTCTGTGATACAGGCGCCGGGCGATCGTATCGCCCATCATTTGAGTTCCTTGGACCAAGATCACCAGAATCACTACGGTTGCCAACATGATATCGCCGCGAAAGCGCTGGTAGCCGTAGCGGATGGCCAAGTCACCCAGGCCACCCCCTCCAATGGAGCCTGCCATAGCTGAGTACCCCACCAGGTTTACGGCGGTGAGAGTGACGGCCAAGACGAGGGCGGGCAATGCTTCAGGGATCAACACTTTATAGACGATCTGCAGGGGTGAGGCGCCCACGCTTTCCGCCGCTTCGATTACGCCGGCGTCCACCTCTTTTAGCGCTCCGTCAACGAGCCGGGCGAAAAAGGGAGTTGCCGCCATCGTTAAAGGCACAATAGCGGCTACCGTGCCAATTGAGGTGCCCACAACTAGGCGCGTCAAGGGAATAATGGCCACCATCAGGATGATAAATGGTACGGAGCGCAGGGTATTGACAACGCCACTGCACAGGCGGTGCAAGACAGGTTGCTCTAGGACATGTCTTGGCGCGGTCGTGGTCAAAAGGATTCCTAGCGGCAGACCAAGGAGAGTGGCCAGTACTGTGCTAGCTGTGACCATTCTTAGCGTCTCGAGGGTTGCATTCCAGAGCATGGCTATGACGCCTGAGCCTATCATCGATCTATCACCTCCACTTCTACTTGGTTCTTTTCGAGAAAACGAGTAGCCTCTGCAACTTGCTCCCTGCTGCCTTTCAGTTGCACTAGGAGCATGCCAAAGGGTGTATTTTTCATGTGATCGAGGCGCCCATAGAGAATGTTCACGTCAACCTGGCAGGTTCGAATCAACTGTGAGATAATCGGTTGATGTGCCTCCGCACCGATAAAGGTTAATCGTAACAAGACATGGTCTGGGTCTTCGAGCCGCGGAAGCTGATCAATTGGATAGTTCAAAAAGCTCCCCAACATACGCTGACTAGCTCTGGAAGTAGATCGAGTGAAGATGTCGATGACAGGGCCAACTTCATGCAATACTCCATTCTCCATGACAGCTGCGCGATCACAGATCCCTTGGATCACGTCCATCTGGTGTGTGATCAAAACGATCGTCAACTTTAGGACCTCGTTAATGGTCTTGAGAAGACGCAGGACGGACGTTGTTGTGTCAGGGTCTAGGGCAGATGTGGCCTCATCGCACAGTAAGAGCTTTGGCTCACTCGCTAGGGCCCGTGCGATTCCAACTCGTTGCATTTGACCACCACTCAATTGCCCTGGGTAGTTGTGTAGTTTGTCGGTGAGACCCACCAGTTCGGCTAAGTCATTGACCCTTGCCAGTATTTTCGCTCCAGGTTGGCGGGAAAGCTGCAAAGGGAAAGCGATGTTTTCGTAGACTGTACGAGAGTGAAGTAGGTTAAAGTGTTGAAAGATCATGCCTGTCTTCTTACGGGCTTCCCGCAAGTCTTTGGGGTTAAGACTGTTCATGAGAACCCCATCCACCCAGATCTCCCCTGAATCGGGCCGCTCGAGCATGTTAATGCAGCGAATCAGGGTGGACTTGCCCGCACCGCTCGGTCCCATTACACCAAAAATCTCTCCCGCAGCAATGGATAAGTCAATTCCCCTCAGGGCATAGACCGCAGTCTTACCCGGAAACGTTTTGTGTACGTTCTTGAAGGTAATCATCAAACTCCCCCTCCACGTAAAAAAACCTCTTCTCGAAAGAAGAGGTTTTACCATCTAGTTACCCTAATGGAACAAAACAACTCTCCTCTCATCTGTCTGAACCACTTGTTCAGCTGGAATTGGCACCTTGTGAAAAAAACACTGGTTGCCGGGCTTCATAGGGCCAGTCCCTCCGCCGCTCGAGATAAGAAGTAAGGAAATTCATGTAATTGGAATAAGTATACGGGTAGTCTTGGACCTTGTCAAGCGCGACGATTTCTAGCCATGCAGGGGGAAACATGGTATAGTAAAAAGAGAGTCGCAACGCCTAGATATTGGAACAGCAGGGAGGCATGACATGGGTAGCAAACTATTATCCACCAAGACTCTGGAAGACATATTGCAGCGTACACTCGGTGCCCTCGAAGATGGCCAATCGCAGATGTATGACGTTGCACAAGCAGCTCGGGATGAATGCACTAGAACCGAGGGTCTGCTCAACGGTGTGCAGGCAGAGATAGCCGAAGCCATCAGTGATGTGGAAGCATTGGCAGCGAGGTTTGCACGTACTAAACTTGACTTATTTGAGTCTAACAAGAACTTCCACGAGTATACTGAACAAGAAAAACGGAGGATTTATGACGAAGCGTCGCAAACGCGAGAGGCCCTTACTGCCGCCAGGGAGCGAGAACGGCTCCTACGCGTGAGGAGAGATAATCTCGAGCAGGCCCTTGCCAAGATGCAGGAAATCACGGCCAAGGCAGAACGACTAGTGTCACAGGTAGGCGTGGCCCTGGGCTTTCTTTCCGCTAATATTTCCGGTGTCAACGAACAAATAGAGAACTTTCAAGCTCGCGAACAGGCGGGACAGGAATTAATCAGGGGTCAGGAAATTGAACGCAGGCGGATGGCTGGTGCACTGCACGATGGACCGGTGCAAGACCTAGCAAATGTCATGGTTCAGCTGGAGATCTGCGACAGACTCCATGCTGCCGGAGACCATGAAGAAGCTGTGATAAACTTCAGCAGAGTGAAGGTGGCGACCCAGGCAAGCATTGCACAGCTGCGCAATATCATCTACGACTTAAATCCCATGACCCTCGACGACCTTGGGCTGGTCTTAACTACGAGGAATGGCTTGAATAACTTCACGAAACAGACCGGAATTGAGACGGATTTTGTCCTCCTAGGTAGCGAACTTCGCCTTGATAACCAGGTAGGGATGTCTGTCTTCAGGATCATTCAGGAATCGTTAAGTAATTGCCGCAAGCACGCCAATCCTGGCCTCGTCAAGGTGACGTTGGAATTCTCGAGCCGCCACATTAGTGCGGAAATTCGGGATGACGGGGTCGGCTTTGAAATGTCCGCTGTGCAAGCTAAGCTTCGATCAGGCAAGCATTATGGCCTCCTGAGTATGCAAAGCCGCGCTAATGTGCTTGGAGGTTCGGTACAGATGAACAGTGCGCCAGGGAGGGGCACTCGGGTGCTAGTGAGCATTCCGCTATCGGAGGATGAAGGAGTGACCAGGGTTTGAGTAATGTAAGCGTACTAATTGTGGATGATCATCCTCTCTTGCGGCAAGGCCTGAGTAGGCTGTTGGAGCTGGAGGGGGGCATCAATGTAGTAGGACAGGCCAGCAACGGGATAGAAGCTCTACGTTTGACAGGCCAATTAGAGCCGGACGTCCTCTTGTTAGACATAAATATGCCGGGAATGAATGGGATCGAAGTGGCCAAGACTGTTCAGGAGCGATACTCCGCAACTGAGGTTCTGGTCTTAACGATTCATGATAATGAATCCTATGTTAATGAGATGATTCGCATTGGGGTCAAGGGCTACCTGTTGAAGGATGCGGAACCCCGTGAAGTCGTCCAGGCTATAAAAAAGGTCGCCCAAGGGGAGACCGTTTATTCAAGCCAGTTGATGGGACGAGTTATGGAGCGCTATCACCACATGGAGGTGCAGTTTGGTCGCCTACAAAGTGCAGTGGCCATTTACGATTTGGAACTGACCAATCGCGAGCTCGAGATCCTCCAGTACATTTGTGAAGGACTGAGCAACAAAGAGATAGCGAACGCTCTCTTTATCAGTGAGAAGACGGTCAAGAACCATATCACCAGTCTCCTCCGGAAGCTGGAAGTGGAGGATCGGACGCAGGCAGCCGTCTTCGCTGTCAGTCAAGGTATTTTTTCCTAGTCCATGGCCAGCGTGCCCAGGAACTCTAGCTCGTTGATGAGAAGACGGAAGCGACAGCCAAGCACGATCGATGCCTCTTTGCACATTTCCATTCGCGATAGATAGATTTCAAAGAAGTCCATGATCTGGCAAACCTCTTGATCAAAGCTGATCTCTAGGGTGATGATTTTCTTAGCGGGTTCCACATAGAGTCTACTGTCGGTGATGGCTAGATTGACTCGGTCGTGGATGCCAGGACGTAGATCGGTCTGGACTCGGTTGGCCCTGGTACGATGTGCATCACTTTTGTCGGCTAGAATCAGTGCCGAGGTGACGGGGCTCACTGCCTTCCCGATTTCCTCCTCATGGTTGCCAATGGCCGTTGTAATCGCGCAAACCTCTTGCAGATCCATCCCCAAACGGCGTAACTCACCATAGACAATGCCTGCGCCTGAGATGGAATGATATTTGCGATTGAGCAGATTACCCACGTCATGAAGGTAGCCAGCTATAGCCCCAAGTTCAACAGTGCGTTCGTCAAATCCTAGTTCGGCCAAGATGCGGGCGGTCGTATTCGATACATAGGTGACATGGCGGAGACCGTGTTCGGTATAGCCACGAGCCTTCAGGTAGAGACTGGAATTATCGATAAGAGTCAGGAACACAGGATCCTGCTGTATTTCATGTAGGGTAAGCATGGATAAACCCACCTCCAAGTTGATCGTTTTCTTAGTTATATCATAGGCACGCAGCCATGACAAGCGATCAAACGGACAGGTTTTCCCAATGGTCCCATGAAATTTAGGACCATTGTCCAGTGTTAGGATCCTCCCTTAAGTGTTAAACTAAATGCAAGACATTAAAGGAAAAAGCGGTAGCCACCCCCAACCCCAACCCCCGGCTACTGTTTTTTCTATATACGCCTGCTTTTGTGGACATTGGCTATGCTGGCGAATAGTATAAGCAAGAAATGAATGTAATGGGTGGGAGGGTGTCCTATGGAAGAAAAAAACCGTTCTCTCCTTACCCCGCGGGAGCGCGAGGTCTTGAAGCTGATAGCTCAGGGGCTTTCAAATGGGGAGATAGCTTCGGCCTTGTTCATAAGCCAGCATACAGTGAAGAATCATGTGAGCAACATCTATCGCAAGCTGGGTGAGCATGATCGAACAAAGGTAGCTTTGTTGGCTGTTGGGGAAGACATCAAGGAGTAAGCAGGTTAATGTGGTGGTCGAGGCGACATTTCCGTCAGAGGACAGGAATGTCGCCTCCTTTTTTTGCAGGGATTGTGCATCGCAAGGAAGAATACAATGCGTGCTCAGGGTCTAGGGAGGGCTTTATGCAGAAATTACAGATTTTTGTGGTCAAATCACAAGCGTCGTTTCGAGTGGGTTTGATACGCAATCCTCGCCACCAGTCTGATTTAGCAGGGGACCAAGGACGAAACGGAGTTATATTAACCCCACGACAGACTAGTTCCCAGGCCTATGAAGCGCTGCAGATCTGGGAATCTCGCTTTCGCGGCAAAACGAAGTTCTTGTGGTGGCATATTCTTGCTAGAAGGCAGGGGCAAGATCAGATGGATCCTCCGTCGGCTTTAGGCGGTGCGTGTCTAGACGATGAGCTCCTACCACGTTTATACGAGATCTTAGGCGGAAGGATTCTTTCGGAACAAAGACTTATGAGTGCTTTACGCCAGGAAGGGTTCTGGCCCAGTGACATTAGCAGGGCCATAGATTTAGCTGTGTATAGAGAGGAACTCACGCAGTTCCCCGGATTCCAGACAGCCTCTTGGGGGCGAAAAATCTGCAGTCGGTGCCATAGCGAAGAGACGAAGGCAACTCCTTGTCTCCTGTGCGGCGAGCGCGACTGCCTTCTTTGCATAACATGTGCCAGTATGGGCGAACATCGTTCGTGCAGCACCTTGCTGACCCTTGGTAGACCTAAAGAAGGGGATTGCGGGGGAGAGCCAATCGAATGGCCTCGGCTTGAACTAACATATCAGTTAACGATGTCACAGCAACAAGCGAGCGAGGGTCTTCTCCAGTTTTGGGAAGAGGGTGAAGGTAAGGCCTTGGTGTGGGCTGCCTGCGGCGCTGGAAAGACTGAAGTGACGTTTGCTTTGATCCAACGAGCGTTGAGTGAAGGGGCCGAGGTTCTTTTTGCCATCCCGAGACAGGACATCGTTCGCGAAATGACAGAACGCTTACGTCTCGCTTTTCCGAACGTGACCGTTGCTAGTCACTATGGCGGACAACCGTGGCTTGCTCCCGGAGAGTTGGTGGTGGCCACAACCCATCAGGTGCTCCACTTCTACCAGCGTTTCAAACTTGCCATTCTTGATGAGGTAGACGCCTTTCCCTACCAGGGCTGCGAGATGTTGCGCCAAGGTATTGAACGTGCTCTAGTTCCCCATGGGAAGTTGGTTGAAATGACGGCTACACCTCACTCGAGGCGTGAGTACAAGCATGTCATTACCATACCAGCCAGATATCATGGCTTTGCCCTGCCCGAACCGGAACTTGTGGTTAGCAGACTTCAGCCGTGGAAAACGATGCAGACGCTGGATCTGCCGCCGCGTATCTTGGAGACTCTAGAGCTAAATCCCCATCCCTGGCTGATATTTGCACCCACGATAGAAGCGTGCACGCGACTGCGAGATATGCTAATGGAGGCATTGGGCAAACCAGTGGGCTTATGCCATTCTAAAGTAGAGAACCGTGCAGAGGTCGTCGAGCAGCTGCGCGACGGAAGACTGGATCTGATCGTCACAACATCTGTGTTGGAGCGTGGCGTCAATTTTCCAGGTGTAGGGGTCATCGTTTTGTATGCAGACCACGCTGTTTTTACCGTTAGTGC
>CAZAJB010000105.1:0-7051 GCA_964485345.1 uncultured Clostridiaceae bacterium
GGAGATCGAACGCTCTGGTACCCCCGCTTTGTGATTACTACTAGGATTGGGCATAATTAGAAGTTGGCAGAATGCTAGCGTTCTATGGGTGTTTGCGCTATGCGAACCAGCATATTGTATTGCAGGGTAGCCAGGATGTTGTTCGTCAACACGATCAAGGAAACTGGCAGTTCTTGTTGAATCAATAGTAAATCGTATCCTTGTTAGAAGGAGATTGCTCGTGGTGTCTTGGTTGAGGTTATAACGCACTGTGCTCGAGATCATGGGAGGTGATAGGGTGGCTACTGGGGAGCAAATTAAAAGTTTGGTTAAAGCACACGTTGATCGTAATGATGAAAAAGTTCGAACAGTAGTATTGCGGATTGCCGCTCATGAAGCGAAAATCGGACATGATAAGTTAGCTCGCGACCTCAAAAAACTCGTAGATAAACATACGGCAAGGCGTGGAAGTATTGCCCAGTTAAGCGCACAAAACCCTATGCTAGACTTGGAAGATACACGTATGTCGCGTTTATGTGTCAGCAGCCTATTGAAAAGTTGGTTAGGGGAATCTACACGTTGTATTGTAAACGGCACGTAGGACCATCAACAATGTAATCTGGCTTTCTGCTTTTCGAATGAGCTGTCTTGGGGCAGTGATGTCTGAGAGGATTTTGCACTCAACTCCCATATTGTCAAGGACGCGGGCAAGAGCTTTGGCGTCAGACAGTTCTATGCGAACACATTTTCGGCAAGTAGCATCTAATTCTTTTGCGCTAATTTCTTTAACGATGCGGCCCCCATCGATAAAACCGTAATGGGTGGCGAGTTTGGCCAGCTCGTCGAGGATGTGGCTGGAAATGAGCACAGTGATTTGTCGTTCCCGATTGAGCTTAAGAATAAGTTCCCGAGTTTCGATGATTCCCTGGGGATCAAGGCCATTCACCGGCTCGTCCAGCACCAAAAAGTCGGGATCTCCCGCAAGGGCCACAGCGATTCCTAACCTCTGCCGCATACCAAGGGAGAAGTCTTTTGCCTTCTTTGTGCCTGTATTACTAAGCCCGACCAGCTCCAAAAGTTCATGAATGCCGTTGAACGACGGTAAACCAAGAATGCGATACTGCAGCTTTAGATTATCCTCTGCTGTCATCTGGCCATGCATGGATGGCGTTTCCACAACGGCACCCATCCTCCTGCGGGATTTCCCAATCTCCTTGTTTGTATACGCTGTTCCATACAAAGCAAATGTTCCTGATGTGGGCTTTTGAAGACCGCAAATCAGACGAATTAGGGTTGTCTTGCCAGCACCGTTTTTTCCGACGAAGCCATAGATGGCTCCCTTCGGAACATGCATGGAAAGCTTGTCCAATGCCTTAAAGTGCCCATAATGCTTACTTAAGGCATTCGCTGTTAGTACATATTCCATGATGATCAATCCTCCTTCTGGTTGATGCTGACAGTCTATCGTCAAAGGGTAAAGGAATCGGTAAAGGAAATAGTAAAGAATTCGTCTAGATTAGTCGGGGCTCATTTTATAGCCGATTCCCCATACTGATTCAATATACTCTTTGCCGCTCACGTCGCGCAGCTTCTTGTGCAAATTGCTGATATGCATTTTCAGTGAGCTCTGTGCAGTCAGGTGTTTCCTGGCTGATTCGATCCAGTAAAACAGATTTCGTCAGCACCTGTGACGCATTTTGCATGAGCAACTTGAGAATTGCATATTCAGTCCTGGTTAGTCGAACCATGCGATCACTAACGGAAACAGTATGAGCATCAGGAACCAGAGTTATATCATCAAAGGTTAAAAGCGATGGGCCGGTATTAGGGGTAGCATGGCGGAACTGTGCAGTGATCCTGGCTAGCAGTTCCTTGGTATCGAAGGGCTTTGTTACATAATCGATTGCGCCACTTAGTAGAAGATCAACCTTGTCGCTCACGACAATAACGGGTATGTTTGTAATCTTCAGAAGTACCTCCTCACCACTTAGGCCGGGTAGCATTAAATCAAGTAATACAAGATCAGGATGGCAGGAGTCAAGGAAAAGCACAGCCTCTGTCCCTGAATAGGCACGGGAGACCCTATAACCCTCTCTGACAAGCACTTCTTCTAGCATGTTTCCAATGTGGATGTCATCGTCAACGATCAGTATGTGCTTCACTTAGGCAGACCCCCATTGTTCTTTTCTTCACATGATTGAATTATATAATGCAGGGCGGGTAATGACAAATTTAGATGTGTAATTTGGCAAAAGAGAAAATAACAATCCAAGCTCGCTCTACTACCCATTTAGTTCCACCATGAAAAAAGACCTTCGCGATCCCCTGTTGGGAAATGGCGAAGGTCTTTCGACAGTCTGAACCAGCTTTAAGTTCACCCTGTTTCGACAAATGTCTTCTTCAACATTTGAATGTCTAAATCATGCCGGAACGCGGTTTCGCGGCTTTTTACGATCTCTTTTTCCAGGCGCAGAATGGCTTTTCCGTTAGCGTCAATGGCTTCCTTTAGTTCTGTCTTCATGTCCGCCATTTCGGCTCTCAGTTCTGTCTTCATGTCGGTCATTTCAGCTCTTAGCTCTGTCTTCATGTTCTGAATCATCAAGTTCTGCTCAGTAAAAAGATCAGTGACGTGCGTGTAGAGACTCTCAATAAGTCGATAAATCTGCTCGCCGTTCTCTGTGTTTGTCACATACAGACCTCCTCATCTTCCCTGGGCTGGCTAGCACATTTCCACAGAAAGCACGTGAGTCCTGCGGAACGCAGTGTAAAATCGCTCTATTTCGCGATCGTGAGAGACGAATGTCTATGCTCGGGTCGCCTCTATTCGCCCGGGAGTCCTACCTCAAATCTTCCTAGCTGCAATGGTTTAAACACGTCTTGCTGCGGCTCCTTTTTCCAGTCGGATAAGTCGAGATTCCACAGGCCGGCCCAGTCTTTGAGCTCGGTAGTTGGCATCAATTCCCACCTGATCACTAAACGTCTCTTCAATTCCTTGGTGCTCTCGACGTAGATGAAAGGCGCACTCCAATCCAGCTCTGCAGTTCTCTTCTTGCTCATCTCGCCAAAACGTGGCGGGTAAACGAATAAAGATGATAATTCACGGTGTGAAGTATAGCTATCGTAGCTGGAATGGGCGCAATTGTGACTAGAAGATTCGCACTTGAGACATTTATCATCAAAATGGGAGATGCGACCCGTTTGCCACGACCCCTTTGCAGAAGTTCGTGAATCGCAGCCAAGCATGGCTGTCAGGCTTTTTGCTTAAGTATGGGGGGTATGGTAGGATGAGAGCGTCACGAAAATGCCAACTTGACTGGAGGTGTTTGGCATGGGTAAATTGCCCAGTTGTCCGGAGTGTAGCTCGAAGTATACGTATGAAGATGGCAATGTATTGACTTGTCCAGAATGCTTTCATGAATGGACAGCTACTGATCTTGAAGTTGAAAGTGTGGAAGAGGCAGTCATTAAGGATGCATATGGCAACGTCTTAAGTGATGGTGACACTGTTACAGTCATCAAGGAATTGAAACTAAAGGGCACCTCTGTGATAAAAAGAGGCACCATAGTAAAGAACATAAGGTTGATTCATGATCCTAGTGATGGGGTCCATGATATAGACTGCAAAATAGATGGTTTTGGAGCGATGTTTTTGAAGTCTAGTGTCGTGAAGAAAATCTAGAAACGGGGTCGGACCCCCCATTTTATAGTCTTCATTTATCCTCACAAGATCAATACTGTGTTCCCGGTTATTAGGCAAGCTTGGCTGGTATGGGACATGGCTGGGTTGGGGGGAGAGGCAGAACAGATAATTGCTTAGTGCTTAGTGCAATTAACCCTACAACGTTAATTCCTTTAGATTAACTCCGTGGGGTTAAGTAGGTAAAATTAACCTTGCAAGGTTAATTGGTCCATGGTAGAATGGAGTCAAGTCGGTGGGAGGTGGAACACTGTGGACATGTCACAGTCGCATGCGCTTACACTAGCTGTAGCTCTGGGTTGCGAGTATTGGCTCAAGCAATGGTGGTCGGATTTGTTCGGTCAGAAAATGAACCGGGCCGTCTATAGCTATGTTTTATATAGGCTCGTCCATCTTGTACTACTGTCTGGAAGTGGTTTCTTGCTTTTTCGTAGTGTTGGTTGGGTGGATTGGGTCGCGTTTTCTGCATGCCTTGTGATCCTTGGCAGTTTAGAGTTGTTTGTGCAGCTAATCATACTCAAGATCCAGGAGACCACTGGCACTTCCTTTTATCAATTGAATTATTTGGTCCCACTTGCCCTAATCGTTTTTGCCAACGTAGTGGATTATGCGCCAAGATTTGACGCTGATTATCGATTGGTAGTCTTGTTTGTTTTGCTAGCCCATCCTGCTAACTATTTTATTCGCTGGGCTCTGAATAAGGATGCTGGTTTCTCCAGCGACCGAACCACATCGTTAGCATCACTAATATTTTGTTATGGCAATCAACCATATAGCGCAGAAGTTGCTGCTTCAGCTGATACTCCACAGCGTCTAGAACAGCGTGCTAGGGTAGGGCGGAGAATAGGCACTATCGAACGTTGGCTTATTCTGCTCCTCATTGTCTCCGAAAACATTTCCAGCTTGGGTTTGGTCATTACTGCTAAGTCGATTGTCAGGTATCCTCAGCTGGCTGATAAGGAATTTGCTGAATACTATCTATTTGGAACCTTGTTAAGTGTTGTCTTAGCCTTGGTGAGCGGTTTCTTTGTCTTAGGAGGGCTTTGAAGTGCTGTACATAGCGGCAAAGTTCGATATGATTGGGTCAAGGAAACTGCACAGCCGGGGTGATGTGCAGAAACACTTCTTGTTCATGACTGAAGAAATCAATGCGACGTTTCACGATTACTTAGCCGCGTATTTTGTAGTCACACATGGAGATGAAGCTCAGGTACTCTTGGAGGCTTCCAACGCCAAGTGGGCTTTTCGCATCTTTGAACACCTCTCCGTATCCATGGGTGAAGTAGACTTGCGTTGTGGGGTTGGTATTGGGACTTTAAGTACAGACCTGCAAGAAAAATCTATTGGGATGGATGGTGAAGCTTGGCAACATGCCAAGCTAGCCATTGAAACGGCCAAAAAAAAGCGCCAAATCATCGGGTTTTCTGGGTTCCAGCCCGAGTTGCAGAGCCATCTTACTGGCCTGGCTAATCTGCTCTGCTTTCTGCAGGCGCGCTGGACAAAGGAGCAAACAGAGACCATCCGCTTTGTGGCTCAGGGACATAGCCAAAGAGAAATTGCTCCACTTCTAGGCATCTCGGAGGCGGCTGTCTCAAAACGATTAACGGCAGCTGGTTGGCAACACTACGATCGTGGTCGTCGATCGTTGGAACTACTCATGGAAAAGCATACTTTAGTGTGACTACCACCACTTTTAAAGTCTGACGATTTCTGAAGTGGATGGCTTTGTAAGTAGCATATCATGAGGTATATCAATTCTCCGTGAGGTAACTGTATATACAAAAAGAGCTAGACTACTTTGCTGTTCAAGGTGGCCTTGGATGGAACCAGCACTGGTTTAAAGATAGGTTGATGTATCGCCCATTCAACAACCCTCTTGCTCCCATTTACTGGTCAAAGAGGGTTGTTTGCTTCGAGACAAAAAGGTCAAAAGAGTACTCCCGATACTAGAATGATATTACTGTAAGGAGTGAATTCCCCAGTTCGCACAACGGCTTTAGCTCCCTTGACGATCTCTTGGAACTCCGAGTGGGGCACGGTGTGCACCGGGATATCCTTAGGCCACATGGCACTGAACTCTTGATACATTTGGGGTGATACATCCGCTTGTTCTGTATCCATGATGGCGTTTTCTACATGGAGCTCTTGTAGAACCGTTTCCAGGGTTTCTAAGAAACCAGGCACACCGTTCTTCAGAGCTAGGTCCACGAATCCAACCCCTTGCGGAACAGGCAGGCCTGCATCTCCAATGACAAGCATTTCCCCGTGGGCCATTGTCGCAATGATTTGGGACAATTGGGCATGCAAAACTCCGGTTTTCTTCACTGCTCGACTCTCCTTTATAGTAAACTAGCTACCCACGATACCGCTTGATACCAGAAACGGCCGTAGTGCTTCCAGTTAACAAATTCTGGGGGTCCCCAGTGGGGTCCACAGTCTGAGGCAAACACAAGGCTCCGTCCTTGACCATATTCACCAGCAGCCATAAATACGTCGTCACCACAACGCGCAAGGACAGTTGTTCCTGGTTTTTCCTTTAATTGGTTGTATCCGAGAAAATGGGGCCATGGCCCCTCGAGACCGACAAATTACGAGGGACGCGGCCCCATTTCGACAAATCGATAGCTATAAGACATTTGAAGAAGGAGAAACCATTCAGTCCAAAGCGTATCAAGGGCTTATGGCAGAGGTGGATGCACTATTTGCGCGGTTCTACTAGCTCATTTTCTGCTTCAGCACCCCTGATTACGCTTTTTCAAGCCCGTCCTCCAGCATTGACCATACATGAATACGCTGAACGTGGTACAATAGAAGCATCTCACAACAACGGAAGAGGTTACTGATGGACAAGAGTTTTGATGATTTAGGATTATCGGCACCTATCTTAAAGGCCATTGCAGAAATGGGATTTGAAACTCCCACTGCAGTACAGAGAAAAGCGATCCCACATGCGTTGAAGAAAGAGGATTTGATTGTCACGTCGAAAACCGGCAGCGGCAAGACCGCCGTTTTTGGCGTTCCTATGCTACAAATGACAAATCCAAAAGAGCCAGGCCCCCAGGGTCTGATCCTTGCTCCTACCCGAGAGTTAGCGGTGCAGGTGGATAGCGAGCTAGGACAGATTGCTAAGTATCTGCCTCATCGAACTACGGCAGTGTACGGGCAGCACAGTATAAACGTAGAAACCCAATCACTGAAGAAGGGCGTTTCCCTTGTTACGGGAACACCGGGGCGTGTGCTTGACCATATTAAACGAAGAAATCTTGTAACGAAACATATCCGCTTCCTGGTCATTGATGAAGCAGACAGAATGTTGGATATGGGCTTCATTGATCAAGTTGTAAGCATAATTAAAACCTTGCCTAGAAACCGAGT
>CAZAJB010000106.1:0-7035 GCA_964485345.1 uncultured Clostridiaceae bacterium
CTACTTTCGTAGCTAGCATAACCTACCCACAGGCTTTTATGCCAGTCGTTGGAAGAAGGCAGTTGACGAAGAATGAAAAGAACAATACACTGAACGCAAGAGCATATACCTAAAAAGGGGAAGACCTTGCGAAGTATATGGTAGTAGCGAAAAAAGGGGTGGTGTACCTATGAATAAGAAACAAAGGCAGCTCACAGCACTTGTAGTTGGCCTTTTTATGCTCAGCGGGCTTCTGGCAACTCCGGCCTTGCTCGCCGCAGAACGACCTTCCATAGCCCTAGTCCTAGGCGGGGGATCTGCTCGAGGCTTTAGCCATATTGGTCTGATTCGAGCCCTAGAAGAGAACGGAATACCAGTGGATATGATTGTTGGAACGAGTATGGGAAGCATCGTGGCCGGTCTCTACGCTGGAGGCTTCTCAGTAGATAATATGACCGATCTCATCACCCGACTGGAGTTTGCTAAGCTCCTCGACATCCCCATGCCCATTGGGGGAGGAATTGTCGATACCACCGGCATGGAGCATTACCTGAACATACTCCTCCAGGACAGAACCTTCGACGAAATGGAAATCCCTTTTCGTGCCGTGGTCGTTAACCTCGGTACGGGTGAAGAACTTGCCGTCGGCGAGGGACGAGTCAGTAAAGCGATTCAAGCCAGCATGTCGATCCCGGGGATGTTTGTCCCGGTGCAGATTGGCGATCAATACTATGTAGACGGCGGACTGAAGAACCAGGTACCCGCCAACGTTGCCGCGGATCTAGGTGCCGATGTAATTCTCGCTGTATCCCTAGAAGAAGACCACGCGGACCCAGATTACCGGCTCATTACGGATAATTTGCGCATGTCGCTGACGGCGATGATCGAAGGGTATAATGTCTTCAACACGGCCATGGCCGATGTATTGATCGTACCTGATGTGGGCAGAGATTCGGCCATGGACTACCACAGGGGCCCCTACTTCATTGAGCAGGGATACAAGTCTGGTCTAGAATATATTGATCAGATCAAGGTGGCAATCCTGGCCAAAGACCCGAACTTTGAGTTCATCCCCTATCATCAGCCCGGTTACTCCAGTAGTGAGCTGAGACAAATCGCACAGACAGCGGAACGTGCCGTAGCGAATCTCCCAAGACGCTTCACGTTAGAACCCATCGTGCAATTCGATCGAGACTACAGTTTTCCGAAACTTGGAGCGAAGTTTACCCATGGCCCCCTCAACTGGTTTGGCTTGGGATATCGTTACGGATTCGATGACGATGACGGCGGCCACGAACTCTTTGTGGACTGGGGTAGGGACAGTTGGGGCGAGGTTGAGCTTTACATTCGGCAGAGCGAAAACCGGGACGATCCAACCTTTGGCGGGTCCTTACGAGGTCCGAAGATCGATCAGCTCATGCTCGAAGCCACCTATGTCTCCCAAGGGGATAAAGCATGGCAAGTATCGGCCTCCAATAACAGACTGCTCGAAACCAACCGGGGCGTTGCCGGCTTAGCCTTCCGTGTGACGGGCCTCAGACCGGAAGACGAAGAAACTCCGATTCAAGATACTCTGCTTATGGCAGTGGCACCACAGGTTCAGGTCTTTCCCTGGGGCGAGAGGCAGTTTCCCCTGGGACTGGCTATGACACGCCCCTACGTCTTGGGCGGCGTTACAGTAGAATCCCCTGTGATCGAGCTTGATGTCAAACCAACCTTTAGAGTTGGGGTCGGTACCGAAATGGACCTTTTTGGCCTCTATCCGAGCGACATCTCCCTCGGCGTGGAGCTAGACTCCACAGCCGAGACCACATGGAAGTTTGGCATTAAGAGTCTCAAGTTCTAGACGATTTTTCCAAAAAAGCCGGCGGCCTCATGGGCAACCGGCTTTTCTTCATGTCTAAATTAGAACTGGTAGGTGACAGAAAGGGTGCCTTGCGTCCCCCCATGGGAGATTTTCTTCTCACCATAGAGCTGAACCAAGCTCAGCTGTAGTTGCACCGAATTGGGAAAATGGTAAGTGTAAGCAGGCCGAAGGATTCCCATTTTTTCCTGGAAGCCATGTAAGATCAAGAGCTCTGCGGAGTTACTGGCATCAAAGTCATAACCGAATCGTCCGTAGAGATAGCTGGCTCCTTTGATCTCCCCTGGTTGCAGCGTTTCCATGTTGGGCATCACATAGGGTTCAAGCAAGGAACCCTGCCCGCGATAGATATACTGCGCTTGGGCTAGTAGACCCTTACCAAGAGCAAATGTATAGTCTCCGCCTACCACCGCTTGCAGGTACTTTTCATTCATCGAGAGGGGAATCCTCTCGATCTCTAAAGGATTCTCAGGCTGTGCAAACTTAGCTGGACCACCATAGCTGACTTCGCCCCAGATACCCACCGGACCCACCGTCCCAGTAGCTGCCAAACCAATGAAGCTCTGTCTGCGATACGTACCTTGCACACTCGGAACAATCAGCGGCATGTCGAGAGCTCCAGCACCATTGGCACCCATGCCAGGATCCATGGTTAGGACCATTTCTAAGCCAGGCAGTGGTTCGAAGCCCGAAAAGAAACTAGCTTGCAGGTCAAAGCCACCAAGCTGGGTTTCGGCTCGCAGGGCTATCTCCGAGTTCTTGCCGAGACCCCTTGGAGTCTTGGTATCCTCCATGGCCTTTAGGATCATGGCAGCCTGGGGGTTTTCGTCCAGCATCATCTGCTTCATTTGGTCATCGATTGTCTGGGGAGTAAAAAAGGGTACCACCACTCCAGTCACAGACCAATTCGAGCCATAGTACGTAGCCTGACCCGCCCAGAGGGGGTCACCACTCATATTGCCGGTCGTCAGAGAGTCCAGGCGCATGCGGGCGAAATAATTGGTCGGGTTGAAGCCATCTGCCGTTCCCCAATTGATCAACTGGCGACCAAGCTGGTAATCAAAATCGCCTTGATAGCCGCTGACTCGCAACTGATCCAGGACCAAGTTGCCCTCTTTTAGCTTCCAATCCCAGTAGCCCTTCGTAGAAAAGTGGAGCTTTCCGCCAAAGTCTAAATCATCTTCCAACACCAAACGAAACCCCGATCGCGTAGACCTATGCACTAGTTTTTGAGCATCGCTATCCCATTGCACGCCTACAGAGGCATTCAGTTCACCTGTCGGCTCTAGGGCCAGACCAGGCAGAGCCAAGAGAAGTACGACGAATACAATGACAGCTGCTTGAATCCGCTTCTTCTTCATCATTCATCACCCTTCCAAAGATTGTTTAAGCTCTAGCGGCGCAGATTGCGCACGGTGAAAATGTCGTCAGCAACATCCTCTTGGCTCATGGACGTGATTTCTAAAATCGTTCGAGTTCCCTGCACTTCGTCCGTCATCACTAGGTCATGGGGAATCAAATCTCCCGACAAAGATTGGTAATTGTCCATGCTCAAGGTCTTGGCCAAAAGCTCACCTTCGCCGAAAAAAGCGATCTTGACCGGAACCATTTGATCGATCCTCACCCACATCTGAATCTTCCCATAAAGTGCATCGGCGCTATCCGCTGTCAACTCCAGTACATAGCAAGCGACGTCGCCGACTTCCTCGTCGCCCAGACGTCTGGTAGAGTAATCATCATCATAGTTGAAGCCGCCGCCAATCTCGTCATAGGTGAAATCGGTTCCCATAAACGAATCTCCAGTCATATGGGAGGCAATCCGTCGTTCTCTGCCAAGAGCAGGCATATAGAGCCACATTTGGCTCTCCTGACCCTCATCGTTAATGGATAGGAATTTCGTACCCCGTACGTCAGCGGGAGCGAGGTATTCTAGAAACTGCTTATCTCCTGCGTCATCGGTTTTCAGGTGGACCTTCACCGCATAACTGCGCTGTGCCCCCCGAGCATTTTCCGTAATCATAGTGAGTTCCGCCGTGCCAGAACCGCTCAAAATCGTGTCGAAACTCATGGCATCAAGAATTTGCTGACCCGTGAGTTCCTGGGCGGTAGCGACGGCAACTGTGGCTGTGGCTGTAACAGCAAAAACAAGCAGCATCAGAAGTGTCTTTTTCATTCCTTTACCCCTTTCTAGTTTTCGTTTCTCCATATAGTTAATGGCCATGGGAATCACAAGCAAGGCCGCGAGTGAACTCACGATCATGGTGACCGAAATCAAGTAGCCAAAGACGGCAATCGCGCGAAAATGCGAAAAGGCAAGGACCAAGAAGCCAAGGATCAGGGCCAAGGCGTTAAAGAAGATTCCTCGTCCGGTAGTAGAACCCGCCCTACGTAGCGCCTCCTCTACACCTTGGCCAGCAGCCAGTTCCAGGCGATAGCGGCTAATGTAATGCACAGCATAGTCGACGCCGATACCAATGGCGAGACTGGCAATGATACTTGTAATAGCATCCAAAGGGAGATTGGCAAGGCCCATGATGCCGAAATTAATCACTACGGTGAAAAGCAGAGGAACCAGGCTGATTAAGCCAAAGACGACAGATTTCATCATCAAAGCCACAATGATTCCCACTGCAATCGAGGAACTAACCAAGCTAGAAACTTGGGTTTGTACGTAGCGGTTCATGAGACGCATCATCACTTTCGGCGTACCAGTCAGGCGAACCCGAAGATCATCTCGGTCCCTGTAGCGCGCCTCAAGATATTCCTCGACTTCGTCCATGACATGATTCATGGCACTGGCATCTAGCGTCTTCATCTGGGCAGTAACCAAAGCCTGGCTGTAATCATAGGTGACCAAAGCCTCAAGGCCCGAGCCGCCCTGCATTGTAAAGAGTAAGAGTTGCTGGGCAATTCCTTCGCGGGTCTCTGGCACCCTATAGTAGGCTGGGTCTCCATCCCAGAGCGCTTGGTTAAGCTCACGCACCACATCAGCCATGGATGTGACATTGTTGATCGTATCCCAGGAGTTGAGATACTCTTGAATATGGATCAGCTCTTCCACGAAGGCCGGATCCTTCATACCATCGGCTTCGCCGGTATCTACCACGACAGAAATCTGCATGCTGCCTCCAAACACGTCCTCGATCACCTGTGTACCTCGTTTGACAGGACTAGAATCACTAAAATAGTTGACAATATTGCTTTCTAGGGTCACCTGGGTAGCTCCATAGGCAAAGACAAGGGTCACAAGAATGACGCCAATCATCAGCTTGCGCGGATGGTCAACGGCAAGACTACTCAAGGCATGCAGGAAGCGGGTTAAGATCGTATCCCCGCCTGTCCTTTCCTTATCTAGGGTTACTTTTGGTTCCTTCACCAAAATCAGGAGTGCAGGTACAAGGCTTAAGGATAGGACCATGGCCAAGAATATGCCGATGGCTGTGAGTACACCAAACTCACGCATTGGTTTTACAAAGGCGGTAACAAGCGAAGCGAATCCCGCTGATGTTGTCCAGGCGGCCATTACAACGGGTGAAGTAATCACCCGGAAGGTCTCGGTCAAAGCTGCACGTTTGGCGAAACCACGTGCCAATGCTTCTTTGTATGTAGTGAGAATGTGGATACTCGAGGCGCTACCTATGGTCACCAAGATGACTGGCATAACCATAGTCACGAGGGAAATGGGTATGCCCTGCCAAATCATGATGGCTACTGTCCAAATCACGCTCGCTCCCACTGTAACCAGGGGAATCAGTACGCCGAGGACGGAGCGAAAGATTACGTATAGGACGACACCGATTACGACGACCACGAAAGGAACTAAGACCAGCAAATCCTGCTTCATAATCTTCTCGGTATAGTACATAACATAGGAGTCCCCTACCATATGGATGTTTTCGGGGCCCGTAGAGCGTTCCACAATAGCTTCAATCTGGGCTAGCACTTGATGTGTGTCTGCCTGTTTTTCTAGGTCCAAAAGAAGGGCCGCGCCCCGTCCATCGGAGGTGATCAATACTCCCTCATAGGGGCTGTTCAAAATCCGATCTTTGAACGCCTCAATCTCCGCAGGTGTTTGGGGAACCGTTTCTGCTAGAGGCCCAATCTCTATGCCAAAAAAGCTGCTTTCGACCATCTGGACATTGAAGGGGCTTTGTACCTCAGCCACACCGGGTAAGGCTAAGAGTTCTTGCTCAAGCTGGGCAATCTTCTGAAGCGTTGCCGCTTGAAAGACATCATCACTCTCGATAGCGACAAAAAAGAGTTCCTGGGATCCGAATTCCTCCGACACCGCCTGCAAGTCTATGAGAACCGGGTCATCGTCGGGAATCATGGCATCGATGCTAGCATCAAACTGTATGCGGGGAAGGAAGCTCAAGGACCCCACAGTCAGAAGCACGACTACCCCAACAATCAGCCAAGGTCGATTCAGTACAATCTCGATCCACCGTTTCAAGTTAACTCCACCTCTCCCACCTCAAAAATCAGACTGAGCGCTTCAAGTGATCCAAGAATAGTTTTGTCACCGGGTTCTAGCAAGGCTTGCACCCCGATGCCGAAAATCCCACTAAAAAATAGGCTGGCCAATGTTTGGCGAGAATACGTAGAGCCGCGGCGTCCTACCAACTCGCTGCTAAAGACACCCTCTGTAATCTGATCTGTGAGGCCGGAAAAAATTTCCCGCACTTCGAGCCGTACAGGCTCTGACCACAGGGCCAGGCCAACTAGGTCATAGAGAACGCGAAAGAGATCAGGATCATCTCTCAGGACCTCCTGATAAAGGCGGATAAAGCACTCCCCCATCTCGCGAGGGGCCATTTCTGGTTTTAGATACTGCTGCATATACTCGTAGTAGCTTTTGGCTACGCGGCGAGCCACCGCGATCAGCAATCCTTCCTTATTCTCATAGTGATAGCTGATTTGACTGACCGCCACTTGCGCCTCTTGGGCAATCTGCCTGAGGGAAGTGCGCGCATAACCCTCCCGGGCCATGACAGCATAGGCTGCATCAAGGATCTTCTCCTGCTGGCTTGCTTCTAACAAAGTATCACCTCGTTTCGGTCGGACGACCGTTCGAATCCTGAATCTTATTATACCATTTTCTCTAGTATATGCTAGCTCTTTTCAGTAAAGGATGAAGATACTAGAAAAGCGAATGGATTGCTAACAACCCTTGGAGGGAGAATCGACAATGA
>CAZAJB010000107.1:0-6946 GCA_964485345.1 uncultured Clostridiaceae bacterium
GTCTTTTTATTCTCTTTGGCTCACATCATTGCATAACATAGTAGTACAGTTGTACAACCTCCTACGCATTGACACAATAACCAGCGAAAATTGTGTACAAGGATTGACAAAATATGACACCTAGACTATTGTAAAGATGACAGTGATATTTTTTTCGGGGTTTCTGGGATCGATTTCAGAAATCGTTCCCAGAGCGCGAGGTCAAGGTGGAGCCAGTACATGCGGAATGTGAAAGAGGAGGTGTGGCGGTAGCGTGTGGGCTCTATGCGTCAGGTAGAATACACTTCGTAAGGAGGACACAACATGAAAAGATTGGCCGCGTTAGTGCTTGTTTTCACAATGGTGTTCGTGCTGGCTGCAGGAGGTTTAGCCAGTGCCAATCCGACCAAATTGACTCTCTGGACCTTTGTTAGTCAGCACGCCCGTTTCTATCAAGTGATGACCGAAAAGTGGAATGCGCTTCATCCGGATCGACAGATTGAACTCGAGGCAAGCGTACTGCCCTACGAGGACATGCATAACAAGCTCCAAATCGCTTTGCAATCAGGCGTTGGGGCCCCTGACATTGTTGACATTGAGATTAGCAAATATCCCAACTTTATGATGGGAGTCCCTCAGTTCGTGGAACTCAATGATGTCTTTGCAACCTATGTTGATGACATCGTTCCTTCTCGGCTGGAGATCTATTCTAAGGATGGTAAGATGTATGGCGCCCCTACCCACGTAGGCGCAACTGTTGCCTACTACTATGTGGATATTCTAGAGGATGCCGGTGTTGATTATCGGGACATCAAGACCTGGGATGACTTTGCTGAAGCCGGACGTAAGCTTAAGGCTGTGCATCCCGACAAGTTCATGGGTATTGTCGAGACCAGTGCAGGTTGGACTGTGACAGCAATGCTTGCCCAGCAAGGTAGCGACTTGGTTTCCGCCGATGATCAACCACAGATTGACACCCCTGAAATGCTCAGGGCGGTTACCACTCTGCAAGAAATGACGATGGAAGGCCTCCTGACCACCTGTCCAGATGGTCAACCTGATCGAGAGGGCGGTAAAGGACTCCTGGATCAAGGGACTGTAGCCTGCGTCATTATGCCCCAATGGTTCATGAGCCGCTATTTAGACGAGATTCCCAACATGAATGGGAAAGTGGCCCTTGCACCTGTTCCCGTCTTTGAAGAGGGCATGCCCCGTTCTTTAGGTCTAGGAGGCACAGGGACAGCCATTACTCTAACTGCAACCGATCCAGACTTAGCCAGTGAATGGTTGGCTTACGCTAAGCTATCCGAAGACGGCAACCGCATGATTTGGGAAGACCTGGGTTTTGATCCATGCAACACGGCCCTGTGGACAGACACCGCCATGACCCACAATCCTGATAATGCTTATAATCAGTACTTTCTCAACAACGTCTTTGACGTACTCAACGTGATCAAGGACGAGATCGTCATGGTTCGCTCTTCCTCCATTTCCCCGGCCATCAACGACTACGTGACAACGGTTATGCTCAACGAGCTGTTTGAAGATTTCCTTGATCCTGCTGAGGTTTTAGAGGATGCTCAATACAATATCGAGAGCCAGATTTTCTAGAACAGCGACGAATAAGGGAGGGCACTTCGCTGTGTCCTCTCTTTCAATAACCTTGTAAAGGGTGCATGTGTATGCGAAAGATGATGGCTTTTTTATACGATCAAAAGGTAGCACCTTACGTGTTTATACTCCCCTTTGTCCTGACCTTTCTGATCTTCTTCATCTATCCCGTATTTACCACCATCCAGATGAGCTTTCAGGACATTCTTCCCGGTATGGTGACAAATGTGGGGTTCAAAAACTATCAAAGATTGCTGGGGGATCGAATATTCCGCACAGCAGTAAGCAATAGCCTGCTTTACACGTTCTGGACATTAGCACTTCTCATTCCTTTTCCTTTAGCTTTTGCCTGTATGTTGAACAGTCGAAGTATGATTGGACGGGGATTCTTTAGGACCTCCCTCTTCGTGCCCGTCGTCATTAGCGTAGTCGTTGCCGGGACGATCTTTCGGCTGATGTTTGGTGAAGTCGATGGTTCCTTCATGAATACTGTCAGGGCGTCATTTGGGCTTGGTCCCATCAAGTGGCTCAAGGTTCGCGAAACGGGTCTTGCAGCTATGGTGTTGATGGCTTGCTGGCGGTGGACCGGGATCAATATGCTTTATTTTCTCTCTGGACTAAAGAGCATTCCACCTGAAATGTATGAGTCTGCAGAGATTGATGGGGCCAGTGTTTGGCAGAAATTCCGTCACATCTCAGTCCCTCTAGTCAAGCCAACCATTATTTATGTGCTTACGATCAGTATCTATGGAGGCTTGGCCATGTTTACGGAGAGTTATATGTTGTGGGCGGGCAATAGTTCTCCAAAGAACATTGGACTGACGATTGTGGGCTACCTTTATCGTCAAGGATGGGAGCAGAATCGCATGGGCTACGCTTCGGCTGTTGGGCTCGTCTTGCTCACGGTTGCTATGGTAATCAATCTTGGACAACTACGTCTCACAGGGGTCTTGGGAAGGGAGAGGGATTGAATTGAGGCATCGCCAAAAAAGGGAATACAATCTCGTGGCAAGAATCTTCATGGTCGCCTTTTTCTCCATCCTCTCCGCAATCGTGTTCATACCATTTCTTGCGGTGTTGCTGGCTTCCTTCAAACCTGGGGAAGAACTTGTTCGTTATGGTTTGAATCTCAGACTTGACTGGGATCTGATGTCCTTTGCCAACTATAAGTATCTCTTTACAGGAATCACTCGAACTGGGGCGTATATAGCCCATGACTACCTCTTATGGTTCAAGAACAGCGTAGTCCTTACAGTGGTACAAACAGCGTTGACTCTATTTGTGAGTGCCTGGGTCGGTTATGGATTTGCCATGTATCGCTTCAAAGGTAAGAATTTCCTTTTCACCTGCGTACTGCTGGTCCTGATGATTCCCTTTGAAATTCTCATGCTACCCATGTATTCGCAAGCAAGTTCCATGGGTTTACTCGACAGTATTTGGGGTATTATGCTGCCCTATTTAGCCCATGCCACGACAATCTTCTTTTTTCGTCAGTTCCTTACCTCCATCCCCAAGGACATCGTGGATGCAGGGCGCGTAGATGGTGCATCCGAATACGGCATCTTCTTCCGTCTCGTCGTTCCCCTAATGAAGCCAGCCTTTTCGGCCATGGCAATCTTGGTCGGTATGAACAGCTGGAACAATTTCCTCTGGCCCATGCTTGTCTTGCGGTCGGGCCAGAAGTATACCTTGGCCATAGGCCTAAATACATTGCTCACTCCCTATGGCAACAACTATGATATCTTGATTGCAGGTTCGTGCTTTTCCATTATTCCTGTCCTAATCCTATTTCTGTCAGCCCAGAAGTACTTTATTGATGGCATGACAATGGGAAGTGTCAAAGGATAATTCACTAGACATCCATTAGGAGGTCATGTTTATGGTCACAATTTCCGATGTTGCAAAAAGAGCCAAAGTCTCTCGCAGCACAGTATCCCGTGTCCTCAATAACCAAGTGCATCATGTGCAAGAAGAAACCCGCAGGGCAGTCTTGGAGGCAGCTGCAGCACTGGCTTACAAGCCCAATTCCCTTGCACGAAGTCTGAAGACCAAGAGAACGCACTGTATCGGCGTGATAACCGATGACATAGATACGCCATTTCTGCCTTCCATGCTCAAAGCGATTGAGCAGTATGCTTTTTCGCAGGGCTATAGTGCCTTGGTCTGCAACAGTGGATATGAGTCGGGTAAGCAGGAGGCATATGTCGAGATGTTGGCCCAGAGGCAGATTGACGGGATCATCTTTGCCGCTTCCTTTGTGTATTCCTATACCCAGACACTAATAAACCCGGGGCTGCCCATCGTGTATGCCTATTCCCATTCACCCCATGACAAGAAGAACTCCGTTTTGCCTGACGATTTTCACGCTGCAGAGCTGGTTATGGACCACCTCGTTGCTTTGGGGCATCGCCGCATTGGCTATATCAATGGACCTGAGAATGTGATTCCATCCCAAGAGCGAATTCGAGGCTATAAAGAGGCCCTAAAGAAGCATGCGATCCAATTTGACCAGCAACTCGCAAGACATGGTGCGTGGGAGGATCCACAAAGCGGATACCGCGCCACAGAAGCTCTCCTAGCACTGGACAATCCGCCCACGGCCATCTTCGCAGCAAACGACATTATGGCCGCCGGGGTCATAGATGCAGTGCACAGCCTTGGCCTTAAGGTACCAGAAGACATATCTGTGATAGGTTACGATGACCGTGATGTGGCTCGTTTCCTCAAACCCTCATTGACGACAGTCCGTCTGCCTATGGCCGACATTGGATCCGCTGCAGTGAAGATGCTTATTGATTGTCTAGACCACGGAGAAGCGCTAATTGACTCCATATATGTCCCGTGTCAACTCATCGTGCGTGAATCAAGTGGTGCGGTTCGATAACAAGTGGAGGGGGAGAGATGGATGGCTGTGAAGAAAACCGTGCTAAGGGCGGGCCTGCTCGCCGAAGGTGCAAAAATAGTTAGGGAAAAGATGATTCCCCACCAGTGGGCTGCCTTAAATGACCAGCTTCCCGGTGCGGAGCCTAGTCATGCAATCGATAATCTGCGTATTGCTGCTGGCGAGAAGAGCGGAGAGTATCGTGGGATGGTCTTCCAAGATAGCGATGTTGCCAAATGGTTAGAAGCTGTTGCCTACTGCCTCGCGACTCATCCTGACTTGGAGTGGGAGGAAAAAGCGGATAGTGTCATCGATTTGCTGGCTCGAGCCCAACAACCCGATGGCTATCTTAATTCGTATTACACACTTGTTGAACCAGAAAAGCGCTGGACGAACCTGGCGGCAAACCACGAACTTTACTGCGCAGGGCATTTTATTGAAGCAGCGGTGGCCTATTATGCAGCAACAGGCAAGGATAAACTTTTGAACATTGTCTGCAAATTTGTCGATCACATCGATTCTGTCTTCGGTCCTGAGCGAGACAAGAAAAGGGGATACCCCGGACACGAAGAGATTGAGTTAGCCTTGCTTCGGCTTTATCGCGTCACGCATGATCAGCGGCATTTGAATCTGGCCCGCTACTTTGTGGAAGAGCGGGGCCAAGAGCCTCACTATTTTGAGCTAGAAGCAAGAGCGCGAGGAGAGAGCGTATTTCGCCATTGGGGTAAGTGGACGTATCACTATAGCCAATCGCATCTTCCCCTCCGTGAGCAAAAAACGGCTGAGGGCCATTCTGTGCGGGCTATGTATTTGTTTATTGCTGCAGCGGATTTGGCCGGAGAAACCGGCGACAAGGAGCTTCTTCAGGTCTGCGAGACGCTCTGGGAGAATGTCGTTGACTGCCGGATGTACATAACGGGTGGAATCGGATCGCAGGAATATGGCGAAGGGTTTACCGTGGACTATGACCTGCCAAGTGATACAGCCTACGCCGAGACCTGTGCTGCCATAGGATTGTTCCTCTTTGGCCAGCGCATGCTGGAGATCACACCCGACAGGAAGTATGCGGATATTATGGAACGGGCTCTATACAATGGCATCATCAGCGGTATGTCCTTAGATGGTGACCGGTTTTTTTATGTGAACCCTCTGGAAGTTTCCCCCGCGCTGTGCGAGGCAAGGCGGGATCACCAGCACGTTGCTGCCACCCGCCAGGACTGGTTTGGTTGTGCTTGCTGCCCGACGAATCTGGCCAGGCTCCTAGCCTCCGTAAACCAATACATCTATAGCCAGAGGCAGGACGATATTTATGTCCACTTCTTTGCCGATAGTCAAGTGGAGTTTACTGTGGGCTCATCCCAGGCAAGACTCGATCAAGAGACCGACTATCCCTGGGATGAGCGGGTGCGAATAGCATTCATGATGGAAAGGGAGTGCGATTTTGGCTTGCATGTTCGCATTCCAGGCTGGTGTTCAAAGCCCGAAATACAAGTAAATGGGAAAGTAGTTGAAACTGCGATACCACCCCATGGATATCTGGCCCTGCAACGAACGTGGCAAGACGGTGACGAGGTCCAACTCAACCTGCCAATGCCCGTAGAGATGGTTTATGCTCATCCCAAAGTGCGGGAAACGATGGGACGTGTAGCACTGCAAAGAGGTCCTGTGGTCTATTGCTTAGAAGAAGCGGATCATGGACCGAATTTGCCAGCGCTGATCCTCCCCCAACAGCCGGAATTTCGTCTAGGAACGGATCTGGACTTAAACGTACCCGCGATCTTGACCCAGGGCTATCGCCGGCAAGAACAGGAAGAATTGTACACAACACAGAGGCCAGGAACCGTTCCAGTCGAACTGCGAGCAGTTCCCTACTACAGCTGGGGTAATCGGCAACCGGGCGAAATGTTGGTCTGGATCAGCTCAGCGCTCGCTCTCGACTAGCTATTTCAAGGATTGGAGGAGATGAACGTGACGCATACTCGTAAAGCCAAAATGATCTTGGAGAAAGATTATCAGATCAGTGAGGTGGACCCACGCTTATATGGCTCCTTTGTAGAACATCTGGGGCGTGCAGTCTATGGCGGGATCTACGAACCAGGGCATGAAACGGCAGACAAAGATGGCTTTAGGGAAGATGTGGCTTCCCTAGTAAGAGAACTTCAGGTTCCCGTTGTACGGTATCCGGGTGGCAACTTTGTTTCCGGTTATAACTGGGAAGATGGTGTGGGGCCCAAGGATCAACGCCCTCGCCGGACGGAACTTGCCTGGCGAACTGTGGAGACGAACGAAGTGGGAGTCAACGAGTTTTCCCAATGGGCCAAGAAGGTGAACACAGAGGTCATGATGGCCATTAACCTTGGCAGTAGGGGTGTTGATGCAGCCCGGAACTTCATGGAGTACTGCAATCATCCTGGTGGCTCGTACTATAGTGATCTTAGGATTTCCCACGGTTTCACCGAGCCTTATGGCCATAAG
>CAZAJB010000108.1:0-6630 GCA_964485345.1 uncultured Clostridiaceae bacterium
GCGTACACCAAGCCCTAGGGAAGATATGGTGGATATCTACCGGGAGTTCAAAATCTGTAAACGCTATCAAGAGTGAACCATTAATGGCCAAAACGCTGACATAAAAGTGATCCACTTTGCCCAAACACTCCTGTATATTGAAGGTAGGACCACTTCACGTACAGGAGGTAAGGAGATGATCAAAGTGGATCAGTACCAGCTTATCAGAGAATTGTATGCAGTAAAAGGGCTTTCTCAAAGGGAGATCGCAAGAAGGCTTGGAGTATCCCGCAACACCGTTAGAAAGTACTGTACTGGAGAGAATCTGCCCTTCGAAAAAGGTACCAGGAATCGTCAACCTACAGTCATTACACCTGAAGATGAGGAGTTCGTCCAACAGTGTTTCCAGCAGGATGAAGAGGATGATGTTCTCAAACAAAAGCATACGGCTAAGCGCATTTATGATCGACTTGTCAAAGAACGCAGGTTTACAGGTGGAGAATCCACCATCCGTCAATATGTTAAAGAACTAAAGGATAAGCCTAAAGAAGCCTTCGTTCCGCTCGAATTCGACCCAGGGGAAGCAATACAGATAGATTGGGGCCAAGCGGTTATCTATCTTTGGCGGTGTGGCACAACGGAACATCTATGATAACATGCGCACTATCGTGACCGATGGTTGGGGCAAACACGTCGGTAAGGAGCAGAAGGACTTTGTCCATCTTAAGGCTCACTATTCGTTCAAGTCTATGTTCTGTAATCCTGGACAAGGGAACGAAAAGAGTCTCGTTGAGAGCCTTGTGGGCTGGGCTAGACGTAACATTCTGGTCCCAGTCCCTAGAGTCGACTCTTTCGAAGAATTAAACCAACTCTTGCGAGAGCGGTGCCTGGCATACCAAGAGCACACGATTCAAGGGCGAAGCAAGACGATTGGTGAATACCTCGAAGTTGAGAGAGGCAAGCTCACGTCATTGCCGCTGAGGCATATGGAACCAATCAGTCAGGCGATAGCTAAATGCAACACCTTCTCTACGGTTCGCTTTGACACGAACCGCTACTCTGTTCCTGTAGAGTATGTAGGTAAGGACATAACAGTCAAAGCGAGTGTATTTGAGATAGCACTATGGTACCGCAGCAACCTAATTGCGACGCACCCACGCCTCTATGAGCGAAACGCTGTGCACTATGAACTTGAGCACTACCTACCTTTACTAGAGAAGAAGCCGCGTGCCGTTTGGAATGCTCAACCAGTCAAGGCAATCAACCTGCCTCCTGCTTTTTGGGATTTTGCTGGCAAGCTTGGTAGTGACTATGAAGTTGTCAAGTTGCTAAAACTTTCAGCACTGCACGGTGTTCCAACACTCCTAAGGTGCATAGAAGAGGCTACAAGTTACGGCCCCTTCTGTTACGAGAGTGTTCGTGCCAGATTGGAGGACAAGCCGTCCAAAGAGGCACCAATCAATTTAGTAGCTAACCCAATAGAGATTAGGCAGGTTGACTGGGGCCACCCGAAAAAGCGCACCGTTGAATAAGCCAAAGTACAAGGTACCGGATCGCTCCCAGTAACCTTGTACTTCAATAGTTGGATCTAAAACCCTATTTGTAACTTCGCATAGATACTCTTATTTTGACCCATAGCCGGCATCCCTAAATCAGTTGGGCTACTACTAAAATACTGAGCGCCCACGCTGAATGAAGTGGAATCTGCTAAAGAAAACGTTACCTCTGGAGATAGCATGTATTCATTACTATCCAGGCTGTACATAGCACCTAGCTTCGCTGAATGCATGAGCCCAAAGGGGTATTCCGCTGCAAAAATAATGTTATTGGCAGGACTATCACCTGAACGATGGTAGTATTGCCCGATCAGAACGAGTCCATTTTGAAAACCATAGTCACCGCCGAGGACGAACTGATAATAGCCATCTGCATCTTCAGGCAAAAAGTATGCCCCTTCAGCCCAGAGACCCATATCTCCCATCGTAGTGGCTACATCTAGCCCAAACATCTGCATTCTTTGAAATGAGGCACTTATCTGCGGTGGCATGCCAGGGACAATACTGGGAGTCGGGAAGTCTTCCCACCCTCTGAAATAACTTGCGGAAAAATCCCAGCCATTGATACCCATAAAAGATGCACGTACACCTAGCTCAGAATTTTCCAGTTTAGGTTCGATCTTCTCGGGAGTGATCATTTGTCCAGGCATGAGTGGATGAGATATTTCAGCAAGAACCGGCTTGAAAATCGGCACCCAAACCGCACTAAGCTTGGTGCTATATCCTAGATAGTAGTCCATAACAGCGGCATACAAAGCCTGTTTGTCATCGAGAGGATCCTCTATATTTACGGGGTTAATCACATCGGTGGGGTTAATTTGTAGTGCCGTTCCCCAGGATAGTCGCTGCTTACCAAGGCGGATGTCAAAGTGCTCTGCATAATAGTCCAAGTAAGCTTCGTCCAGTTCGATCTGAAAACCGTCATTGTAGTTGCCCTTTAGACCAACATGAAAGGCGGCATCTCCCACCAAATGATCAAGATTTAGCTCTAACTCACCACCTGGGTTCAGGTAATATGGATCGTCCAATCCCATGGTCAGGTTAGTCGTTAGCGATCCCGAAATACCAATCGGTGCAGCCACTGCCAGCCCTGACAGGGCCAAAAGCAATAGTATGCCTAAGAAAACTCTTTTTTTCAACTTACAGTCCCCTTTCCAAACTACGCACAGTAAAGCTCGCATCAGAAATATCTACGTCGAATTCTACGTTTGAAACCTTGAGAATGGTCCTTGTTCCCTGCTGTATATTTTCCATTTCCATGGCCGATGCCATCCATCTGCCATCAACTTCTTGGATACCTTCATTGTGGAGAACCTTGAGCAGTTTTCCATCTCTATCCACGTACTCTATTTTGCGCGGTAGCAAGCGTACCTGGTCCACCCACATCACGAGCTTAGAGTAATCACTATCGCTATCCAAAGGTAATAGCTCCAAGACGTATGTGTCGGTACCTTGGAATACTTCGGAGCGAAGTAAGGTAGGAACAAACTTAGAACCAAAACCTGTCATCCCCAGCTGCTCCATATCATCAAAACTGAGATCACTACCCATAAAGTCACCCTTCTTGGCATGACCGGCAATTCTGCGCGATCTTCCCAGAGCTGGCAGGTACAACCAAGTATCATCATCGGTCATGAGCAATCCCGTGCCACGCACATCTGTGGGTGACAAGAATCTCACTAGCATGAAATCCTGATCTGCGGTTCGTTTGTTTTGGAGCTGAATTTCACGTGTGCGGCTTGCACCACTTGCGCTAACCAAGGTCATCTCTTGGGTCATGATTTTCGAGTCACTACCCATAGTCAAATCGACCTGAGCTATGATTTCATCAGCTGTAAGTTCCTGAGCCAAACCCATCCCGACTCCAAATGAGCTTAGAATCAAGGCGAATACTAGCAACGTTAGTAATCTGTTTTTCATCTAGATCCCTCCACTTAAGATTTGTCTGCCTTTATCTTGTTTGTTTTAAGACTGCGCTACCACCTCTTTTCCTGCCTTTGTTCTTCTCTCCCAACGTAGCAAAATCAAGGCAGGTAGGACTGTCAAGGCACTGGATGATGCTACGAACATGGCCATCGTAACTAAGCTGCCAAAGTATCTAAATGGTGGAAATGATGAGAGCAAAAGTATCAAAAATCCTGCAATCACTGAACCTGCATTGGTTACAATTGCTTTACCGGTATGAATGATCGCATTGGTGACAGATTGAGCAGGATCGTGCTTCACCCTTTCCTCCTGATAGCGGGTGTAAATATGAATAGAATAATCCACCCCCACACCTACGCCGATTGAGCTAATCAGAACCGTAACAATATCCAAGGGAATACCCAGCCAGCCCATGACTCCAAAATTGATCAAAATCGTAGAAGCGACGACCATAGTGCTAAACAGACTGCCTTCCCACGAGCGTAGCAAGAGCAGCACAATTACAAAGACAGTCAAAAGCGCCATGAATAGACTTGAGATCTGACCTTGAATAATCATGGAAGCTAAAGCATCAAGGAGCGCCACAATGCCTGTTTGTGAGGCTTCCACATCAAGATGTGCGAAGTACTTGGCAAACAACATGTCAATCTCACTAAATAGCCGCGTTGTAGCTTCATTGCTAGAGTCTCTGACCAGAGCTTGAATGCGCGCCTGCTGATAATCTAAGGTTATAAATTGCTCAACCATATCTCCCCCGCTCATCTCCATTAAGAGCAGGTATTGAGCAGCTAGCTCCCGCGTTGTAGGCAAAACTTCAAAGTCAGGGTCGCCATCATTGAGAGCCATGTTGACTCTCTGCAAGATGTTTACAATAGATTGAGGGCGCCCAACAAGCCCGGTCTGTTCTAAATCAGTTTGCAAATTTGCCATGGCATGCAGTACATCAGGGTCAAGTAAATCACCAGTGATCACAATCTCCACACTCTCAGAACCAGAGAATTTGTCTTTCACCATTTCGTAGGCAATCTTCGGAGCTGTATCGTCTGCAAAGAAGTTAAAGAAGTTGCTGTCTGTAGAAAGCTGGGGAATTCCCAGAACAGCCAGAACCAAGATGATGGCCATTGCTACTAAGACCACACGTTTTTTTGCTACCACTACGTGGGCAATGCGCCCCAAGATTCTTGCTAGCATTCTATCTTGACCGTCGCCTTTTTTGACCTCAACCTTCTTTGGTACAGGCAGCAACAGAAGCATTGCTGGTATAAAGGTCAAAGAGATTAAAAGAGCTACAAACACCCCGAAAGCTGTAAATAAGCCAAAGTCTTTCATGAGCGTAATACTGCTAGATACGTTAGAAGCAAATCCAGCAAAGGTAGTAGTGCCAGCGAGCAAGACCGAAATTCCCACAGACTTTAAAGTTTGATGTACTGCCTGTTCTCGCTCTACCCCTTCCAATAACTCATCATTGTAACGGGCTATGATGTAAATTCCATAGGCGCTACCTAAGCTTACTAGCAATACGGGCATCACTGCATTCAAGGGTGATAACTGTTTACCCAACATCCCCATGAGGCCTAAGGTCCACACAACACTAATTAGCACTGTTATAAATGGTAAGAATACACCTCGGAGATTCTTAAAGTAGAGAAATAGAATAGCTGCTACTAAAAGTAGGACAATGGGGAAAAGTTTCATTAAATCTGCTTGCATTGAATCGGCCAAGACTGCATTGAGTACTGGAGTCCCTGTTAGGTAGAGTTGCCCTTCTGGCAGGTCAATTGACTCAAGTAGCTCTTGAATTAAAAGGGCTACCTCCACAGCACTACTACTTGGATCCACCTCAACAACATGCAAGGCACCGGTGGCATCAGAGGACACTATGGTACCAACGTACATATCATCCTCTAAGACACGTTCTCGCAGCGCAGCCAATTCTTGCTCTTCAGTGGGAATTTCTCCTACAAGGGGGATCACATCTATTCCCCATTCACTACCGGCGATATCGTCAATAGTCGTCAAGCTACGTACATTGGTTACCCCTTGGATCTGTTCGAGTTCATGCGTGAGCTGATCTATTGTTCTAAGGCCCTGCAAGGTAAATACATCAGTTGTGGTAAACGCTACCATAATGCGGTCAGCTCCGCCGAATGTTCCGCTAATCTCGTCATAGGAGATGACTTGGGGATGATCCTCAGGGAAAAACGACTTAATATCCGTCGTGATCCCCACCCGCTGGGCGTAGAAGCCAAAAACTAGAGCTAGTAACACGACCATAACAACGACGACTTTAGGGTATTTTGCTACCTTCCGAAACAAAAATTGCATACACTACAACACCTTTCTGGATAGTCGAGCAGTATTTGACTGAGACCTCACTCATTCATGGCGGCAATTCTGGGTCATTTAAGTATGATACCAAGGTTCCTTTGGCCTTATTGTTCATAAACCTAGAATTTCAGGCCTTGGAAGTATAGATCCACCAGTTCACATGCTGCTTGCTGCAGAATATGAACCCGCTCCTGTTCAGAACCTTGACCTACTGCATATAATACCACCGAGCTCACCGCCCCAAAGATAGCAACTGCAACAATCTGTGTATTGCAGGGTCGGATTTCACCGCTTTCTACGCCTTCATCTAGAAGTTTGCTGATTTGGGCAGGAATGCCCTCCAGAAAATCGTTAATCTTCGTAGACAAATCGTTGTGAAGCGGTGTAGGGTGCTCTCTGGCTAAGATTTTTCCTACGGCAGGATTTTCATTAATGGCCGCAAAATGCATTGTTAATAATCGTTTGAGCTTATCTCGAAGGCTGAGAGATTCTTGCTGTATCTTTTTCAAATAGGTACGTCGTTTATCAAGTTCTACTTCGAATATGTATTCAAGAATTGCCTCTTTATTGCGGAAATAATTATAAATCGTACCTACAGATACGCCTGCTTCAGCTGCGATTCTATCCGTTGTGGCATTATAAAAACCCAGGTTGGCAATGACTTCAATAGCCGTTTCTCGGATAAGTTCCTTCTTGTCTTCTTTCACATCTTCACCTCCACTGAGTGAGACCTCACTTTTTCTAGTATAGGATAGGAGAATTACCTTGTCAAGCAACTTTTGAATCGAGACTGTGTCAAGTAGTATCGGGTACTTTTAAGCCCCCGAAGGATCCCAAAGTG
>CAZAJB010000109.1:0-6589 GCA_964485345.1 uncultured Clostridiaceae bacterium
AGAGCTTTGGGAAAACGGGCGAAGACCTCTTCGTTCAGCGTGCGCAAAAAGGCAATCCCCTCTAGATTTTCCCGGCCACCCCGCGAATTAGGGTTCCATTCTCCTGGCTCTCGGCCATAGTCCAAGTAAAGCATCGAAGCAACGGCATCCACCCGTAGGCCGTCAATATGAAAGACATCGAGCCAAAAGAGGGCATTGGAGATTAAGAAGCTTTGCACTTCGGTCTTGCCGAGATCAAAATTGCTTGTACCCCAACCCTTGTTCTCAGCCCTTCTTGCTTCTTCATACTCGAAGCAAGGAGTGCCGTCAAAGTGGCGGAGGCCTGGATCGTCTTTGACAAAATGCCCAGGCACCCAGTCTAAGATGACGCCGATGCCCCTTTGATGACAAGTATCAACAAAGGCCATAAAGTCCCTAGGATTTCCGTGGCGGCTGGTAGCAGCAAAGTAGCCCATAGTCTGGTAGCCCCAAGAACCATCAAAGGGATGCTCCATAATGGGTAGGAGCTCAATATGCGTGTACCCCATGTCTACCACATAATCGATCAGTTCCTCTGTTAATTCTTGGTAGGTCAAGTAATCTTCATAGCCATGCTGGCGCCATGAACCGAGATGTACTTCATAGATGAGCATGGGCTCCGTAAAGTGATCCCCGTCCTCTTTCTTTCCTTGCCAACTCTGGTCATGCCAAGAATAGCTCTGCAAATCGCAGAGGCGCGAAGCGGTTTTGGGTTTCTTTTCGGCCCAAAAGCCGTAAGGGTCCGCTTTGAGGCTGAGGGCACCCTGGCGGGTCAAAATCTCGTACTTATAACAATCTCCTTCTCTTAAGCCCGGGATAAAGACACTCCAGATCCCCGATTCTGGCAGCTTCTCCATGGGGTTTTGCCTGCCATCCCACTGGTTAAAATCTCCCACAACCGAAACTCTTTGGGCCCGGGGCGCCCAGACCGAAAAGCGTGCCCCTGCTTGTCCTGCTTCGACCCCTAAGTGCCCGCCTAAGAACGCATAACTCGCGTAGTGGGTTCCCTGATGAAACAAATAACGATCGTACTCGCTCCCCTTGGCTGTCTCCCACTTAGTCATGGTATCCCCCCTTTTTCCCTAGGATCAATGGACTGATAGCTTCAACCCACACAGCAGGTCCCGCTACCCTGCCAAGGCGGCCTACACCTTGACCATTGACGTAAATCTCCCATTCCCACTCGCCCGTGGGAATCTGCACCTCCACCGGCGTCTTGTTACTGTTAAAAAGACAAAGAATGCTCTCCACACTGTCTCCACCCGCATGGGGCCCCAGGACATAGCCTACCATATTCGACTGGGGAAGAACTAAGAACCTCAATTTGTCCCTCACCTCTGGACCACGTCGCAAGCGAAAAGCAGGTCTTGCTTTGCGTAGCTCGATCAAGGCCTTGGTGTAGGCAAAGAGTTCATAAAACTCTCCCTTGCGTTCCCAATCCAGCTGGTTGACATGATCAGGCGATTGGTAACTATTATGATTGCCCCCCTTGGTGCGGGCAAAATCTTGTCCCCCATGGAGGAAGGGAATACCCTGGCTGGTGAGTAAAATGGCGTGGGCCAGTTTCATCATCTGCAGCCGCTCCCGATGGTCCTCGGGGGCGGTCGTAGATAGGAGCTTATCCCAGAGGGTGAGATTATCATGGGCTTCAGCATAAGCCACGCTTTGGGCCGGTGTGATGGCCCAGGGACCCCTAGAATAAAGGACTTTGCCATAGTCCACCTGGGGATGCTGGACTGCTCCGACTATGCCAAATTTCACCGTAGCCTCGCAGCCTACTCCTTGGATAAAGCCGCCATCACCGCTCTGAAAGACATTGCCCTTGAGTCCGTCCCTGAGATCGCTACAAAAGGAGCCCACCCCAGGTATATGTACTGTGTTTTCCTTCAGGGCTCGCTCTCCTGCGGCCAGGGTGCTCTCCGCTGCCCCCCATCCCTCGCCGTAGAGCAAGATCTGAGGCGAGAGCAGATCAAGGCTTCTGCGAACTGCCTGCATCGTCTCAACGTGATGGAGCCCCATTAAGTCAAAGCGGAAACCTGCTAGTTTGTACTCCTTCGCCCAGTAGCTGACAGAGTCTACAATAAACTTGCGTACCATCGAACGCTCGTCCGCCAGTTCGTTGCCGCAACCTGATCCATTGGAGAAACTGCCATCGGGATGATGACGATAGTAATAGCCTGGTACAAGTTGATGAAAGGACGAGGCTAAAGAGTGAAAGGTATGGTTATAGACCACATCCATTATGACTCCGATCCCAGCTTGATTCAGGCCCTGGATCATCGTCTTGAGCTCCCTGATACGCACTCGTCCATCCCCTGGATCGCTAGCATAGGAACCTTCTGGCACATTGTAATTTAGGGGATCATAACCCCAATTATAACTAGCCTCAGGTTCTCTTTCATCCACCGTGGCAAAATCCAAGAAGGGCAGTAATTGCACATGGGTAATGCCCAGTTCCTTCAGATGATCAAGGCCCGTGGAGATTCCCCCGGGAGTCTTGGTGCCGGCCTCGATCAGGCCTAGGTACCTCCCCTGTGCCTTGACGCCGGAATTGGCCGCCATAGAAAGATCCCGGATATGCACTTCATAGATCACTGCGTCCACCGGGCTTTCCAGGGGTAGGGGGCGCAGATCGTCCCAGCCCTGGGGATCTGTTCTGGCCAGATCTACGACTTGACCTCGCTGGCCATTCACGCCTGTGGCCCGGGCATAAGGGTCAACGACTTCAACTGTCTCTTCGCCATGGGTCACCAGGTAATTATAGTAAAGGCCCTCTAAATCGCCCCTTTGTTGGCACGACCACACTCCTTTTTCCCCGAGCTGCAGGGGAAAACGATCGCCCTTTTTTCCATGGTCTGTGGGATAAATCACAATCTCTAGGCGAGTGGCAGTGGGTGCCCAGACTTTAAAGCTGGTTTCTTCCTTGCTATAGCTAACACCTAAATCAGGGCCGGAGTAATGAAACTCCTGGTGAAATGCTTTGCTGGCAAAAATTCCACCAAAGGTCACACGTTTTTGGCCATGGGTGCGGTGCAAGATCTGGTACTGCTGATGCAAATCAAGGGGCTGGTCGGTCTTAATCAAAAAGCTCCTAGCACCAAGGTCACGAACGGAAATAGAAACTTGCTGCTCCTTTTTTCCATCCCAGCCCACAAGCTCAAAGCCCCAGTTTGGGACAGAATCCCTCGCCACCGGGAGGTAGGTGTCGACTCGAATGGTCTGCGGATCCTCGAGGGACGCTACTTCTAGGCGCGGCGTGCGATCCACATCTTCGGCCTGGTAGTAGATATGGCGGTCGTCCTGCATCAACCAGACTTCAAGTGTACCGGCAGCGCTGGCAAAGTAGAAGGGTAGAAAACGTTCGCCTCCATCTCTCTCTGCCCAGTTCTCCCCCACGACGCTCTTGCGCAGCAGAAAGCCAAGCTCGCCGGCGTCAGTCTGCTGCTTGAGGACTGTGCGGGCGGTACAGCCAAAGGCATCTTGTCCGACAAATTCTATGGCCCTACCTGGTTCTGAATTCCCCCAAATCCACAGGTTCCACCCATGGTAGTTCCCGTCGTGGCGGTAATAATGGAAGGTTACTTCGAGTTCGGCAAAGACCCGCAGCTCGGGCCGGAACTTCGCTGGCGGAGCTAAATAGACCTTAGGATCGCCAGAAACAAGCCAGATTTCTGCGGTGTCCCCCTTGAAGTCTTCTATATAGCGATCTCGATCAACATCCTTTTCCCAGGAGGCGCCCCGAATCACAAAGCCCAGGCGCTGGCTTTCCCTAGGTACTTCCCACACGGCTACCCTTCCGAAAAAATCTGCTTCTGTGAAGTTAACCAAGCTACCCCCGTAGCCCATGGGCCACAACCAGACTCCCCAACCCTCGTAGTCTCCATCGCCACGATGATAGTGGATGATTACCTTGCGCATGCAGTCATCCCCTTTAAACAATATTAATTCTCCTTAAAAGACCGTCTTCCTGCCAAAGACTGCATACTGCAGACACTTTGCCCTTAGTTTGTCCCCAATTCAGATGCGACTTGCAGATAATTGCCTATACTTGGTATAATACTAGTACTGATAGTGGAGAGGTTGAGATGATGTCACAATTTGAACTTTTAGCTACCGCAACCTTCGGGCTAGAATCCTTGGTGTCCGATGAGTTGCGCAAGTTAGGCTATGAGCATACTTCCGTGGAAAATGGTAAGGTAAGCTTTACCGGTGATGAACTGGCCATCTGCCGCACCAATCTCTGGTTGCGCACCGCAGCTCGGGTCCGGCTCAAGGTAGGCGAGTTTACAGCCACAAGCTTCGATCAACTCTTTGAAAAGACCAAGGCCCTGCCCTGGGCACGTTTTATCCCCAAAAACGCAGAATTTCCGGTAGAAGGCCGTTCGGTCCAGTCTACCCTCTTTAGTGTTTCCGATTGTCAATCGATCGTGAAAAAGGCGGTCGTAGAAAGCCTGAAGAAAGAATATGCCCTAGAGTGGTTTCCTGAAGATGGCCCCCTGATGAAAATCGAGGTGGCGCTGTTAAAGGATGTTGTCACCCTGACCATCGATACAACAGGTGCAGGTCTGCACCAAAGGGGCTATCGGGCCCTTGCTACAGGTGCCCCCTTAAAGGAGACCCTAGCAGCTGCCTTAGTGATTCTAGCCCGCTATTATCCAGACATTGCCCTGATCGATCCCTTCTGTGGATCGGGCACCATCCCCATCGAAGCCGCCCTCATGGCCCATAATATGGCTCCTGGCCGTAGCCGCAAGTTTGCCTCGGAGGGGTGGCCCTGGCTGGCTCCAGCCCTTTGGCAACAAGCCCGCCAGGAGGCGGAGGATCTGATCAAGCCCGAACAACCAGACTACCTGATCGGCACGGATATTGATGAGGCGGCCCTGAAGATCGCCCGCCATAATGCGGAAGCAGCCGGCGTCGCTGATTCCATCCATTTTCAGCGCCTCGAGGTGAAGGATCTGACGACCAGTAAGAAGTACGGAAAAGTGGTGACCAATCCACCCTATGGCGAGCGTTTTGGCGAAGAGGCAGAAATCAAGCAACTCTACCGCGAGTTAGCCCAGGTCAAAAAGTCCCTAGATACTTGGTCCTTTTACGTCTTGACCTCCTACCCTCAGCTCGAAAAGGTCTTTGGAGGTCGGGCCACCAAGCGCCGCAAACTCTATAATGGTAATATTGAAACCCAGTATTATCAATACTTTGGTCCTAGACCGCCGAGACGGAATGGCTAATTCGAGGAAGAAAAATAACCCTAGTGGAGATCGGTATCACCACTAGGGTCGGTTAATTGTGCCAAATTTCATGCCTTCAATCAGAGCATTCTTAGGAACTCCTCGAGTGATATATCCGGCTGTTCTAAGATACTTTTCAGTGTGCCTTTGGCTACCTCATCGTGCATGGGAATAATGGTACTCCTCGAAGGATTTCCTGTCCTTCTGAATTTGACATGACTGCCTCTTTGAGAGACTTTTTGAAATCCTAACTTGTCTAGAACCTTAATGATCTCCGAGGGACGAAGTACCGGATATTTTGACCCCATCAGATGCTAATCTCCAACGTGGTAATAAAGGTAGGGACATGAAAGAGCTCAGGTACATTGTCCTCATAATACAGCTCCAAAGCCTCTTCTAAATTCCGCATCGATTCTTCCAGCGTTTTACCCTGTGAAGCCACACTGTTTTCAAGACATCTTGCGACATACCAGTTCTCCTCTTTTTGAACTACCACAGTAACTTTGACACTCATTTTCTGGCCCCCCTAGGATCGCTCTAGCAACGTAAGTATACCATAGTTCGTTCTAATCAGTGCCTTGATTTATAGGGACAGCTGCTTAGACGAAGACATAATACAAGAGACTGATAAAGGTGATCCCCACGATCCCACACACCAGGGATGAGAGGGTCTGCAAGCGGTAGGCTTGCTCCACTTTCATATCGGAGAACTGCGCCACCACCCAGAAGTAACTATCATTGGCATGGGAGACTGTCATCGCACCAGCTCCAATCGCCATAACGGTCAGAGCCGGGCCAAGACCTGAAGCCAAACCGAGTGCGGTCATGAGAGGAGCGATGATCCCCGCAGTTGTAATGATGGCTACAGTCGATGAACCCTGGGCCGTCTTCAGTGCCGCAGCCAAGATAAAGGGCACGAAAATCCCAAACTGCAAAGTACTGAGGGATTCCGAAAGATAGGCAGCGATGGGAGTTTCGCGAATAACGGCCCCCAGTGATCCTCCCACACCGGTGATGAGAATGATCACACCGGCATTCGTTAAGCCGACACCCACCCAATCGCCCAACACCTCTTTGGTGATCTTCGGAACGGTGAAAAAGGCAAAGAAGACACCGATCAACAGGGCAATATTGGGGTTACCTATGAAGCTCAGCAAGGTCCTCAAGGATCCTGTACCAAAGGGTGCCGAGGGATAATCCGCCACAGACTTGAGGGCAATCAATAGAACCGGCACAACAATAGGCGCAAAAGATCGCAGAACCGAAGGATATTCCTGCACATCAGGTTGCAGCTCCGCCTCGCCTGCCTTGGGGGCAGGATCAATGTAGATCTTCGACGC
>CAZAJB010000110.1:0-1558 GCA_964485345.1 uncultured Clostridiaceae bacterium
GCTGTACATCTTCTATCGGAAACTAGATTTTAACGATAGCTATAGGTTGGGTTTTCCCCGAGTTGGCTGCTGGTGCTGCCCTAATAACTCTGGGTGGTCAATGTTTTTGGCTAGTTTATACATTCCGACCGAGAGTGAACGGTGGCGGAACTTTCTCATCGGTTTTGCGGAGAGGATTGGGAAACCCGATCCTGAGGAATACGTTGATAGTGGGAATTGGAAGGCGCGCCAAGGTGGGGCGGGCCTTGAATCAAAACAGATTTATGTTGAGACAAAACCTTGTGCAGATGAAGAACATTCCACCACGATTGCTTTAACACGCCCCATCTCAAGTGAGCTCTATGAGTACTTCAAGCCCTTTGGTATTGTTTCTAGAGCACTTGGAAACAAGTTCCTAAACGAAGTGGCGGTTTTGGATAGACGCACAAACAAACAAGTTATCAAGTTGCAGGGGTTAGATGGTTCTTATAACTTGAAAGTAACGGTGATAAATCCGTCTAACTATCGGCTGATATCGCAACGAATCGAATGCCAGCTTAGAAAGTATCAATCGTGTATCGGCTGTCTTGGTTGCGCAAGTGTATGTCCGATGGGGGCAATAACATATATCGATGGCCACTATAGAGTGGCCCAAGAGAAATGTACGGGTTGTTTAAAGTGCGTTAATCCGTGGGGTCGCGGGGGTTGTTTAATGGCCAAGGTTTTGGCGGTCAAGAAGGGGGTAGGATAGTTTGTCTTATGCGAGGCACGAAACGTTTTACATCAGAGACGGATGGTTGCGAAAAGGTCTAAAAATGATGGAACGATCAGAGGGCTATGCTTTTTTCTCAGATAGTGATGCACCAGAAATTCTCGGAGTGGGAAAGAACATGGTCAATTCCATCCGGTTTTGGCTTAGGGCGAGCGGTTTGATAGAGCAAGTGAACGGGCAATATGTTCTGTCTGGGCTTGCTGAATCAATACAAAAAAACGACCCCTATTTCGAGGACGTGGGGACGTGGTGGACTATTCATTATCATCTTGTGTCGGATCCATCGGAAGCGACCACGTGGTATTGGTTTTTCAACCGATTTAGACGGCGCGAGTTCGATGAAGAGACATTCTTACACTGGTTAACGAACTACACCCTGGTTGAGGGGACTCCTATTGCAGAGAGTTCGCTGAAAAAAGATTTCCGGTGTTTTGTGAATACTTATCTTTTTGAAAAACGAATGGATAAACATAGTTCGCCTGAAGATAATCTTAACTGCCCGCTACGGGAGTTGAGATTGTTAAGGAGGCTTGGCCCCAAGTCGTACAGGCTCAATTTCATTAATCGCGATAGTCTTGATCCTCGAATCGTTTATTACGCCATAGCCAGACAGTGTATGAGAGAGCAAAACTTGGGTCGTACGACAATAAACAGGCTACTAGACGCTGACAGCAATATCGGTAGGGTGTTTGCACTTACCTACGAAGACGTCATTTTTTACTTAGAATCGTTACAGAAAATGGGCTGGCTAACAGTTGTCTTGACTGCTGGACTTGATTCGGTGGAGCTACATGAATTGGATCCTAA
>CAZAJB010000110.1:1568-6533 GCA_964485345.1 uncultured Clostridiaceae bacterium
GGTTACTATGATTCAAGGGAAAAGGATGAAGGTTTATGGAAGATAATATGATTTCGATAGCTGGCGGATTTCAATACTCTGTCAACATAGACTATGATGTGGGTAATGCCAAGAAGGTCGCATCTTATGTTCCTACAGATGCCTTTGTAAGTCTAACAAGTGATGTAATTGATTCTTTAGAATCCCTGTCGACGAATAGATCGAGAATTGTTGTAGGTCCATATGGAACGGGTAAGTCCCACTTGATAACGGTAATAGCCTCAGTGTTGAAAAAGAGCATCCAAGTGGAGAATTATTCCCCCCTTGTTGGCAGGCTGAAGCAAGCAGGTTATGATTCTTTTGTTCAGAAATTCGAGAGATTTCTTCATGGGGAGCCCTATCTTACAGTCTTGTTGAATGGGAATGGAAAGGATCTTGAGCAAACCTTTACTTACGGCTTGCAGCGAGCCCTTTTGGAGGCAGGTGTGCAGGATCTTATGCCTCGGACTTCCTTTGAAGTAGCGAACGAGACTTTGGGCTTGTGGGCAACTGAATATCCCAGTACCCTTGCAGATTTTAAGAGTCTGTTATCCGAGACATATGAGACTACGTACTCGAACTTCTACGAGAAGCTTATGGAATTCGATCATAGAGCAATGTCGGCCTTTCGTGCGATATTCCCTAAGGTGACGGCTGGTACTGAGTTCAATCTGTTCGATACAAGGGATGTTCCTGATCTTTATCGAGAGGTTTCCGTTCTCCTGCGTGATAAGGGATATAGAGGAGTATATGTGGTTTTCGATGAGTTTAACAAATACCTTGAGAGTTCAATCCAAGAAGGAAAAATGAGCGATCTGAAGCTTCTTCAAGATCTAGCTGAGATGTGTAATCGGAGCGGAGAAGCTCAAGTCCATCTGATGTTAATTTCGCATCAGCATATGTCGCAGTATGCTACGGGGTTGTCTGATGAGTTACTTGACACGTGGCGTAAAGTTGAGGGGCGCTTTACGTCTGTGCGTTTACGCCAGAGCTCGACAAAAACATATCAACTGATTGCGACCGTGATTGAGAAAGAGCCCGTCAAGTGGGGCAGTTTTCTAAAGTCGAATGAGGCCGAGTTCCATATGCAATCAAAGGCAACGCGGGAAAACGGGCTGTTCAGGGAGTTGAAAGAAGATGAAATAGAACGTTGGGTAATCAATGGATGCTATCCTTTACATCCCAGCACAGTGTTCTGTTTGCCCAGAATCTCTAATCGATTAGCTCAGAATGAAAGGACGCTGTTTACATTTCTCTCTACAGAGGATATGAACACACTAGGATTCTATTTGAGCCATGCCGATGATGAAAGATATAGCCTTCTTACCTTGGACGTCTTATTTGATTACTTCATGGATCTTGCTCAAAAACAGCGAAACCAGGATTCCTTAGGAAAGAGTTTTCTTAAAGCAAGAGAATCTATAAGCAAAATGGGAGCATCACTTAGGCTAGTGGAGACTAGAATGCTCAAGTGTCTTGCTGTGCTTGTAGGGTTAGAAGAACCGAATTTTCCGCCAACATATTCCAACTTAGAATTTTGTCTTTCGAGTGGTGGTCAGAGCGATTCTGAAGAGCTGGCAAATGCTTTCAAGAACCTCGTGGAGCAGAAGATTGTTTATGAACGAAAGAGTGACAAACGGATCCATTTTTTGGCTGGGAGTGATATTGATTTTCGCTCAGCGATGGATAGCGTCAAAGGCGACTCCCGTTACGCAAGTCGTTTTAGAACATCCGACATTCTCAACGAGTTTTTCTCGCCGTATCCGGTGATTGCGAACCGTTATAATGACGAGTACGAAATGACTCGTTTCTTTTATCAAGAATTCTTCTCTGTCGACGACTTGGATCAAGGAATAGACTGGGACGAATATCTTGAAGACAAGCAGTATGCAGATGGACTAGTAGTGTATGTATTAACAGAGACAAAGGAAGAACTCACCTTATTCTACGACCTAGTTGAGAAAATACATCATCCACAAGTGATCTTTGTTTGTTCTAGCACTCCCATGAATGGACTTACCGATTTGTCTTATGACTATATGGCTTTGGACATTCTCCAAAGAGATACAACATATTGGGGCGATGATCCTTACGGGATGGCAGAGCTGAGCGCATACATTGACGACTACGAGGAGCGAATTGAGCGTCAGTTGTTACGAGTGACTGGGTATGGTGACAGATCCGCTCGATTGTTCTATAGGTGGCCAAATGGGGAAACGACGTTTCGTTTTTCCAGTTTGTCGCAGTTGGTATCGCGCATCTGCAGTATTGTCTTCAACGAGACTCCCCGTTTGAATAATGAGCTGATCAACCGAACAAATGTATCAAATACAATCGCGAATGCCCGGAAGAAGGTTATGAGGGCACTATTAAGCGATACTATTGAGACCAATCTTGGCCTAAAGGGTTATGGGCCTGATGTGTCCATTTTCCGTTCGTTGGTTCGACGAACGGGTGTTTACCGAGCGGTGAACCAAGGCGCGGAATGTGCGATCGATGAGGAAGTAAGCCCGAGATTTCGCAGGGTTATTGAACTCATACAAGACGCGTTTGAGGCAGGAAGTGGAACTGTTTCTTTTGATGAAGTTATGCATATTGTACGTAAACCACCGTACGGTCTACGGCTAGGGGTTTTGCCAGTCGTCTTGACAATTGCCCTTCGCGAAGTTCGAAAGTCACTCATTATAAGAGATCAATCGGGTATCGAAAGACCTTTGGATGCCGACTTGGTGGAATCGATTGTCAAAGACCCCAAGAGTTACACTGCTGAGATTCTAGGTATTGACGACAGCAAGCAGGCATACTTGGCAAAACTAAGTGAGCTGTTCAAGGAAGAACTTCCTGATGGATCAGCAGGATCGAACAGTGCCTACCCTGTAGCGGTAGCAGTTAATCAGTGGTTTGTAGGTTTGCCGAGATATGCAAGAGAAAGCAGACAGTATTCTGCAATGGCGCAGCGTATGCGGAGAATACTCGCCATGCCGCTAAGCAATTCTGCAAAGTTCCTGTTTGAGGACATGATTTGGGCGATCGAAGAAAGAAACGTGTTTGAGTCAGATAAGGTCAATCATTATGTGGAAGCTATCCACGAGGTGAAATCAGAAATGGAGGTTCACCTCACTCTTTCCAGGCGACATCTTGAGCAGGTGGTCGCTAGCCTGTTTGCAGATGAAGCGTCGAATCTTCCTTTAGGTGCCCTTATGAGAAATTGGTATTCGGCACTTGAAGAACGTACAAGGACGCACGTGTTCTCAGGGGATTGCCTTAGTTTGCTGCGCTTAGCAAGCAAGATTGACATTGATGACGACAAATCTCCTATCGATGAAATAATGTGGGTCATAACCGGTTTAGATCTATCTGACTGGTCAGATGATACCTGTCAGGATTTTGTGGAACGTATGACAGAGGCTGTTGCAACGATTGAGGGTTTCGATAGAGGAGAAACCTTATTGGAGGCGCAACAACGAGTGACGTTTGTTGACGGGAACGGTCAAGTCAGAGAGCACACGTATGCAAGAGTAGAAGTTGGCTCCTTGGGTAATATCTTGCGCTCGAGTCTAGAAAGTGCACTAGATGGTTTTGCTGATGCCATCGATATGAATGAAAAACGGCAAGTACTATTGGATTTGTTATTGAAGATATCGTAGGAAGTGATTTGGTGGATACCGTTTACTTAGACAATAGTGCTACATCATTTCCCAAGCCTTCAGTGGTTTATGACGCTATGGAAAAGGCGGCACGGGAATTTGGGGTAAATTCGGCTCGCGGTGGGTATTCGCTCGCCCAAACAACTGCAGGTTTAATTCGGAAAACTCGTTCGTCGTTAGCGGAGTTAGTGGGTCTCCCGACGGGCCAGCAAATAGTCTTGACACCTTCTGCTACGATTGGTTTAAACACCGTATTGTTCGGATTAGAATGGAACTCAGGGGACAATGTCTATCTAACTCCGTTTGAGCATAATGGGGTATTACGCCCCCTTTATCATCTGCGGGAATCACGCGGCATAAAACTGTGGGATATTCCAGTGGAACGGGATAGCCTTATCTTTGATTTGGATGCATTGAAGGAGTGTTTTGAAAAAAATAAGCCCAAACTGGTGGTTGTTAATCATGGCAGTAATGTGTGCGGTCTCGTTGCACCCATCGAACAGATCGCGCTATTGGCAAAACGGTATGACGCATTAATGCTTGTTGATGCGGCTCAGACATTAGGAGTCTTCGACATAGACATGGGTAAATGGCAATTGGACTTTGTGGTATTTGCCGGCCACAAGAGCCTTTTTGGCCCGATTGGGGTAGGTGGTATTGCAATAAACAGTTGTGTGCAATTGAAGCCATTCATCTATGGGGGCACTGGCAGCGAATCTGAATTGGAGGACATGCCTACTGACTATCCAGAGCGCTTGGAGGCTGGAAGTCCAAATATAGTCGCGATTGCAGGATTGTGTGCGGGTATAGAACATGTCAGGGAAAATGCTCATCTTAAGTCTCGAGAGCGGCAACTGTTCTCTGAGCTAATTAATGTTCTGAACAAATACCCGGAGATCAAGGTTTATCTCTCAAATTGTGTCGAAAGACGTCTGTCCGTCCTCTCTTGCACAGTTGCGGGCTATACACCAGTGGAGTTCGCCACTGTTTTGGATCAACATTTCGGAATTGCTGTAAGAGCAGGGTTGCATTGTGCGCCCAGGGCTCATCAGTTCTTAGGGACTGCTCCTTTAGGAGCAGTTCGATTTAGCCTTGGGCCCGGTAACACGGATGAAGACATAGATGCAGTGTCAAACGCGTTGGAGCAGCTTTTTGCTATGTAATCGTGTGCTTCAACAGCCAGGTGCTACTTATCTCGCGATTATCGGGGTGCCGTCAAGAGCGTTGGGTAGGTCAATATTGCGACAGGATCTCCGTCTTCATTGAATGTCAATGGCCATTTGAGAATCTACTTTTGTCC
>CAZAJB010000111.1:0-6424 GCA_964485345.1 uncultured Clostridiaceae bacterium
TTTAGTGGTAGAAATATCCTAGTGTCACACCGCTCCATATTTGCACAGATTAAGAACCCTGAGGAGGTTCCCGTATGGCATTGGCAAAACTACGTTTTCTGATGACTATCTTGATTGCTTTACTGTTTGTGCAAGGAATGGTTTATGCTTATGACCCTCCCTTCATTAATCCCTTGGATGACTTGGACGCCTATGATTCCCTGGATTATTGGGACATATCCGACCTTTCTGATCCTTGGGACTTGGGCTATTGGGAAAACGATGACGAATTTCAGGAGTTATATATTTGGGGCAACGTCTGGATCATGGGAGTGTATGGCGATTCGCTCCAAGATTTTGACGCATACTTGACCAGTCTAGAAGGTACCATCTTGAAACGCACCGAGACTTTGCTCGTCGCCCAGATTAACGGACCCGAAGGACTCTGGTGGGCTTATGCGGAGCGTTGGGGCGATGACTATTACGGCATCACCGTTATTCAAGAGCAAGAACCGACCTACGAAGAGGAGTACTACGAAGAGGAGTACTACGAGGAAGAGTACTACGAGGAAGAGGACTATGAGGAAGAGGACTACGAAGAAGAGGACTACGAAGAAGAGGACTACTTCCCTACCCCTTTGATTAATCCCCTCGAAAACCCTGATGTCACAGGGTGGACGGTATATTATCCAGCCGACGACATTGAGATTCCTTACTATGACTCCCACGGTTACGGCGCATTCTATTACGGATTGGGAGAACTCTGGTCATTTGGTTTTTCCATGGATCACCTAGACCAGGTATTTGAGGCCGTTCAAGAGCAAATACGGAAATTAGGTGGCGAGGTTCTAGAAAGCTCCCGAGCTATGCTTAGTGCCGCGGTTGTAGATTCGGAAGGTTACAGGTGGCAAGTGATTCTAAGCGCCGACAGCGAAGATAGCTTTATGCTGCAGGTCACCAAAGAACTTTATCTACAGCCAAATCAAACCATAACAATCAAGCCTGGAAAGGATCAATCGTCAATTGGCTTTATCACGGATTCCGATGGTCTACTTCACAAAACCTTGGTTGTGGAAATTAGTGATGCTGGGGCCTGGCTGTCGGGATCATATGACGCTAGTTTTGGGGAGTATGAGCGTTCATGGTCTGGGGAATACTCTTTTGATTCCGAAAAAACGTCTCTCTATTTACTCGATGATATGTTGCAAGAACCAGGTAGAGTAGCGTGGACGTTCACGCCCATGGGCGAAACAATGCCTGAGAAAATTACGGTGTCGTTGAAAGAATCTGTTCCTTTACCACCACTAACCCTAGGCGACCAGCTTGGTATTCTCAAAATATCGGGCGCAGAAGGCGGAGAAGTTTCCGTTCGACCTTCACATAGTGTGTCCATGTCCATTGCACACGAGTATTACGACACGGTAGGCGATCAGAATCCTGATGGAGACTGGGTCTTTTATCTGCCCCCAGGATATTGGGATATAGAGCAACATTATGGCGGGTTTATCAAGGCCCGCATGGTTCCGGTGAACTCGGGTCAAATCACAGCCTTTACCTTGCCCAGTGTAACCCAAGCCGCCTTTGAGGAGTCGGTGGAAAGCGTCCAAGTAGGGGGTGCGCTGGAGCTTAGTCGGCATTCCATTCAGGGTAGCCGAAGCGAACTAGGCTTTGTTTTCACCCCCCTTGTCACGGGTGAGCTAGTTCCTTCCCGTGAAAACGTGGAGATCAGTGAGGGAGGGTTAATGGGTAAGGTAATTTCCATCGAACCCATCGTGGCCCCCCCCGATATCGTGTTGTTGCTTGATTCATCAGGTTCTATGCGAGCTCAGATGGAGCAAACGTTGGCTACGGCCAGGGAGTTCATCAACTCCCTGAGCGATGATACGAAGATTAGGGTCATTGACTTTGATACCCAGCCCAAACTTCTAGCAGGTACAACGAAGACTGAGGTTCTGGCAAGTCTCGCTTCGGTACGTGCAGATGGCGCCACCTGCCTCTATGATTCCATCCTCGAAGGGCTTAGTTTACTGGAGGGTGATCAGCGACCCGTCTTAGTGGTCTTCACCGACGGGGTCGATGCCAACTACGATGACTCAGGGCCCGGAAGTGTGGCCACTTTGTCAGATGTAACTCAAGCTGTGCAAGCAAGCTCCACACCCCTCTATACCATTGGTTTTGGTCCCGGACACGATAAGACAGTTCTGCAGCAAGTCGCCGACCTATCGGGCGGAAGATACTTTGCCGCCGTGGATCAAAATGCTCTTAATGAGGTGTTCTCAAGCATCAATGCGCTTTTGAGCAATGCTTATCGTCTGGTCTATGAACGTCCAACCGTGGCAGGCATCTCCAACGTCCCCGTAGTTTCTATTATGGTGGATCAGAGCGGCTCTATGGATATGGATCCGGCAGAAGAAGGTTGCGGTTACCGCATGCAAAAGGTTAAAAACGTTCTGCACGATTTTGTTCTGGATTTGCCAGAACAAACCTTAATTCAGGTACAAACCTTTGATTGGTACACGACTATTCAACAAAGTATGACTTTAGATAAAGCCAGCGCCCTTTACGTCATCGGGCAGATGAACGCGGGGGGAGCAACCGATACTTTGGGATCCATTCAATTGGCCACCCAAACCTTAAGTATTACACCTTCTAAGAATAAAGTCTTGGTTTACATCACAGATGCGGCCATCGCCATGGAGAGCGAAGAAGAGCAAGAGAGCCTTTATGAGCTCGTAGACCGTATGGCTAAGGCGGGTATCAAGGTAATTTGGATCGGCATCGGTATGGATGACTCTGAAGCCGTCTTTGCCGATATTGCCGCCAGATCCGAAGGCCGCTATGTCATATCCGAAGACTCTGCGGTCCTCACCGCGGCCTTAAACGAAGTTTTAGCCGAAATGAAGGACGTAGTCGAAGAATCATCTACCGTTGACGTCTTGCTGTCCCTTGAAGATACGAGCAACACGAGCCTGATCACAAGATACATGGGCAATCTGACTGTACCCTATGCTAAATTTGCACAAAGGGAAGATGTGATCGAACTCGAAGTCGCCTCGTATCACGCAGCAGGCTCCGCAGCAGATGTGAAGGAGCTAAGCCTTTATGGTCTAGACGCCGGCAACCAGCAGGCTGGAAACATTCAGACCAGGTTTATACCGCTCGATGTAGGAGGCGCGAGTAGTGCCCTTGCGTTAAAAGTTACGGGAGCTACCGCAACCAATGTCCTTGCAGGGCTAAGCGCTCCCGGCGGTAGACAATTCCTCAGCCTAGATTTGGCTTTGGAGAACATTTTGGAGCCCCAAGAAGTGGTGGTGGATGCCAAGGGAAATAACCACCCCGGAAGCTGGATGAGTAACCTAGGAGACACTGGACGCACGGAGTTTAGAGTACCCGACTACCTCATTCCGCATCTGGCCTCACACCTCTACCTAGGCTGGAACGATGAACAAATGTACCCTGTCTCCCCCGCCAGCTGGCTGGATCCTTCAGGGCTACTGGTTCCAGGCGATATGAGCCTCACGGTGTACCCCCAAGAACCGCTCCAAGGAACACTGGTATTCTTGGTGGACGATGAATCAATAGCCCAAATGTCGCTGCACTTTTACGATACCGCTTACGGTCACTTGAATCTTGACCTGATCGGTGCAGGTAATTATCCAGAGCTAGACCTTAGTACCTTCCCAACCACCGAACCCTCCCGCCTGTCGGATGTGTTCGAACTAAGAGCGGTGGCTGTAGACGATGTTTTGAAGATTGGAAATCTCTCTACCGACGGTACAACAGTCTTTCGCATGATAGAGGTGGACCTCACCTCGCAGGTCCAGGCTTTACTGGATATCGATCCCGCGGAGGTCTTTTCATTAAGGATCCCGACCGATTCTGGGGTGTTCTTCATTCCGCTACACCCCCTCACAGCCAGCGTGCCCCTTGGCTTCGCCGATGCCAGAATGGTAGCCCCAGGCTCCTTCAATAAGGTGCGTTTTGTCTTTGAGATTCCCCAAGCGTTGGCCGAAAATGGCAGCGAATTATTTGTTGACTTGCGCCAAGATGACCTAGTCATTCCCTTAAGTGATTTGCCCGCCATGACACCGAGCTTGCCAGGCAACCCAATACTTGCTGAAGGAATCAAGCTCTATGTAAACCACATAGGGTGGACAAGCGAAGGTAGAGTCGTCGCTGATTTGACGTTCGTTGATGAACTAGATGGCTACGCAACAGGGCTGACGGGTGGATTTAAGCTTGTTCGCGATGACTACGCCGGCATCAGTTCGGAAGTTGACTCCAAGAAGCTTGTGACGGAAGTAAGTCTGGGGAGCTTTACCGAAAGTGGCGAAGTTTTCTACGAGCTATCAGCCGGTTCCAGCAACGCCGACTTGGTGTTGGGCTTTGAAGACGCAGTTGTCAAAGACGGCATGACGCGCCGCACATTGATTTCTTTCGATATCCCGATGGAGGAGGATGATCATCAATGGACATTGAGATCCGACATTTTCGCAGATCTCAATCAGGTTGTGCCGGATCTTAAGTACCTAGATCCAGAACTTCTGACTTACCTAACGACTGAAACCAATCGTAACTTAACCTTCGAGCAAGAACTTGAAGCGGCCATCAACATGGCCATCAGGGATCATCAGGCAAGGCAGGCTGCGAAGGGGCAACTAGCAAAGGAAGACCGGATGGACCTTTTGGGCGAAAGCATTCCAGAAGAAACTCTAGTGCCACCATCAAGTAGCGCACCTGGGATGTTGGCCCTTGAGTCGGTAAGCTCTTTCGATGATTTACTCAAGTTGCTGCGAACCCTCACGTGGCTACCCAGTGCAGACCGAATATGGGAGCAGCGTTATGCTCCTGCGGCCGTCTTGACCCAGATGTGGGGAACGGAATCTGATCTGGCGGGAGTTGCGGAAAATGTGTTGCAGAGACTGGGTTACAATCCCCAGCAGAGTCTGGTCGATCTTACACCCGCTGGGCTTGAATTTCTTGCTGAATTGTCGGGCATCCCCAGTGATCAACTAGAGCTTACAAAACTACCAGCGGTTAAATACAGTGAAAGTGGCGAAGATCGGCTGCTGGTCTTACCATTCGCCGCTGATGTAAGTGAGCTTGCTGAATATGTGGCCATTCCCATCAGGCGTCTAGAAATTAACTCTGCCCCTGTGCATGCAGAGGTGAGGGTATTCTTTGATGTCATTCCAAAAAGTAGCGGCATTGGAGGGCAATTTGGCGACTTTGCCTCTGTCTTAGGTGGAGGCGAGGATCAAGAAGAGATCGAAAGCCACCTCATTTTGCGCACATCCTTACCCCTCACTGACTTAAGCCTAGACGCCGTTGATCTGGTTTATGTTTCGGCAGGGTTCGGCACAGGAGAGTTGTTTACCGCCGTCCTAGAGACTTCTCAAGGGCGAGTTGTCGGTGAAGAGCCCGTTGACTCAGGAGAATACGAGATTCGGGGAGCAACGATTGAGATTACCACGCCAGAGGAGCGATTTATGCATCAGTTCATGCTCAAGGAAGACCAGAACATTGACAAGGTGGCGCATACGATCGCCATCAACTCCCCTGACATTCCTAGGCAGTCTGCCCTGCAGCTCGAGCAGATAGCTGACACCCTCTATCAAAGCGTGGACATACCGGATTCGTTGTCCGTATATCAATGGTATGCGAGAAGTATCATCAACCGGTTCATCGTAGCTCAAACCGAAACCGAGCAAGATCTAGCGCAAGCTATGGATCTCGTTATTGGGCGAACCAGGAGGCCTAGGGTCATCGTCCTCACAGTGGCCAATGATTCGGCTCGCGGATCGATTCGGTCCAGCATCAATCTTCTTAGTGCGGCCAATGATATTCACAGCGGAGACTTTGAGACTAGACGGGCCTTTAGTACTGGCTCCGGGTTGATGGCTTCCAGTTCGGAAGCAAAAGCCCTCGGTGAAGGAATCGGTGTCTTTGAGATTTGGGGTTATCTACCGGATGATGCTACAATGCTCTGGATTAGCACGGCAAACCTGCCTGAGGCACTTGAGATACTAGAAGAAGCCGATTTTAGCAAAACCGTGCGCGACCGAATTGCACAAATCGAGAACAAAGTGGTAGTGATTCCACTCGAGCAGGTCATTTTGGACGGAGTCCTGCGCACAGCTTGGCTAGAAATCGATGAAGCTACCTTCTACACGATTGGTGTCTTAGATAGCGGCGAATACGGCGCCATGATTGAATCGGCGGTACAGAACTTTTTCCAGAGCATGAACAAGTACTATGTAGGGGCTGTGTTCGGTGTTAATTCTATGGTGTGGGGAGTTTCCTCATTTTCTTTGGTGTATGATGACTACAATGATATTCTTACCGCTGCAGCGCAGCAGTCGATAGAGATGGCAAAAACAATCAAGAAATCAGTGGAGGAATTGGCCAAGATTGATCCCCGTCAGGTCAAAAGCATCATGGCCAA
>CAZAJB010000112.1:0-1495 GCA_964485345.1 uncultured Clostridiaceae bacterium
ACTGGCAACATTCACTATGTTAACGCAGTATTCCTTCATGAGGAAGAAACATGAAGCGATCAGCGTACGTGTACCATAGGGGCACACACACGCCCTGATGGTTCTACTCGTCGTCCAATCGTCTTGTCCTGCGGGGCCAGGCCCCCACACAATTTGACGAATATCGTAAAAGGACACTTTCTTTTCAGCACAAAAGCAACACTTAAGGCGCCGTGGGCGACGAAAAGGTGTTGCTTTTTCACGTTGTTATTAAGGAATTGTGTCCCTTTACGGAACACGTATTGAAGCATCTGGTAGCCTACGTTAAATATCGCAAATGGGGTTGAAACGTACGAAAATCGAGTGTATACTAACGACTAAAATCTGAATGCAAGCAGGAAGGAAGCGCTAGTATGGGTGTAAACAAAAAGTATGATGGATATCAGGCATACCAATATCTGGAGGCAGGCGTGGACTATTTGGATCTAAAGATGGCCAAAGGGCTCAATCGTGTCCCCCAGTACCTGGTTCCTCTCAGCGAAAAGGAGGAGGCACGTGTTCTTGATCTAGCCAAACGACTGATCATCATTTCCTTGCACGATCATCCAGTCTATTTTCCTGAGAATATGGCTGAAGTATTCGCTTACAACCGGCAGGGACGCCAATTCTGCGCCTACGAAGAGTTGTCCCACTCGTATCTTGATGCTGTTTTTGACAACATGATGGATGGAACGTGTACGATTTCCTCCTCGGCCGGCTGGAAATGGAACGATATCCTACACGATCTAGGTATGCGCTTCTCTGATCTTGCGCACCAAGACTTTATCCTCCGTTGTGAAAAGGTAGAAGACATCTACCGTGCCAACCGAGACGGACGTCTGGCCCTCATTCCCACCATCGAAGGCGCCGCTCCTCTAGAAAACGAGGTCGATCGGGTGGACATCCTCTTTGGCTTCGGCGTTCGCCTCATGGGTATCACCTACAGCGAATCAAACGCCTTGGGGTCTGGGCTCAAAGAAGCCCGCGATGGTGGTTTGACTAGTTTTGGACATGAAGTTGTCGAGCGCATGAACAAAGTCGGCATGGCCATCGACTGCTCCCATGTTGGTTCCTTAACCACCCTGGATGTCATTGAAGCTAGCACGAAACCAATCTTTATGTCCCACGTAGGGGCTCGGTCCCTCTGGGATAGCAAACGTCTAGCCCCCGATAATGTTCTCAAGGCTTGCGCTGACAAAGGCGGTGTGGTCGGTATCGAAGCAGCACCCCATACCACCATCACCGAGCAGAACCGCAACCACTCCATTGAATCTTTTATGGAACACTTTGAATACATCAAGGATCTGATCGGCATCGATCATGTGGCCTTTGGCCCAGATACCCTTTATGGCGATCATGTAGGCTTGCACCACGCCTTTGCCGCTAACTTATCAACAAAGGGAACACAGGGAAGCAAGAATTTCGCTGAGGTGGAATATGTACGGGGTCTAGAGAATCCCACGGAAGCCTCCATCAA
>CAZAJB010000112.1:1595-6386 GCA_964485345.1 uncultured Clostridiaceae bacterium
CGCCCGATTTACGTGATTACTAGGCCGCAATCGTCTTCACCTGACGAGTATGAAACATTGTCATATCTTACTGCGATGATGACTGAACTAGGAATTGACGCCAGGCTACGAGTTGTTCCCTGGGAACAGCAGGCGGATTTTGTTTGGTTCGAACGGGACCGCTGGGACATTGCCGGATGGCAGATGACAGCTCGCCCTGAAAGACTGGATCCAGACGAGTTTATCTACAACCTCTTCCATTCGAGCACCGCCGTGGATGGATACAACTTTATCGGGTACATCAACCCAGAGTACGATGCCATTGCCGAAGCACAGCGTGTGACGGTTGATCCAGAAGAACGCAGGGAGTTAATTCTCAAGGCGCAGCAGATTTTGGCGGAAGATGCTGTGTATGACTTCACCGTTCATCCCATGATTAGCATTGTCTACAATACGTCTGTCTTTGCTGAAGGCTCTGTGGTAGACATGGCTGGTATGGGTATCCGAAATTTCTGGACCTACATCAATATTGATCCTATTGGCGATCAAAAGGCCATTGTCCTGAACAGCAATGATACCGTCCAGTCCATTAACCCCTTTTATATTAGTGGTAGTGTAGATTCCTGGGTGTACGAACTGATCTACGACCGGCTGATGCGTATGAGCCCCGAGGGTTTACCTGAACCATGGGCAGCCGAATCGGTGGAATGGCTCTCCGACACGGAGGTCAAGATTTCACTCAGAGACGGCATGAAGTGGCATGATGGCGAGCCTGTTACAGCAAAGGACGTAAAGTTCTCCTTTGAAGCCCCCATGACCGGCGAAGTACCCATGTACAAACCCTTTGTGGATATTATCTCCAAGGTTGAAATCGTCGATGATCTGACCCTGGTTTTCCACCTAGAACGTCCCTGGGCTGCCTTTGAAGCAGCGAGCTTGGCCAAGATCAACCTAGCTCCCGAGCACATTTGGGGACCTATCTTTGCAGATCTTAAGACCCGTCCTGAGAACGCAGAGTCCATTCAAGAAGATGTTCCCATCGGATCAGGACCGTTTATGTTCGCCGATTGGAAGTTTGCAGAAGAAGTGGTCTTAGACGCCTATACCGAGCACTTCGCGGCTCCCAAGGTTGACAAATGGATTGTCCGCTTTGTAACGAATATGGAATCCACCCTGGGAATGATTCAAAATGGTGAGCTTAACTTCTTAGCGAGCTATTCGGGTGATGCCTCTCTCTTAGAGAATCTGGTCAGCCGTAACCCCATGCTCTCCATGGTGTCCTCTGTGGACCTTGGCTACCGCTTTGTGGCCCTAAACCACAATCGGGCCCCCTTTAGTGACTCGGCCTTCCGTAAGGCCCTGGTTGCCATTACAGATCAAGAGTTTGTGGTGGAAGCGGTTTGGAAAGGCTATGCTGTTCCGGCCAACTCCGTCATCGCTCCAGCCCTAGAGTACTGGAAGAACAACGAACTTACATGGCCCCAGGGAGGTCTGGAAGAAGCACGCCAGTTCCTTGAAGAAGCAGGTTATGAGTGGGATAACAAAGGTCGTCTCCTCTATCCTGTGGGTCAAGTAGAAGAACACACTCCATCGTTCTAGAAAGCTTTCGGAGGGTGTGCTCAAAGTGCACCCTCCTTTTTTAGAATGAATGCTGTGGGAAAGGAGTACAGACGTGACGCTGAATTGGAAGTATATTAGACGCCGCTTTGGACAAATGCTACTTACTCTGTGGATTATTGCCACTATCTTGTTCTTTATTTTCCGGCTCATGCCAGGGAACCCTCTGACGGCCTATATTGACCCCAACTTCACCCAGGAACAGCAACAGATTCTTCTGGAGCAGTTTGGGCTGGACAAACCCCTCTTTCATCAGTACTTTGTCTTCTTGCTTAATTTACTCCGGGGTAATCTGGGTACATCCTTTGTCTATAGAGATGATGTACTACGTGTTGTGGCAAGGGTTTTACCGAACACCTTGTATCTCATGCTCTTTTCTCTGACCATCGCTTATGTGGTAGGTGTCTTAGGAGGAATCTTGTTGGCTTGGCTACGGGGGAAAAAGGGTGAGACAGTGGGAGTTATCTTGACACTCTTTACCCGATCAGCACCTCAGTTTTGGGTAGGTATGCTTATGTTAGCCATCTTCTCTTTCCGTCTGGGCTGGTTGCCTTCATCAGGCACAGGGCCTGCCGGTGTGACCTACGCCTCCGAGTGGGCGAAACTGGCCTCACCTGTTTTCTGGAAGTATATGCTCTTGCCATCCCTGACATTAGCAGTTTACCTCTTGGGGCTTCCCCTGCTCTTAATGCGCACGAACATGGTCGAAAGCATGGAAGAATCCTATGTGACCATTGCCCGCATGCGGGGCCTTAGTGAACGGCGAGTGATGCTAAAGTATGCAGCACGCAATGCCATCTTGCCAGTGGTTACTGCCATGGCCGTTGGGTTTGGCTATGCCATCGGTGGCAATGTTGTCATCGAGAACGTGTTTAGTTGGCCGGGACTGGGTCGTCTTTTGGTGGATGCGGTAACCATGAGTGATTACCCCCTGGCGCAAGGGGCCTTTCTCTTGGCCGCTGCCATTATGGTCTTCATGAATTTTGTGGCGGATTTATTGTACAGCGTACTTGATCCGCGGATTACAGTGGAGGATATGGGGTGATCGTGATGAGAAGCATACTAGAATTCTTCAGGCAAGATAAATTTGCCCTGGTGGGTGCCATGATCTACCTCTTTTTCATCCTGGTGGCGGTGTTTGCACCAGCTCTGGCCCCCTACGATCCCCAAGCGATGGTGCGAGTGGATGGGCGGATTGCCTTTAACAGGGAGCCGGAGAAGAATTTCAAACTGGGAACAACCAATATGGGTCGGGATATCTTTTCTCAGCTCATCTACGGGGTCCGCCCGGCCTTAACGGTGGGCTTTACCGCCGCCCTCTTTGTTATGGTGGTGGGAACCGTTGTGGGTCTGGTCTCAGGGTACTTTGGTGGCAGAGTGGATTCTCTTTTGATGCGCCTGACAGACGTGGCCTTTGGCATTCCCTTTGACCCTTTTGTGATTATCCTAGTGAGCTTTCTAGGACCAAGCATCTGGAATATTGTCTTAGCCATGGCACTGCTCTTATGGCGTGATACCGCCCGGGTCATTCGCTCCCAGGTTTTATCGATTAAAAAGAGAGCTTTTGTAGAAGCAGCTCGGGTATCTGGTGCTTCCGACTCTCGCATTATTTTTAGCTATATTATGCCCAATATTCTACCCTTATCCCTTTTATACGGGTCTTTGGCCATCGGTTGGGCCATCTTGACCGAAGCCGCGGTGAGTTTTCTGGGTTTTGGTGATCCGAGCTCGATCAGCTGGGGCTACATGTTGCACGACGCCTATGTATCGCAAGCCCTCTCCCGGGGTGCTTTTTATTGGATGATTCCACCTGGTATCTGCATCATGCTTCTGGTCATGGCCGGTTTTTATATCAGCCGGGGTGCTGAAGAAGTTCTCCAGCCCAAGCTGCGCAGTGTGTAGAATGTAGAATGTAGAAAGGAGGGTGATTGTGTCTTTATTAGACGTACGAGATATGAGAGTGTATTACAAGACGAAAAAGGGGATCGCCCAGGCTGTGGACGGTGTATCGTTTTCTGTGGAGCCTGGTCAGAGCTTAGGGCTTGTGGGCGAAAGTGGCTGTGGAAAAAGCACGATGGTGAATGGAATTATCCGGGTGATGCCTAAGAATGCCTTCATTCCAAGTGGAGACGTCGTATTTGCTGGCCGGGACCTCACCGCCCTCCCCGAAAAGGAGATGCGCAAGGTGCGCTGGCGTGACGTATCCTTGATTCCCCAGGCTGCCATGGACTCTTTGAATCCTGTCTATCCTGTGGAAGATGCCTTCACGGAAGTTTTGACCCTGAAGGGCAAGATGACGAGGAAGGAAGCCCATGCCCGTACCGTAGAGCTTTTTAGCATGGTTGGTCTCGATCCAGATCGGCTGGGAAACTTTCCCCATGAGTATTCCGGGGGAATGAAGCAGCGGGCGGCCATCGCCCTGGCCCTAGCCCTCAAACCGCAGCTCGTCATAGCTGACGAGCCCGTGACAGCCCTGGACGTGATTGTCCAGCGCCAGGTTCTCAATGAACTAAAGCGCCTGCGCAGTGATTTGAGTTTGGCCCTCATTATGATCACCCATGACATTTCTGTGGTGGCCGAAACCTGCGACAAGATTGTGGTGATGTACGCTGGGAAGGTGGTTGAAAAGGGGTCTACGCAAGAAGTGCTGGAAAATCCACTGCATCCTTACACGATGGGTTTGGAAAACGCTTTTCCCGATCCGAAGCAGAAAGGCAAGGAGCTCATTTCCATTGAAGGGTCACCCCCTGATTTGGTCAATCCACCGTCAGGATGTAGGTTTGCCCCCCGTTGTCCCTTTGCTATGGAGCGCTGCCTTGCCGAAGAACCTCAATATGAAGAAGTGGATGAAGATCCCCAGCACGGAGCGGCCTGTTTTAGATTGGCTGAAGCTCAAAGATTACAGAAGCTTGCCAAGGAGGTGGAGACATGGCAGTCAGCATAAACTCAAGGGACAAAGAGCGGTACGTGGTTGAAATACGGAAGATCAAGAAGGAATACCCCGTTCGCCAAAGTCTCTTTCGGAAAACGAAACAAGGCCAGTGCTTGACCGCAGTCAACGATGTTGATCTGTGTCTAAAAGAGGGAGAATCTCTGGGGATTGCTGGCGAAAGCGGTTGTGGCAAGTCGACCATGGGCCGCCTCTTACTGAAGCTCACCCAAAGTACGGAGGGGGAGTACTTCTTTAACGGTGAA
>CAZAJB010000113.1:0-6220 GCA_964485345.1 uncultured Clostridiaceae bacterium
CCGTGTACGGTGGTTTATTCTTTCTCGGCCTGTTTCTCGGCACTCTGTTCATTATGGGAACGGTGCTGATTATCTACTACAAGCAGATTACAGAAGGCTACGAAGATAAAGAGCGCTTCGAGATTATGCGAAAAGTGGGCATGAGCAATGAGGAAGTGAAGAAGGCCATTCGCAGTCAGGTGTTAACTGTCTTTTTCCTGCCCTTGGTTGCGGCGGCTATCCACATCGCGGTGGCATTTAGCTTTATCGAGAAACTGCTGGCTATCTTTAACTTGGCGAATACCCCATTACTCGCCTGGTGTACTGTGGGAACGGTCTTGGTCTTTACGCTCTTCTATGCTGCTGTCTATGCCATGACGGCTAGGACATATTATAGAATCGTAAGCAGGTAAGCGGCTATGTAAGCACGAAAGCAAGATCAGAGACCCCCGATCACGAGATCGAGGGTCGTTTTTCGTCAAATTGCGCGCATTGCGCGGGGGCCAGGCCCCCAAATCTCGTTTTTCGTCAAATTGCGCGCATTGCGCGGGGGCCAGGCCCCGCAAAGTAAATGCAATTTGTAATGACAATGGGCGCCTGGGAAGGATTCGCCTGGTGTACCTGGACACGGCACCAGCGGCTCATCCCTTCGAGATCTACGGTCCAGGACCTCTTACCATCCGTGCTATCCTGATATACTCTCTCACCATCGGCCAGCACCTGTAATGTGCTCCCGCTAGGTAACGTATCACAGGCAATCTGTAAAGTGACACGTTTCCCCTGCACAGCAGGTACCGTGTCTCCTAAGGCATATTCTTTTCCATCTGCCAACAAAGTAACTGCTAATAAGGGGCCCAGAGACACCTGCACATCGCCTCGCTTGAGCCCAGCCAAGATTTCCAACTGGGTGCAGTTGTAAGCTCTTACATATGTATTAGCCGCATCATCCAAGTCAAATTGGCCTAGTTGGTGCATATCTCTGGCTGCCACCCCTGTGATCCGATAGCCTTGATCTAAAAGCTGATCCCACCAGGCGATGGCTCGCCAATTAGGAACGGCTCCTTGCCGCCAAGAACCGGACCAAATCTCTAAGGTATCAATGTGGGCTGGATCTAGATTAGAATACTCCCATTCACATCCTGTACAAACCGGATCACCCACCGTAAAAGGATGGGCTACACTAAAGAGGCCGCCCTGACGTCTTACCGCGCTAATCTTAGCGCTGAGATCATCTGCGCGTCCTGCCGTCCGCCAATCGATATACTCCTTAATTCCCAGGGCTACGCCGTGGCCGTAGAATGTAGTCCACTCCAAGCCGGGAATAATCAGGGGTGGTCCTTCTTTTGGAATATCTGGATAGGCGGCAGTCGTATTATGATCCGATAGCACCAAAAAGTCCAGCTCCATGTCGTTAAGTTTGGAGATCACCTCAGACAAACGCGCTTTGCCATCGCTATTGTTGGTGTGTGAATGCATCTCTCCGGCAAACCACTGCTTCTTTGTACGAGTGTCTAGGCTAAAGTCTAAGGTCGCCACCACTTTCTCCGACAACAAAGCATGAACTTCGAGTTCTAAAGTCCACTGGCCGGGCACTAAGGGCCTAACCAAGAACCCTCGGCTGGTTTCGCGGCCAATCGTCATCCACTGGTTAAAGTACTGCGGAGAATCCCACCTGCCTATAAAATTCCCCTCTGGATCATAGAGGGAAAAGTTCAGCAGATTGCGGAGAGGTAAGAATCGCTTCACGTCCAAGTGACCTCTCCAGTACTCTGCAACGGCTGGGGGGATCAGACCGATTTGCTCACACTCGTTTGCATACCTTTGTAGCTTGTCTTCGAGCAGCTTTCTTGCCAGCTCAAGATTGTCAACTTCCATGGGACTATAGCTAAAGCGAATACCAACGAGACTTGTTCCTTCTGCAACAGTAAACGTGACAGGCAAGAACTCCTTGGTATGCTGAGGGAACAACTCAATGGTCTTTGTAAAGGTGGTTTCCATATCATCTCTCCTGTTTAGCCCCTAGACTATCTGCTACCACTTTGGCTAAGGCTGGGAAAATAACGGTGAGGCTGGCGATAGGCATAGAGTCCAACGAGGCTGGCGGCCCCTTTCGCCACATTGTCAGGCACATCTTCCGCAAATATCAATTGGAAGGTGCTACGCAAGACCGGATGTACCGCTTCATTGAGCGCTTCCTCCACAACATTCCGGGGGATCCTCGTTTCATTGACAAAAGCACCGCCAATGATCAGAGCCTGGGGATTGAAAATGTTCACTATGTTGCCCATGTGCCGGCCGACCTTGAGGGCATACTTGTGGATCTCACTTTCGACATTTCCACCAGAAGCTTCCGCTTCTTGCAGTATGCTATGGAAACGCGGGAGGGAGATCTCTGTTTCTAAGCATCCCTCTTTACCACACACACATCGCTCGCCGCCTGGCACTACTGTGATATGGCCAATCTCGCCCGCGAACCCTAGAAAACCCCGCACCAGGCGCCCTTTATTGTAGATTCCGGCCCCAACACCATTGCCGATCATCACATAGACAAAGTCCGAAATCCTACGGGCTTTCCCATACCAGCGCTCATACATAGCCGACAAGTTAGCATCGTTGTCGAGGTGAACGGGTACCCCCAAAATCGACTTTAGGTGCTCACCTAAGCGCACCGCCTTCCAATCATCCACATCCTGGTCGGCAATGATCAGCTTGCGAGACGCACTCAAGGGGAAGGGATGACCAACGCCTATTCCCACAATTTGCTCCTTCTCCAAGCCGGTGCTCCGCACCATATCCAGCACCACATCTGTAATATCGTGTTTCGCAGAGTCTGAGCCCTCCGCATCGAAGGGTTCACTGAGCCTGAGCTGGGGTTCGCCCGTTAGCGTTGTCACGACTAACGTGACATGATCTCTAGATAAGTCGATACCGATAATGCGGTGATAATCCGTAGCAATATTAAGCATAACAGGTCGACGGCCTACGGTAGACTCTGCCTTACGGCCCTCTTTCACAAGACCAGCGGCCATGAGATTGTCCACAATGGCGGTAACCACTGGTTTGCTCAGTTTACTGAGGCGAGCAAGATCCACACGGGGAATGTTCGGATGATTTCCGATGAGGCTCAGGATTAAAGCTTGGTTATATTCCCTTGTTGTTTGTGGATTTTTTCCTTCACTCATAGTCAACCCCCAGTATTCTTGTTGGTTTCGCTTGTAAGTGTCATCGGCCACTGCTTTGTCACCAGAGCAATATTATCCTTTCGTGGCTCCCAAAGTAATCCCCTGCACAAAATATTTCTGGATAAAGGGGAAGACCACGATGAGGACGCTGATTCCGATCATGACCGCTGCCATCCGCGTATTCGCCAGTACAATATCGGTACCGCTTGTGGCCTCGTCCAAGACGACCAACTCACGCAGGGCGATTTGAATTGTTATTTTGGCTCTTTGGGTAATATACAACAAAGGTTCTCTAAACTGGTTCCAGCGTCCCACAATTTGAAAGAGACCCACAGCCGCGAGACCTGGCTTGCTCACAGGCAAAAACACCTTGGTATAAATGGTAAAATCGCCTGCCCCATCCAAACGAGCTGCTTCCATTAAAGAACTAGGCACTCCTCGAAAATAGTTAAACAAGAGGAGAATGGTAAATCCCGACACCATCCCAGCGATGATCAAGGAAGTGTAGGTGTTCAAGAGACCTAGGTCCTTGTTCACTATGTATAGCGGTACCATAATGGCCTCACCGGGCACAGTCATAGAAAACAGCATGAGAAATACAATCAGCTTCCGCAGTGGGAAACCCCTGTGCAGCATGGTATAGGCCGCCATCGAACTGGCCCACATGTGCAAAAACGAACCTACCATCGTAACAAAGATGCTGTTCATAAATGGACGCCAGACTTCCAGCTTTCGCCACGCTGTCTGATAACCGATGAGACTGAACTCCTTCGGCCACAGATGAATACCAGGTTGGACTGCCGCCCGATTGGACGAAAAAGAGAGGGCCAAAGCATTCAGCAAGGGTATTGCCATAATGGCAATCAGTCCCACCATCATCACTGCCAGGAGCACGTCAACTACGTTGATTTTTGCTTTCTTCTCGTTTCTTTTCTCTGCCTCCATAGCTCTCCCTCCTTAGGATATATCTGTCTGGTCAATGTTCATGGCGTTCCGCAAGAGCCCCACTGTTAGGATGCCAACAGCAGTGACCATAAAGGATGCGGCTGTAGCCCAACCTAGATTGAACTGACGCATACCTAGGTCATAAACATAGGTCATTAATACGTCAATTACCCTGGTGGTAGCGGCATTTCGTAGCACGAAGGTCTGGTCAAAAACACGCAACGCTCCCACAGCACTCAATAAGAACACAACTCGAACGGTGGGCATTAATAAAGGAAGTGTCAGTTTCGATACCTTTTGCCAGCGACTGGCACCATCCACCGTAGCGGCTTCATAGATTTCAGGATCCAAGGAACTGATGGCTGCATAGTAAATGACTGCGTTGTAGCCTAAACCTTTCCAGGTGGCTAACAACACGATCACGGGTTTGATCCACTGGCTGTCAGCTAAGAAATGGACCGTCTGCAGCCCGAACAGATTTAGAAGTTCATTCAAAAGACCCCCGTCGGGGGAAAGGACTTGAATCCAAATCCCCCCGACAACCACCCAGGAAAAAAGGTGGGGGGTGTAAATGATGGTCTGCGTGAATGTCCTCAGGCGTGTAAAGGGTAGCTCATTCAGGGTCACCGCTGTAATCAAGGGTACCAAGACACCCAAGGCAATTATACCTCCGCTTAATTGTAGCGTTGTTAGCAACGCTCTCCAAAACATTCTATCATTGAGTACTCCTCGGTAATTTTCTAATCCCACATAGATTCCACCACCTAATAACAGCGGCTTCTGTGTACTCATATACACACCTTGGATTACTGGATAGATGGAGAAAACAAGAAAGTATAGGACCGTTGGCAGTGCCATTAAATAAAGTTGCGAGTACTTGCGAAGTCTGAGCTTACGCACTTCATCACCCTCCTTGGGCTACCCCTACCTCGGGATCACGCATTGATTGACTAGTAGTCGATGAGCTTGGCTGCTAAGAGCTCTTCATGCATCTTCTTAACAGCTGCTTCTGCCGTCATTTGACCCGTAATGGCCCTAAACGAATAGTCATTTACAATCGCTTCAGCCCTTGGCCAATCAGCGGTGGATACTTCTAATGTAGCATACGCATTCACGAAAACCTCAGATTCTGTTACTCCTGGCAGGGTTCCAAACGGTGCTTCCACATTGGTGTTATACCAGCGGGGTACGCCGTGATCCATGTTGTGCGTGATACCAATCGCTGTCAACTCCATGGTGCCATCTTCTTTTACGACATAGTCATGATCCTTGATACCGACAGAACCCAGGATGATACCAGCCTCTGTATGCCAGAATTCTAAGAACTTTTTAGCTCCTTCGGGATTCTGAGCATTAGCGGGGATAGCCCAAATGCTGGGGTCACCACGGCGCAAGATTCTTTCGCCATTCGCGCCTTCTGGACCGGCAATACCCATGGCTCTAAAGTCTGTGTTGGGGTCCTCTTGGAGACGGGTGGAGTTAAAGAGACCTACCCACATATCCCAATAGGTGACCATGCCAACCCGGTCCGATAGGAACAGGTTGCGCATATCTGACGAGGAGTTGGTGACAAAGTTCGGGTCGAGAAGACCTTCGTTATACAGTCTATTCATCCATTCGAAAGCAGGGATAGCTGCATCATTGGCAAATGGAATGGTGCGGCGTCCGTCTTCGTCGATGACATAGCGAGCCTTTACACCAAATGCGCCCATAAAACCTTGGATGTCATAGAGACCTGCAGTCGTAAGACCATAGGTATCGTCGATTCCGTTGCCGTCAGGATCTTGCTCTACGAAAGCTTTGAGTACATCATAGAACTCATCGAGGGTCTGTGGCACTTCCAAACCAAGCTTTTCGAGCCAGTCGGCACGAACGGTCGGTAACGTTCCGCCTTCATACTTGTTAAAGACAGAGTAGATGTGCCCGTCTGGATACCGAATCATTTCCCATTCTCCGGTAGGAATTACGGATGGGTCAGACAAGATCGGTGAGTTCTTGATGAAATCCGTGAGTGGAAGCAAGGCGGCTTGGTCTACGAGTTGATCCATAAATGGAGTATTCAAGTAGATCAAGTCGAAACGTTCTCCACTCCGTAAAGCGGTTTGGAGATATTC
>CAZAJB010000114.1:0-6072 GCA_964485345.1 uncultured Clostridiaceae bacterium
GGCGGATTGACCGTTTTTTTGCTCCGTTACTACTTCGGCGCCGCAGGAACATCGCCGAGTGTTGCAACGATTCCCGACATTACCCTTCCGATTATCAGCCAGATCCCGTGGATCGGCCGGGTGATCGGGCGGCAAAACGCCTTAGTGTACTTGGCGCTGATTGCGGTAGTAGTTTCTCACATTGTGATTTACAGGACCAGTTGGGGCTTGAGGCTCCGGGCTGTGGGGGAACATCCAAGGGCTGCTGACACAGTGGGGGTTAACGTGTTTCGCATGCGCTATGTTGCGGTGGCCTTGAGTGGTGCTTTAGCCGGCCTAGGTGGTACGTATCTATCCATTGCCCACCTCAGTCGCTTTAGTGAAGGAATGACAGCAGGACGGGGTTTTATTGCCCTTGCTGCAGTCATTTTTGGAAAGTGGACTCCCTTTGGAGCCCTGGGCGCTTGCCTGTTTTTTGGCTATGCTGATGCTTTGCAGATGCGCTTGCAGGCTGTGGGAGTGCCAACTCAGTTTATGAACATGCTCCCATATGTGTTAACGATGGTTGCTCTCGCCGGTTTCATAGGAAAGTCCGTGGGACCGAAGGCGTCAGGACAACCATACATTAAGGGCTAGATAGTGAGGTTTTGAACCACCCGATGAGTAATCTAAGACGATTTGTTAGCTATTACAGACCCGAGCGGCGCCTCCTTGCCATGGATTTAATCGCGGCGAGTATCATTGCGCTACTCGATTTGTTGTTTCCCATCATTACTAGGACGTTCATGAAAGACTATATCCCGGATCAAAACCTGCAAGCTGTATTGGTTTGGGCAGGTGTCTTGGTGCTCCTGTATGTACTGCGCCTAGGGTGCCAGTATTTTGTGGACTACTATGGTCACATCGTAGGTGTGAACATGGAGTACCAGATGCGAACGGATTTGTTCAAGCATTTGCAGACGCTAGACTTCAGGTTCTTCGACGATACCAAAGTGGGACATTTGATGAGTAGAATTGTCAATGACCTCAGGGATATTTCGGAACTTGCACATCATGGGCCCGAGGATCTGTTTATTGCCAGTTTCATGCTCGTTGGATCGTTTCTGTACCTGTTGACGATTAATGTGCCGCTCACTCTGATTACCTTCGCCTTTATTCCCGTCATTGGCTGGTACGCCTATACGCGGCGCACCGCGATGAACCATGCGTTTACTGAGGAGCGGAGAAGAATTGCCGACGTAAATGCTGATGTGGAAAACAGCCTGTCGGGTATCAGGGTAGCCCAGAGTTTCGTGAACGAGGAATATGAACGGTTGCGGTTTGACAATTCCAACTCTGCCTTTCGAACATCACGGCGCAGAGCCTTTAAGGCCATGGCGGTTTATTCCTCGGGCCTTGGGTTTTTGACAGATATCCTGAATGTGGCAGTGCTGTGCGCTGGATCTGTGTTTATGTTTCGGGGGCACATTGATCTAGCGGATCTCACCGCTTACTTGCTGTTCATCGGCTATTTTCTGCAACCCATTCGTCGCTTGATCTCCTTTACGCAGCAGTACCAGCAGGGCATGACGGGATTCAGCCGCTTTGTGGAGCTGATGGATGTCCAGCCGGGCGTGACAGACAAAGAAGGCGCGACCGAATTACCACCAGTTCATGGCAGTATTGAGCTGAAGAATGTTAGCTTTCAGTATAACAAGCATGCGGAAGTGCTGAACAAAGTCTCGCTCCAGATTCCTGCAGGCAGCACCACGGCCTTTGTAGGACCTTCTGGTGGCGGAAAGACTACTCTCTGCCACTTGATACCGCGTTTCTATGAGGTGACGGAAGGTGAGATCACAATTGATGGTCGGGACATCCGAGATGTCACTTTGAGCACGCTGCGGCTTCAGATTGGTTTTGTGCAGCAGGACGTGTTCCTCTTTACGGGGACCATTCGAGAAAACATCCTGTATGGATATCCCACTGCCTCTGAAGATGAGATGATCGAGGCTGCCAAGAAAGCCCAAATTCACGACTTCGTTCTTTCCTTGCCGGACGGCTATGACACATCTGTTGGAGAGCGGGGAATCAAGCTGTCTGGTGGTCAAAAGCAAAGGATTTCTATCGCCAGGGTTTTCTTGAAGAACCCGCCCATCTTGATTCTCGATGAGGCCACTTCGGCCTTGGATACCGCGACCGAACAGGAGATCCAAGGAGCATTAGCAGAGCTTGCCAAGGAGCGCACAACATTAGTGATTGCGCATCGTTTGTCGACGATTCGCCATGCGGACCAGATTATTGTCCTGACCGATGGTCACATTCGTGAACAAGGTACGCACCAGGAGCTCCTGGAGAAAAAAGGTATCTATGCAGGCCTTCATTCCAACCAATTGGATGATGTTGTGTAGCTAGACAAGAAGGCCGCGAACAGCGGCTTTACTTCATTCTCGTCTTTTTACTATCTTTTTCACTGGTTTTTTCTCGTTTGGGGAGGAATCTGTGGGTAATTCGTAGAATAATGACTCCAGTAACTCTATTTAGAGAGCGGAGGAGAGAGCAGAGTGAAGAGAAAACTTAGTTTGGTTTTAGTCTTGGTTTTGGTTCTTGGTATTATTGGTGTAACTCAGGCTGCCGAATTACCCTTTAAGATAGGGATTGTGACCGGTACCGTTTCCCAAGGTGAAGAGGAGTACCAAGCGGCAATGAAAATGGTCGCTCGTTATCCTGGTTCAATCGAACATGTAACCTATCCTGACAATTTCATGCAAGAGCAAGAAACCGTAATTGGCCAGATTCTGCAATTTGCTATGAATCCAGAGATAAAAGCTATCGTGGTATGCCAATCTGTTCCAGGTACTACTGCTGCTTTTAACACGATTCGTGAAATGCGTGATGATGTGGTATTGATCATGGGTCTGCCCCATGAAGATCCCGACATGATTGCTGACGTTGCAGATTTTGCCATGGAGTCCGACCAAGACCGCCGTGGTGCAAATATCGTACAACTAGCCCACCAGATGGGTGCCAAGAAGATTCTCCACTATTCCTTCCCTCGCCACATGTCCATGGAGCTTCTTGCAATTCGTTACAACAACATGAAGGCAGAAGCTGAGAGACTAGGCATGGAAATGCTCGAAGTCACTGCTCCCGACCCCATGGGTGACGCAGGTATTCCTGGAACCCAACAGTTCATTTTAGAGGACATTCCTCGTCAAGCTGCTCAACATGGTCAGGACATTGCATTCTTTGGTACAAACTGCGCCATGATGGAGCCTGCTATTAGTGCTTCCCTCGACGCAGGGATCATTTTCCCTGAACAGTGCTGTCCAAGTCCATTCCACGGCTATCCAGGCGCATTGGGGATCGAGATTTCGGAAGACCGTAAGGGTGATGTGGACTACGTTCTCGAGCAAATTAGTCTTAAGGTTGCCGAACGCGGAAATTCCGGACGCATGGCCACTTGGGTTGCCCCCATTAATATGGTCTTTGTTGAAGCCGGTGTTGAGATCGCTATCCAGCATATCCAAAATGGTTTAGACCTCTCTGACCAAGCTGCAGTAGAAGAAGCCGTCTATCAAGCCACTGGTATTAGACTTTCGCTAAATCGTTATAAAGATGGAGCAAACTTCTACCTGGTTATTGCTGATTCGATAATCTTCTAAGATTAGCTACAATTGAAGCCTAGAAATGCGGAGCTCTCGCCCTCTCCGAGGGCGGGTCTCCGCACTTTTTTTGAGCGGTAGAAAGTGGGAGGTGTTGAATATGAGTGTTCCTGTGTTGGAGATGAAGAAGATCTCCAAATCTTTCTATGGTACTCAAGTCCTAAAGGATATTGATCTCACAGTCAACGAAGGCGAAATCCACTGCCTCGTTGGGGAAAACGGTGCCGGTAAGTCAACCCTCATGAACATTCTTTTTGGTATGTCTGTAATTGCTGACACAGGGGGCTATGACGGGGATGTCCTAATTAAAGGCAATAAGGTTAACTTCAACTCACCAAAGGCGGCTATTGAAGCCGGAACCGGCATGGTTCACCAGGAGTTTATGCTTCTCCCTGGTTTTACTGTCACGGAGAATATCAAGCTCAATAGGGAAGATACCAAGCCTAACGTTTTCAGTAGAGTGCTAGGGAAGAAGATGGAAACCCTCAATCGCAAGAAGATGGCTGGCGATGCCAGGATTGCTTTGGATAAATTGGGGATGAGCATTGACGAGTGGGTGACGGTGGCAGGTCTTCCCGTTGGTTATCTGCAGTTTGTGGAGATTGCCAGGGAGATTGATAAGAAGAATTTACAGCTCCTAGTCCTTGATGAACCTACGGCTGTACTCACTGAGAGTGAGGCGAAACAGTTCTTAGAAGTGGTTCAGCGACTGGCCGAAACTGGAATTAGCATTCTTTTCATTACTCACCGCCTCGATGAGGTGATGGCGGTGGCCGATTCTATTACTATCTTAAAAGACGGCGAGTTAGTAAGTTCTGGACCGACCGAACAATTTACAATCGCCCAAATGGCCGAGCTTATGGTGGGGCGGAAGGTTGAAACATCAGGACGGATTGGAAGCATGAAAAGCGAGAAAGCAAAAGAGAAGGTCCTGGAGGTTCGTGGCTTAAGCGTTGATATGCCTGGTGAGCGTTTGCGCGGGATTGACTTGGATGTCTATGAAGGCGAAATCCTGGGCATTGGAGGCCTGGCAGGTCATGGTAAGATCGCCTTGGCGAACGGAGTTATGGGGCTTTACTCTAGTCGCGGACAAGTACGTTATCAGGGCGTGGATGTTCCACTAAACAGCCCGAGAGAAGCTCTGAATTTAGGTCTAGCCTTTGTTTCGGAAGACCGGCGCGGCGTGGGGCTTGTTCTAGAAGACAGTATTGCCAACAACATCGTGCTCACTAGTATGCAGACCCAGAATAAGTTCTTGAAACCAGGTCCTCTAAAACTCAAGGATCAGAGAAGCATTACGGCCCATGCCCTAGAATCCATTGAGAGATTTGATATTCGCTGCACGGGGCCGGAGCAGATCGTCCGCAGGTTGAGCGGAGGGAATCAGCAAAAGGTCTGTATAGCAAGGGCTTTTACACAGAACCCGAAGTTGCTCTTTGTGTCGGAGCCGACTAGAGGAATCGACGTAGGAGCGAAGAACAGGGTCTTGGAACTGATTGTGGAGCTTAACCGCATGGGAGTGACCGTTGTGATCACCTCCAGTGAGTTGGCAGAACTGCGCAGCATAAGCGACCGCATCGCTATTGTCTATGAAGGCAGGCTATCCGGTATCTTAGCACCTGACGCACCCGATCTAGAGTATGGCTTGCTCATGGCCGGAAAAACCGTGGAGGAGGTGGGAATCAGTGAAAGAGCTACTAATTAAGGTTTACCACGGCTTTGGACTACCCCGCCTGATCATTTCGGTTTTTCTACTAACTTTGATCGTCGTGGCGGGAGGAACTGAGCTCAGTGTTGCTGGTTTGCTCAGCGACGCTCTAGTGCGGATAGGGCAAAACGGAATTTATGTCTTGGCCATGGTGCCGTCCATTCAGGCGGGAGCAGGTCTGAACTTCGGTTTGCCTCTGGGAGTTATTGCTGGTATGGTAGGCGTACTGGTGGCTATGGAGAATTCTTTGATGGGCTTTGGTGGTTTTGTCGTGGCTCTTCTGATTGCCATACCCCTCGGGATCATAGTAGGCTACTTGTACTCGCTTCTCCTAAACCGGGTAGCGGGGCAAGAGATGATGGTCGGAACGTATGTAGGGTTTTCCGTTGTAGCTGGAATGTGTATTTTCTGGCTTATGGCACCCTTTACGAATCCTGCTTTGATTTGGCCTGTTGGAGGTCAAGGATTGCGGGTCACGCTAACATTGGCCGATACCTTTGGGGGCACCCTGAATCGTTTCCTGGCCTTTGAGGCCTTCGGCCTCAGAGTTCCCACGGGACTGCTCTTGTTTTTTGGGCTCTTGGCCTTTCTACTCTGGTTGTTCTTACGGAGCAAACCGGGTGTAGCCATGGAAGTCGTGGGTCGTAATCCTCGTTTCGCCATTGCGTCGGGGTTGAACCTTAACTCCTATCGTACTGTGGGTATCGTTTTGTCCACCGTGCTAGCCTCGATTGGTTATGTGGT
>CAZAJB010000115.1:0-6069 GCA_964485345.1 uncultured Clostridiaceae bacterium
CATTAGTTCCATTGTACCACGATGCCATCGCTAGGGCCAGACAACGACCCTCAGCAAGGGATCTCGAATCCCCTAAAGGCATCTCTATCGAGCCTACGCAGGGTTTGTGGGCCGCTATGCCGAATCCTTACATTCGCCCTGGCAACTTCCACCTTAACGAGTTGCCGAACTATGCAGGACTACGAACGCACACGCCATCGTTCACCTGCTGCATATGGAGGAGTTGTCTTGATACTCAGTGTAAGCCGTAGAACAGATATACCCGCTCTTTACAGCGAGTGGTTTTTCAAACGACTCCAAGAAGGATATGTCCTGGTCAGAAACCCTATGAACGTACACCAGGTGAGCAGGGTTTCGCTCAATCCACAGGAGACCGACTGCATTGTCTTTTGGACCAAGGATCCCACTCGAATGCTCGATAACCTTCACATATTGAAGGACTATAGGTACTACTTCCAGGTCACCATCACAGGGTACGGAAAAGCTCTGGAGCCCAAGCTCGCACCGAAAAACGAGATCATTGCGTCGTTTAAGAAACTCTCGGACTGCATAGGCAAAGAAAGAATCATCTGGCGCTACGACCCTATTATTGCCACGAAGGAGTTCGACGAGGAATTCCACCTAAGGGAGTTTTCTAATCTGGCCCGAACCCTCTCAGGGTATACAGAGCGCTGTGTAATTAGTTTTCTAGACCTCTACAAGAAAACAGAGAGAAATCTTAGACCCATAGGAAAAACTCTGATGTCAGAGGACGTCATGCTGCGCCTAGCAGAGCTCATTTCACCCATCGCCGCAGAGTACGGCTTGTTCCTTGAGACCTGTAGCGAGAAAATCGACCTTCTGACTCCCTTTGGCATCAGACATGGCAAGTGTATCGACCCATCCCTTATTTCCCAGATTATCGGACAGGAGCTGGATGTCGGAAAGGATCCCAACCAAAGGCTAGAATGTGGCTGTGTCTCTAGTATTGATATTGGAACCTACAATTCTTGCACCCATGGTTGCATTTACTGCTATGCCAACTTCAGCCAAAAGGTGGTGGAAGACCAAGTTGGCCTACACAATCCCAAATCGCCCCTGCTGATCGGCGAACTCGGACCAGAGGACAAGGTAATAGAACGCAAGATGAAGAGCTTAGTCTCGCCGCAGCTCAAGCTATTTTGAAAATCTAGTTGTGTATGTTTTTAGACCGGGAAGACCCTCCAGACGATACCTTGCGAGCCATGCCCCTTACCCCCAAAAGCATCAGCACAGGGAAAAGGATCCCTACGAGTAAACCAACCCTCAAACCAACCTGCTCCAAACCAAGTCCCCGAGCTAAGCCGAGATCCTGCACCAAAGCGGACTGCTGGCTCAGATCAGATACAAAGCCTGCCAACCATGGTCCAACGGAAGCGCCCAAGTCTCCAAAGATGGCTAGAATGCCAAACATCGCCGTTCCACCCCTGGGGAAGCGAGCGGAAGTGAGGCTGTAGGTACCAGGCCACATCAGACTTACAGACAAACCGCACAAGGCTGCTCCCAGCAGGGCTAATAGTGGAACATTGGCGAATACTGCTGTGGCATAGCACATAACACAGAGGAGACCACCACCTTGTAAGACTTTGTATAAGTCTATTTTTTCGCCCCATAGGCCATAGATGGTTCTGCCAACTCCCATAAAGAAGGCAAAGAGAGCTGGCCCCACTAGATCACCCACGAGTTTGGGGATGCCTAAACCCACCTCCGCAAAGATGCTCGACCATTGAGTCATGGTGTGTTCTGATGCTCCAGCAGCTATCATTAAGAGTAGGGCAATCCCAAAGAATGGAGAGCGGAAAAGCTCTACGATGCGCAACTCCTCGCCCGCGGGTACCAAGGCATAGAGGGGTACCCGCATAAACTTAATCGTGTTATAAAGTGGGATCACAGACCAAAGAATGGGGAGAAGATACCAGATCTCGGTGCCAAAGAGCCAGACACAAAGTGTAGTGATGATCACCACAGCCATCTGGCCCCAACAGTAAAAAGAATGGAGCAAGCTCATAGCCGCAGACTTCTCTGGCGTAGGCAAGGATTCCGTAATAGGACTGACGATGACCTCAATGATCCCCCCGCCCCAGGCAGAAATCACTACCGCTATCGTTAGTGCCGCAAGGGTGTTGGTCATCAATAGGGGTAGCACGCCTAAGCAGACAAGTCCTAAGAAGGATAAGACATGTGCAATCACTGCTGCTGCCCGATAGCCAATCCGGTCCACATACTTGACAGACACAATATCCGCCAGAATTTGAGTGCCGAAGTTCAAGACCACCAAGCGTCCTAGCATCTCAAAGGACATGCCGAACTTGTCATGGAACACCACAAAGAATAAAGGCGTAAGATTATTGTTTATGGCTTGGGTGATGAAACCCAAGTAACATGCATACAGCGTTTTCTTGTACTGACCTGGCAAAGCGTGTCCTCCTCCACAAAACGATCCCCTTAAGGTCGATTCGAAATTCGTCAAATTGTGTGAGTTCCTGGCCCCCGCGCAATTGCGCGCAATTCGTGGTCTTACTCGTCATCCCCAATTCCAAAAAGATCAAAGACGTCTGGATCGTCCAAAACCCGGCTGCTAGTCTTGCCAGCGTTCTTAAGCATACTCTCCATTTTCTGATCGATGGTCTTTTTCAGCAGGAGACCAAAATCTATGTCCCTAAGAGCAAAAAACAAAGTCGGGTCTCCATCAAAGCGCGCCCCTATTCCATACAAGACCGCAGTGACATGTTTACACATACTGGCCCAATCAGGACAAGTACAATCGAAGTGGATCTCCTTACTTGTGGGGAAAAGCCCCTGACCCTTCAGGGTGAAAAGCTCCTGCAGTTCCTTGGGAAACTTCCCCGCAAGGAGCTCTTCCAGGTCAATGATTCTCTGGTCGCAGAGCTTCGCTATGCTTTCTAGTTGGCGATCGGATAGAGCATCAATTTGCACCTGCACCGTATACGGTGTACGCCGACTGCCCTGCACTAACGCTGTAACACGACCTGTATCAATCTGCAAATCAAGGACAGCACCACTGCGGATATAACTTCTTCCCCTCGCCAGGCGGTTGGAATAATCGGCATAGAGCTCTAGATTATCGTTCCAAGCCTTGCCCCACCAGGTGCGGGCGATCGTTCTGCCCTCAATGATAATGGGTGCCAAATTCGGGTTCTTCTTCCTGAGCTTCTCAATTTGCCTTTGTGCTTTTTCCTTCTTCACACTAACCGGAACATACTCGGGATAATCGCCAAAGCGCCCCATTAGCTTTCACCACCACTTAACGTAAATAGTTCCATTAACTGTCTATTGTCGAGTTCCGTAATCCAGCTTTCGCCGGATGCAGCCAAAATATCTGTGGCGAGCTGATTCTTTTCCTCAATCATCAAGTCGATTTTCTCCTCGATGGTCCCAGAGGTAACAAACTTGTGCACCATTACGTTCTTTTCTTGCCCAATGCGAAAAGCTCGGTCTGTGGCCTGATTTTCTACGGCAGGATTCCACCAGCGATCGAAGTGAATGACGTGATTGGCGGCGGTGAGATTCAACCCCACTCCACCAGCCTTTAAGGATAGAATCATAAAGGGAATGTACTCCGCTGCGCCAAAGCGTTCGACGATCTCCCCGCGTTTCTTGACGGGCGTCTGCCCATGCAAGACCAAACCTTCTCGCCCGAAGATGGTGGCCAGGAAATCCGCTAGTGGTTCCGTCATTTCTCGAAACTGGGTAAAAACCAAGACTCGTTCGCGCTTTTTTGCTATGGTTTCGCAGATTTCCTTCACCATCTCGAATTTTCCGCTGTGCTGGGCTAAAAAGGCAGCTTGTCCCAGGTATTGGTCGGGGTGGTTACAGATCTGCTTGGCCTTCATAATACTGGCCAAGACCAAGCCCTTTCTGCCCATCCCCTCTGCAGACTGCAGATTTTGCTCTAGCTCCTGAACAAGCTTTTGGTACAAGACAACTTGCTTCTTCGATAAACCAGTGTAGGCCTTCAACTCAATCTTAGCGGGAAGATCAGCAATGATGGACTTGTCCGTCTTTAGACGGCGCAGAATGAAGGGGCTGATCATCTGGCGCAGTCTCGCATAGTCTAGACCATTGTTACCGAGATTCTTGGTGAGCGCCTTAAACTCCTTGGCCGACCCCAATAAACCACTATTGAGAAAGTCAAACAAGGACCACAAGTCAGAGAGGCGATTTTCAATCGGCGTCCCTGTGAGAGCAATTCTAGCTTTGGCCTCTAATTGCTTGATGGCCTTGGTTTGCTTGGTGCCTGGGTTCTTTATGGCCTGGGCCTCATCTAGGATCACAAGGTCCCATTTTACTTCCTTCAGAGCTTCTAGGCGGGTGGCCAATCCATAGGTAGTAATAATCAAATCTTCGTCTAGGTTAGCGAAGTCAAACTGATCCTTCGTACTGTAAATGGCTTTATGCTTCAGCCTCGGCGCAAAACGTTCTAGTTCCTTTTGCCAGTTCGCCAGTAAGGATGCGGGGATAATTAACAAGGCCTTACCTGGAGCTTCTATCCGCATCTGTTCTAGCAGGGCGATGACCTGGACCGTCTTCCCTAGACCCATATCATCAGCCAAACAGGCTCCGAAGCCTAAATCCTGCATCAGTTTGAGCCAGTTCAGACCTTCCTGTTGGTATTCTCGCAGTGTAGCCCTAAAATCATCGCCCAGAGCCACATCCTGGATGAACTTGGGCTGGGTGAGTTTGGCCATGACCTCTTGTAGCCACTCCCCATTTGTGACCTCCACCGCCACCTGGTCATCCTCTATACCTAGCGTTTCTCCTAAGTTGAGCTGCAAGCGCATAGCCTCAGCCATGGTGTAACCGCCACCTTTGGCCAACCTCTTCGCCTTCTCGTAGGCAACCAGCGTTGCTTGGAGATTCTCCCTATCCACTTCCACCCACTTACCCTTAATCAAGTGCAAGCCGGAAGTTTCAGCCAAGAGGGCCCTTAATTCCTCCTCGCTGATCTTTTCTTCTCCGAGGTAAAGCCCTGGGTCAAACTCCAACAGGCTATCTATGCCCACCTTAGGGGGTTCTTGGTTTCCCACACTCAGAGAGAGCGTGAGGGAACTGCTTTTCCGTTTCCACCAATTGGGAATCCTACAGAGAATGCCAGATTCCTCATAGAGCGGCACTTCTTTAAGGAAAGTATACGCTTCCTCACTTGAAAACTTCAGAGGACGAAAAAGTTCTCCACTTTCCACAAGTTCCGAGAGGAGGTTGCTTTTATCCGCTGCGGAGCTTACGGTGGAAAGTAGTTTGAGTAGAAGGTCGTCTTGTCCCCTGTATTCTAGCAGAGCATTTTGTAGAGGGATGTGCGAGGCTTTCTTGTTCTTGCTATTCCCCGTACTGTAGGTTGCCAAGAAGGCAAAAGGGAACTCCTCATCCTTTTTGTTTTCCACGAGGTGAAAAAACACACGCCCAAAGACGGTCACCTCAGGATTGCGCGCGCGGAGAAAATCCTCCACACTTCCGGGGAAGACGGAGACTTCCCCAGCAAAGACCTGCTCGAGCCGGGAGAAGATGTCCTTAATCCACTCCTCAGTGATGAACTCCGTTCCAATGCCAAAAGGCACTTTGGCCAAGAGGGTCCTGAAGTCCTCAGTAGTAGGGCGAACGGAAGTTTCTTCCCGGGTAAATTCCACATCCGCGGTCTGGGCTAGACGCCCGATAAACCTCCTGGCCACTTGGGCCAAAAATGCCACTGTAGGGGACAAGGCACTAGGTTCTTCCATGAAGCCCAGGGAAAATAGGGAGGCATCTGGCTCTCGAAGATACTGGTTGTAGATTTCACTTTCTTTGTTGATGATGAAATCCGGCCTTGCCTTAGCTAGGGTTGGATCAAAATCGAAGGAAAAGCCGCTTTCTAGGAAAATGGCGACTAATTGTAGGTTTGGTTCATGCGTGTTCATACGTATTCATACCACCTCCGCGGTTAGCTAGTTGCCAATATCGGGGGATCGCCCTCAGTCATATTCTTCGGAAAGTACGTTAAGCCTGCAGATACCAGAAAATGGGGGGTCGTACCCCTCAACGGGGTCCGACCCTCAA
>CAZAJB010000116.1:0-6014 GCA_964485345.1 uncultured Clostridiaceae bacterium
GAGAAATGTTGGTAGTAATTGTAGGTGGAGGTAAAACTATGAAGCGTGTTGCCCTGATTCTCTTTTTTCTTGCATTCATTTCGATTCTGTACCCCAATCACTCTGAAGCCGCCCTAAAGCTCTTCGTGGAAGGCGACGAAGTGGAACTTAAGCATCCCTTAGTTATGATCAATGGGAATTTCATGATTCCGGCAAGCGTGTTTGAAGTTTATCTCGGTGCCGAAATAAACACCACCCCTGAGCAGATCGAGATGGTGTTTGTTGGTCAGACTATTGCTGGTCAGACCATTGCCGATCAAACCATTCTTATGCAACTAGGAGTGGAAAGTGCACAAGTCGATGGTAATTCGTATAAACTGGATGTTGCTCCTCAGTTGGTTGAGGGCGAGGTCGTTGTACCGGTCCGTTTCATCGCCAATCGCCTCGGCTTAAGTCTGGTCTTTGATCAGGACATCATGGGTCTGCGCCTTGAACGAGCGAAGGAGAGCGTTCCGCTGGAGCGTTCCTTTACGTCGAGTTTAGTTCGCGAACCGGTGATCGTGAGGCCACCGGCTGATGAAGCGGAAGGCAAGGAAGAACCGCCCAGCCCAGTCCAGCCCAGTGAACCGATGATCCTGCATCATCCTGAAGAGGAACAAGACTTACGGGAAATCATTTTTATGGGAGGGCCACGGTCCAGGGTTTTTCTGGATATCCAATCATATACTGGTTATCAAACCTACCTATTAACAGAACCTGATCGCTTGGTCATCGATCTCCATGGTGTGGGCGGTGATGCTCTCCCTGTGGTCGAGATACCTGACCATCCTGTCGTACGTTCGATTCGCAGTAGCCGCTTTGACGAGCAGACGATGCGCATCGTCTTTGATCTTAACGGCTCTACGGGCTACCGCGTCAATCCCTGGCCTCAAGGAGGCTTAGAGGTTGAGTTTAATTTCCAGCTTACGTCGATCGAGTTGGAAGAGAATGACGATCAGTTTCAACTGACCTTCCAGGCGTCAGCCGCGCCCATAATCGAAGTAGTCTATTTGGAGGATCCCCTTCGCTTAGTCTTGGATCTGCAAGAAACCACATTGATGATCCGATCCTTTGACCGACCAATGAATCAGGGACGAATTGATAGGCTACGTATAAGCCAGCACACGCCTTCTGTGACTAGAGTTGTCTTGCAGGTATCAGAGCCAGTGTCGGCCCTGCCTGTGGAGCAGCTCGATGATGGTGGATTCGCCCTTCCCCTCTTCTTAGGGACAGTCCGCGAGGCCCATGACTACCTCGCTCACCTCCATGGAGATCCCACACAGCCTTTGGTTGATGACGAGGTACTCCTGAGTGGCGATTTATCGGGCTTAACGGTCTTAGTGGACCCAGGTCACGGTGGGTCGGATCCGGGGGCCATTGGCTACCAGGGGACCTTCGAAAAGGATGTCAATCTGGCCATTTGTTTGTATCTCGGCGAGTTTCTCAGTCAAGCGGGGGCAAAAGTTGTATATACTAGAGAGACAGACGTATACGTTTCCATTTTTGAGCGCCCCGCCATCGCCAACCAAGCCAACGCGGACTTGTACATCTCGGTGCACTCTAATGCGCACATTAATAGGGGAACGGCTAGAGGCACAGAGACACTGTATAGGGGCAAAGACCCCGCCTCAGAGCTCTTAGCTCGTACCGTCCAAGACGAAGTGGTAAAAGCCATCACCCTAGCTAATCGGCGGGTTTGGGGCAGGGAAGACCTTGCCGTGTTTAACCAGACGGCGATGCCCGCCATCATGGTGGAGGTGGGATTCCTGGATCATCCCGATGAAGAACTGTTATTGCGCTCGGCCGGTTTTCAGAAGGTGGCAGCGCAAGGGATCTATCATGGGATTCGACATTTTTACCTAGAGAACAGAAACTAGAGGGGGCGAAGCTATGGGATGGAGACGAGGTGTAACCACGGTAGTCGTAGCATTGCTGCTGCTTTTTGTGGTGCGCACCGTCTGGTTTTCTTCTGGTGGCAATGGTGAAGTGACGCCCGTGTCCATCAATGTAGCAAAGCCGTTTTACGCTGTATATTTTGGTAGCCCTGATGCTGCCATGCTTGTGCCGGAATTTCGTGAGGGCCTAGGCACGATCGAAGAACGCCTGGCCAGTCTCATAGAAGGTCCTCGGTTGCCAGGTTTGGCCGCGGTGATGCCAGATGGTGTGGTGCTCTTAGGCTATAGCCAGTGGGATGATATGCTCCAGCTCAATTTCAGCCATCACCTGGTCACCAACCATCCTGGGGGTAGTACAGGTGAAGTTATAACGGTGTATGGTATCGTGAACACTGTCGTGGGGGCCGGTGGCGTCAGGCGGGTGCAAATTCTCGTGGATGGTCGGCCAATTCTTACGCTAGCAGGTCATCTAGACCTGACGGATCCACTAGAGAAGGACTACGAACTCTTGGGCGGTTCTCACATATGAACCCCGCCTCGGGCGGAACGTGGCTTGAGGAATCTGATTGTTGATAGGTATCTGTGATTCTGGTTTGAGAGGTTCGAGTTTTTTGGGCCTGGCAACACGGGGAACCGTAGAGAGCGGCGCTTACCAAGTGTTAGCGGTCTGGTACCCTTGGTGGTGAAGCAATACATACGATATCAGGGGAGAACACCTAATGCGCAGAGAGTTTCGTGACGACTGGTCAGGTAAACGGGTGGCTGTGATTGGCCTTGGAGTCAGCAACATGGCACTGATTCGGTTTCTCAAGAAAAACGGGGCCGAAATTAGTGGGCGCGACCACAAGACAAGCAGTGAACTTGGCGAGCGCTTAGGTGAATTGCAGGCTTTAGGGATCGAGTTGGTCTTGGGCCCTCCGTACTTAATGGGCCTTACGGACTTTGACGTCGTGGTTGTTAGCCCTGGAGTCCCAAAAGACTTGCTAGAACTGAAAGAGGTTGAAAAGCTTGGACGCCTCCAAAGTGAGATTGCTTTGGTTTTTCGCTATAGCCAGGGACCTATTTATGGAGTAACAGGAAGTAGCGGTAAGACGACGACCACGAGCTTAACGGGTGAAATCCTCAAGGAAAGTAAGTTGCCTGCGTACGTAGGGGGTAATATTGGCGTGCCCCTCATTGACCAAATTGAACAGATCTGCCCAGACGATCGGGTGGTCTTGGAGCTGTCCAGCTTTCAGCTAGAAGGACTTCAGCAAAGCCCCCATGGTGCCGTGATTACGAATATTACCCAGAACCATCTAGATGTTCATCATACCATGGAGAATTACATCATGGCCAAGGAGAACATCTATCGCCACCAGGAGGCCGGTGATTTTGTCGTGTTGAACTACGATGATCCCAAGACGCGGGCCATGGCGAAAGACGCTCCCGGTCGCGTCTTCTTCTTTAGTCTCACTTCAAAGGTCTCACAAGGAGCCTATCTAGACGGTGATGACATAGTCTACGCTGATGGAACAGGGCAGTTTACTTTCGCTAAGCGTTCCGAACTCGCTTTACCGGGAGAACACAATGTGGCGAATTTCTTGGCGTCAACTGTCTTGGCTCATGGCGCGGGCGCTTGCCTCGAGGCGGCCCGTCAAGTTGGCAAGACCTTTGCCGGCGTACCCCATCGCCTAGAACTCGTGGGGGTTGTGGAGGGCGTTCGTTACTATAACGATTCGATCGCCACCACCCCTGATCGGACGCTGGCAGCCCTGCGATCCTTTGAAGCGCCTTTGATCTTGATTGCCGGAGGATCAGATAAACAGTTGTCTTTTGCCGAGTTAGGTGAGGCCATCCACCGTAGAGTCAAACATTTGATTCTTGTTGGCACCACGGCCGCGAAAATTCGGCAGGCGGTGTTGGTTGCAGGAGGCGTTTCCCTAGACGAAGTCGAAGACTTAGGAGAAGCAGTCGCCCTCGCTCGCAGACTCGGAGAACCAGGCGATGTGGTGCTTTTGTCTCCTGCGAGCGCAAGCTATGATCAATATGAAAACTTCATGGCACGGGGACAGCACTTTCGCGATCTAGTGGCCAGGTTGGAACAACGAATAGGAAGCAGGAGGAGATCAAGATGATCCATGTGACAAGCCCACTCAACGATGCCAAGACTCTGCGGGCAGGCGAGGAAGTAGCCATCAGCGGAGTGATTTATACGGCGAGAGATGCTGCCCACCAGCGCTTAGTAAAGCTCATTGCCGAAGGAAAGCCCTTACCATTTGACCCACAGGGCGCTATTATTTACTACGTGGGTCCCACACCGCCAAAGCCAGGCCACCCCATTGGTTCGGCAGGGCCAACAACATCGGTGCGTATGGATAGCCTAACTATCCCCCTCTTGCAGCAAGGCGTTAAAGGCATGATTGGCAAAGGGGGCCGTGGAGCTGCGGTCATCGAAGGGATGAAAGAGCATGGCGCAGTGTATTTTGCCGCCATTGGCGGAGCGGCGGCCTTTATTGCCCAGAGCATCAAAGAAGTTGAAGTCGTTGCCTACCCTGATCTCGGTGCAGAGGCTGTGCACCGTATGGTCGTAGAGAACTTCCCGGCGATTGTAGCCATCGATAGCCTGGGGAATAATATCTACGAACAAGGTGTGGCAAAGTACCGAAATTTTCGTTCGGAGGTGGCAGAGTAGATGCAGTATACTAGGGCTGATGGACGCGCCCGCGATCAGCTTCGTCCGGTCAAAATCACTCGTGACGTGAACATGCATGCAGAAGGCTCAGTCTTGATAGAGGTTGGAAACACCAAAGTGATTTGTACCGCGACAATTGAAGATAAAGTGCCCCACTTTTTAAGGGGGAAGGGAGAAGGCTGGATTACAGGGGAATATTCGATGCTACCTCGAGCTACGGCGGTCCGCAACCAAAGAGAATCGTCTCGTGGCAGGGTAGGCGGACGCACCCATGAAATTCAGCGGCTAATTGGTCGTTCACTGCGTTCTGTCGTTGATATGAAAGCCTTGGGAGAGCGCACTATTTGGATTGATTGCGATGTTATTCAGGCTGACGGTGGAACCAGAACGGCTTCCATAACAGGTGCCTTCATTGCATTGTCTGATGCCCTGCGCAAGATCGAAGGAGCCTCGGTCGTCAAGGAATACCTAGCTGCAGTCAGTGTAGGTATCGTCAAGGGCGAACCCGTTTTAGATCTGGATTATGCCGAAGATTTTGCCGCCGAAGTGGACTGTAATGTTGTGATGACCCAAAGTGGTAAGCTCGTGGAGGTGCAGGGTACAGCTGAAGGGTCTCCCTTTTCTCGTGAGGAGATGGGGCAATTGATGGATCTGGCCGAGAAGGGCATTAGGGAGCTGCTGGAAATACAAAAGAATCTGCTGATGGCGGATTTGGCCAAGAAATTCAGTGGTAAGTAAGTGAGGCGTCTCCTTGTCGCAAGCCACAATGAGCACAAAATCCAGGAAATCAAAGAGCTTACTCAACATCTGAAACTGGAGGTTGTGGCTTTGCCTGAAGTAGGGGATTATCCTCCGGTTGTAGAAGACGGGGATACCTTTGAGGCCAATGCTCGAAAGAAGGCTGTGGAGATAGCTAATCTATCCGGGGAGCTTGTTCTGGCAGATGATTCCGGCCTTGAAGTAGACGTTCTAGGTGGAGCCCCGGGTGTGCACTCGGCGAGATTTGCTGGCGAGCCCTGTTCGGATCAGCGGAACAATGAGCTGCTTTTAGAGAAACTCCGTGGCTATCCCCTAGAAGAGCGGGGAGCTGCTTTCCGTTGCGTTATGGCCCTAGCCCGGCCCCATGGCCAGGTGGATCAGACCGAAGGCTCCTGCCGTGGTGTCATTCTCTTTGAGCCAAGGGGAACAGGCGGTTTCGGCTATGATCCCTTGTTTTTTGTGCCCGAATACGCACAGACCTTTGCCGAACTAAGCTCCCAAGCCAAGAATGGGATCAGTCACCGCTACTTAGCCATGCAGAAAATGCTCAAACTGATGGAACGGCTTTGAGCAGAAGAAAAGCAGAAGAAAAGCAGTTGACACCGCTCAGATGTGTGTGGTAAGATTGACATTGTCAGTCGGGGCGTGGCGCAGTTTGGCTAGCGCGC
>CAZAJB010000117.1:0-5973 GCA_964485345.1 uncultured Clostridiaceae bacterium
GCGCAATTGCGCGGGTTCCAGGCCCCTCGCGAGTCCTTCATAAATAAGTTTTCTTAAGCCAAAAGGTTATTTCGCCCAAGTACCGAACTCTAATAGGGTACTTTATGAAGGGAGGAATGACTAGTATGAATGGCTTTCGTAATGGTCTGAGCGGTAATGCTAACTCGACTTATCGCAATAATCGCCAACTAGTCTATGATATACTCCGTAAACAAGGTAGCCTTTCAAAGACCGAGATTGGCAAGAGAACCGGTATGACTTCCATGACGGCTGGCAACATCATTAGGGACTTGTCAGAGATGGGGTTCATTCAAAGTGTAGGTACTGAATCGACCGGCGGGCGCAAAGCGTTGCTCTATGCCCTAGAGAGCCATAGCTGGAGCATTGCGGTAGACCTAAGCTCCGATGAGATTTTGATCGCCCTAATCGATATCAAAGGGTCCATCAGGGAGCTTCGTCGCTATCATACAGACGGGCAGGATGGCACACGCATGTTGCAGCTCATTCACGCCCTCAGTGATTTTTTGGGCTCGAAGGGGTCCGTGCGAGATAAGGTAGTGGGGATTGGGGTAGCCATTCCCGGTTTAGTCGACGATGAAACGGGGATCGCCCAGATGTCCCTCCCGCTCAAATGGGAGAATGTCCCGGTGCGTTCCGTCTTAGAGCAGGCCTTCTCATATCCCATTATCATTGGCAAAGAGACCCATGCTGCAATTGCTGGTGAGTATTATTTTGGCGCCGCAGATTCAGAGAATTCCCTGTATGTGAACTTGGGAGCTGGTATTGGGGTCGGAATCATGATCAATGGCCAGATTCATGATGGAGCCAGCAAAATGGCTGGCGAGCTTGGGCACATTATTGTGGAGCCCGATGGCCCCCTCTGCGAATGTGGAAACAGAGGATGCCTAGAGCGGGTGGCTTCTCTGCGAGCGCTACTGCAACAAGCTAGCGAAGCAGCTCAAAGTGGTACTTCCTCTATGTTGGCTCAAATCTATGCCGAGAAGGGTCATCTCAATATCGGAGATCTTGTCGTTGCCGTCGAAGGCGGAGATGTTGTGGCGGGGGAGATCATGGGTAGAGGGGCTAAAAACCTGGCCCTAGCCATTATAACGCTTAAACGGCTCTTTGATCCGCCTCTCATTGTTATTGGTGGTAATGAACTGGAGGAAGAAAAATTCTATTGTAAAGAGGTAACCCGCTATGTGAAGGAGTTCTCTGGCAGGCTAGATGGGGGAACGGCCATCACCTTCTCCAAACTAGGTGAAAAAGCGCGGCTCCTTGGAGCTAGTACATGGGTCTTTGACAGCCTCTTGCAACACCGCCTGACGGCCAATGACGACTGAGGCCTACCTAGATGTCTCTGAGGTGCATTCGTAAACTAGGTTTATTTATAAAATGCAGATAGTTTGTACTTGAATGCCCATTTAGCTGGGGAAACGCGGAAACGTTTCAGAATCCATCCAGCTATAATGGGTTTTTCTTTTGGCTTTCGCCAAACAATATGAAAAAAGATTTAATAAGTAGCAGGAAATGTTGAGTTTCCGGAGAAAACATTAGGCAGAACAAATCGAATGTCTACAATGTCTACTTGGAGGAGATTTCATGTACACGAACACCGAGGCTTACAAGAACCGAGTGCGAGACATGCTCAACTCGCCTACGGATCTGTGGGGAGAACACCTGATGGCTCAGCCTGAAGGTCCCACCTACGAGGCCATAGAAGGGCTGCTCCATCCCTTGCTGTTTGTGGGGCGCAAACCTTGTGAACACGGGTGGTTGACCGATTCGAGCATCTATTATCTTCCTTTTGGCCTGATGGATCATGACTTAGGAGGCAAAGCCTTTGCCCTGCATGTAGCCGATGGTAGCCAAATTATCTCAGATCATTTTGAGGGAAGAAAGTGCACCCTCTTTGTCGGTCCCGAGGGCAACGAGCGGTATGGTTCCTGTCTGGAGAATCTGGATGGACCCAGACTCGCCTCAGGCTTCTTACCGATTCTGCAAAACAGCTATGTGGATGCCTCAGGCCTCACATACCAGCAAGAGTCCTTTGCCACAAGAATTATCGGGATCGATTCGCTGGTGAGCATGGTCAGACTACAGATTGGACCGAGTGTCTTAGCTGGGGCGGTAAAGATAGTTATTGACCCAGCTGACTCCAATTTGAGTTGGCGCGGTAATTGCCTGATCGGCCCAGACGGTACGCACTATGTCTTCAGTCCGGGTGCGACCTTTGATGGAGAGAGGGTTACATATACACTACAGCCTTCTGCCACATCCACGCAAGAAATCGTCTTTCTGCGCCTCAATAACCCGGCGATCTGTGGGCTATCTGACATTGACGAAAATCAGTATCGAGCTGCCAGGGAGTGCACCGAGACCTATTGGCAAGAACGCCTCGATCGAGGTACCGTCTTTGCTGTGCCCGAGCCTTTGGTGATGGACGCCCAAAAGAACTTGATCATCCAGAACTTACTCATGAACTGGAAGTACAGTATCGGCAATCTCTATGAAACTGAGTTTAATGCCGAGAGTAGCGACTCCATCGAGGCCCTAGCTTTGTTTGGTCATGGGGAAAACTACAAAGCTGGCATTCAAAAGATGATCGATGGACCGAATGAGGCAAATTGGGAGAAGGGCACCAGGCTCAAACATGTAGCTCGCTACTATCATCTCACCGGTGACTCCTCCCTCGCTGTGGCAAATCACGCTGTACTGCTTGCCTATGCCGAGGATCTTGCTCAGCAGACGATGGCGGATGTTAACGGACTGCTGCGGCCTGAGTTGGGAGGCACCGACATCAGCGACCCTGATCAAAGGTTTTACTCCCTGCACTTCCAAGTGGACTGTTGGCGAGGACTGCGTGATATGGCGGTGGTTTGGGGTCAGATGGGCTACCCTGAGCTCGAGGAAAAGTATAGCAGAATTGCTGCAGACTTCCAGGCTGCCATTCGGCGCGCCGTCGAAGCATCGAAGGTAGAACTAGACGATAGCTCACTCTTTGTACCTGTAAGCCTACTCGATCAAAACGCCAAGAAGCCCTATGATCCCATTACAGCTACCACAGAGGGCAGCTACTGGTTACTCGTGGCTCCAAACTCCTATGCACCAGGGTTCTTTCAGCCAGGCAGCGAGTCAGAGGCCATTTTGCGTTACCTACACAACTACGGAGCCATCCTCATGGGCATGCTGCGCTTTAACTATCTAGGCATTCCGGTAGGCTCCTGTAAGGTTCATGGCTGGACAGGTATGCGCTCCTCTGGCGTTGACAATGTCTATGCCGTATCCTACGCCAAATTCTTGGCCGATAACGATCAGGCCGATCGCTTGGTCATGACACTCTACGGCAAACTCGCCCATGGCATGACGAGAGACACCTTTGTCTCTGCAGAAGGCGAAGAGGTCGATGTTTGTGGCGATGATTACTTTAGGAGCATGTACTTGCCTCCTAACAGCACCAACAACTCTCTCTTCCTGCATACTCTGCGTTTGATGCTAGTGCGAGAGACCACCGATGATCGAGGAATCGCCCAAGATTTACATCTAGCAGCAGCAACCCCGCGGGGATGGCTGGAAGCTGGCAAGAAAATTCAGGTGCAAGATGCTCCAACACTTTTTGGACCCATCTCCTACACCATTGAATCTCACCTAGATGAAGGATTTATCGATGTTCAGGTCGATATTTCCCGAGACGAACCCATTGCCGGCCTCTACTTACGACTTAGAACGCCAGGGCAGCGAAAAATCAAGGATATTACAGTAGGGGGAACCCCTGCTGCAGATATCTTGCTAGACGACGAAACCCTCTTGCTGCAAAATGCAAGCGGAAAACTAGAGATTCGCCTCTGCTACGAGACCAATCTTGCCCAACTGTAGGAGGAGATATTTTGGCAGGTTATATTCTAAGACGCTGTTTGTACATGATCCCGGTGATCATTGCCATTTCCATTCTCTCCTTTATCATTATTCAGCTGCCGCCTGGTGACTTCCTCACGTCGTATATATCCCAACTGAGTCAAAGTGGACAGGCTATTGACCAGGCTGAAGTGGCGGCACTGCGAGTTCGTTACGGTCTTGATCAGCCCCTGTACAAGCAGTACTTTACTTGGGTATCGGGCATGCTCAGAGGAGATTTTGGTTACAGTTTCAGCTGGAAACGTCCTGTGTCCGATCTAATCTGGGAGAGACTTGCCCTCACGGTGGTCATCTCTGGAGTCACCATGCTCTTTACCTGGGTTGTTTCCTTTCCTATCGGTGTTTACTCCGCCACCCACAAGTACTCTGTCCTGGACTATATCTTGACGTTGATCGGATTTATTGGCTTGGCCACTCCCACATTTTTGCTGGCCTTAGTGCTAATGTGGGTCGCCTACAGTCAGTTTGGGGTGAGCGTGGGGGGCCTCTTTTCGCCAGAATTTGTCGACGCCCCCTGGAACCTCGCTAAGGTCTGGGATATGCTCAAACACCTGTGGTTACCAGTTGTAGTGGTGGGCCTCTCGGGAACGGCTTCGTTCATTCGTACCCTCAGGGCCAACCTTCTTGATGAGCTCAATAAGGCCTATGTGGTCACAGCCCGGGCCAAGGGCCTTTCAGAAGGACGCTTGCTGTTTAAATATCCCGTGCGTATTGCCATGATTCCTTTTATGGCCACGGTAGGCTGGTCATTACCAGGTCTGGTCTCCGGGGAGGGCGTTGCGGCCATTGTGCTCAATATCCCTACAACCGGGCCCCTCTTGCTCAATGCCCTGCTGCAACAGGACATGTACCTGGCCGGAACCTTCATTATGTTCCTCAGTCTTTTAACGGTGATCGGTACCCTGATCTCCGACATCATGCTGGCCTGGATTGATCCCCGGATCCGCTACGAATAGGAGGATACTCATGGAAGCAAATATTACACCCCAAGCGGCTGAGCCGGTTGACGAAAAACTCTATAGGGCCTCGCAAGGGCAGCTGATCTGGTGGAGATTTCGCAAACATCGCCTGGCGGTCTTGGGTGGGATTGTCTTAGTCCTTATTTATTTATTGGCCATCTTTGCCGACTTTGTTTCCCCTTATAACCCCAGTGCCCATGACGCTAAGCACATCTATGCGCCTCCCCAGAAGCTTCACTTTGTAGGAGAAAACGGTTTTTCCTTGCGCCCCTTTGTCTATGGTTATGAGATGAAAATGGATACCAGGACCTTCCGCAGGATCTATACAGAAGACCAGAGCCAAGAACACCCGATTTTCTTTCTTGTACGAGGTCACGAATACAAGCTGTTGGGCTTGTTCAAGACAGATTTGCATTTGTTTGGAACAAAGGAGGGTACCCTCTTCCTTCTTGGCACAGATCGTATGGGCCGCGATATGTTCTCGCGCATCCTTCATGGCTCGCGCATCTCCACCTCCATTGGCTTAGCTGGGGTCTTGCTGAGCCTGGTGATCGGCATCATCGTAGGTGGAATTTCCGGCTACTATGGTGGACTGATTGACAACATCGTGCAGCGCATCATCGAGTTCTTGGTCAGTATTCCCACTCTGCCTCTCTGGATGGGTTTGAGCGCTGCCTTACCGCCCAATTGGCCCCCGGTGCGTATTTACTTTGGCATGACGATCATTTTGTCCCTAGTGGGATGGACGGGTCTGGCCCGGGTGGTGCGCAGTAAGTTTCTCTCATTACGAGAGGAAGACTTTGTCTTGGCCGCTCGTCTAGTTGGAGCTAAGCAGCTGAGGATCATTACCAGGCATATGGTACCTTCTTTTATGAGCCATATTGTGGCCTCGGTCACCCTTGCTATTCCTAGTATGATTCTGAGCGAGACGAGCTTAAGCTTTTTAGGACTGGGACTTCGAGCCCCAACCATCAGTTGGGGAGTGCTTCTGCAGGAAGCACAGAACATCAGCACTGTCGCCCTCTATCCCTGGTTGCTCCTACCTGGTCTGTTTGTGGTGATCACCGTCTTGGCCTTCAACTTCTTAGGCGACGGACTA
>CAZAJB010000118.1:0-5858 GCA_964485345.1 uncultured Clostridiaceae bacterium
AGCCTTGGTTTAGTCGATACCCTTGCAGCCATTGTGATACCTACACTTGTGTCGCCCTTCGGTATCTTTTTGCTTAGGCAGTTTATTATGGGAGTCCCAGACTCCCTTATCGATGCGGCTGAGATCGATGGTTGTACAGAGTTTGGCAAATTCCGTTGTATCGTGCTGCCCATGGTTAAGCCAGCTATGGCCACTCTGACAATCTACCAATTTAGGTGGACGTGGAACGATTTGCTGTGGCCCATGATCATCACAACTTCAAGAAACATGAGGACTCTGCCTGTTGGTATGTCCATGTTTACACAGGAACATGTTAGCGCTTATCATCTTCAAATGGCGGCATCGACGCTTGTTGTGCTTCCTGTCATCGTTGTCTTTCTGGTTATGCAAAGACAGTTCGTCGAAGGTGTGGCCCTAACTGGAATGAAGGGGTAAAAGAAACTAAACAAGGAGTGTGACGAAAGTGAGTAAAAAAATCAGAGTAGGCGTGATTGGTTGTGGAATGGTCTTTAGCAGTTCCCATATGCCTGCCTTCTTGGAGATGCCAGACGTAGAGTTGGTGGCTTTCTATGATATCAGCCAAGACAGAGCTACATGGATTCGTGATCGCTATGCCAGCATGCTTGAGGCTAAAATCGTAGAGTTGGAGACGCCCCTTGACGACGAGGTAAGGTGGGTCGATTCATGGCGCTGGGCTGATGACAATATACCTGCGAAACTCGCGGCTCAACATCGTGCAACACTGAAGAACTTGACTGTCTATGAGTCAGCAGAGGAGCTTTTGAAGAACGTAGATGTGGTTGATGTTGCTACACCAGTAAAGTTCCACATTCCCTATGTCCTGATGGCCCTTAAGGCTGGTGTGCACGTTATGAGTGAAAAGGCCATGGGTCGTTCGTGGTGGGAAGCGAAGGAAGTTGTTGCAGCTGCAAAAACCAGCAAGGCAAAATACCAATTGCTCGATGACAATGTCTTTCTTCCGAGATACGACACACTAAGGAATATCATTGAGGCCGGCCTAGTTGGCGACGTACAGTCTATGTGGGTTGCTCGCGGTGGGCATGGCCCAGAGGCCCGCTCATGGTTCTGGGATCCTGAAGTTAGCGGTGGCGGCTCTCTTATGGACTATGGAACTCATGCCATTGCTTCGCTTTGGTACCTCATTGGATATGATAGTGTACCTGTGAAAATCAAGTCCATGCGAATTGAATCGTTGATGAAGACAAGACCCCTCGGAGGTTTGATCCAGACAATTAATGTAGACGATGATGCTCACATTAAGGTCCAGTTTGAACAGCCCGACGGCAACTGGTGTGACGCCGTTATTGAGGCCACCTGGTCCTTCCCCGAACTAGGCCGAACAAGTGGAGCGCACAATGGCTTCATTCGGATCCAAGGAAGTGAAGGCCAAGCTACAGGATACATTGATGACGAAGGCGCGTCGTATATCAAACTAGAACGCTATGGGTATGGGGAACGCCTAATACCCGCGGGCGGAACACTGTCTGATGAAGTGGCCTACGCCTATGAAATTAAGAATTTCATTGAGTGCATTCGGCAAGATAAGGTGTCCATCCTAAACGCAGAGGTTGGCTCGGGTATTATGCAAGTTATGGGAGCAGCCTACCTAAGTGAGTTAAAGGGTAGAAAGCCAGTGACGCTGGAGCAGTTCCGTCAATTCTGCAGTGAGTTGGCTGATGAGAAGTTGAGTGTTGAAGAAAACGCCCTGACGATTATACGCACATTAATGGAACCTTATAAAGCTTAACCAAACAGGGGTGGGACGCGTGTGCGCGTCCCATCCTCTTACAAAAACAGGCTATACGCAACACAATGTACGTGATTTGAGGGGGTTTTTTCGTAATGCGTATTACAGGCGACTTAAAGGTAGGCGTAATTGGCTGCGGTAATATTGCTTGTGGGGCTCACATCCCCAGCTATGAAAGTGTATTGGACTTGGCCCAACTAGTGGCGTTTTATGACATTTGCCCCATGCGATCCGCCAAGGCACTTGCTCTGCACCAGAGTAATCTTAGGACCATTCTAGAGCGGGACGATTTGGACCAGTCCTTACGGGAAAAGGTGCAAAGGAATATAGATGCCTTACGCGTCTATGAGAGCGCGGACGAGTTGCTGCAAAATGTAGACGTGATTGACATTTGCACACCCGTTAAGTGGCATGTTCCCTATGCTTTACAGGCACTTAAGCAGGGTGTGCATGTTATGTCGGAGAAGCCCATGGCCCTCACCTGGAACCAAGCAACACAGGTTGATGGTCTTTCTGAAGCGAAGGCTTTTTACCAGGTAAATGACGATAATGTGTTCCTGCCCAAATATCAAATGATGAGGCATGTCATAGCCAGCGGGGCCATTGGGGATGTGGAGTCCATTTGGTTGCCTCGGGGTTCGCACGGACCTGAAAACAATCGGTGGTTCTGGAACCCAAGCATCAGTGGCGGAGGCGCCATGCTGGATTACGGATTTCACGCTACCACGGCCGCTTGGTACTTGCTCGGGTTTGATCAATATGTACCCAAAACAGTGGATAGCAAGAAGATCTGCATCAATCACAAAGAACGGATCATCGAGGGACGCCTGCAAGAGATACGTGTGGACGATGACGCTCATTTCATGGTGCTGTTTGAGGCTAAGGAACGGGGCAAGTGGGCTACAGCTATGATCGAGGCTACTTGGTCTGGAGGAGAGTTGGCTTCTAGAACTGATGATATCAAGGGGTATGTAAAGGTTTGTGGGACAGAGGGCGAACTCCTCAGCGAGATCGATGAGGAGGGGCATGTTGCCCTTAGGGTGCTGAAGTATGGGGCCGGCGAGAGCATCATTAAGGTGCCTGAGACAGAGTCAGAAAGCGTATCGTTCCAAGCCGAAATTCGGAATTTCCTTGTATCGGTACTTGAAGACAAAGAATCAGTCCTTAATCAAACCCGTGGCGCCGAGATCATGGCCGTACTAGGTTCAGCCTATTTGTCAAATGTACGGAAACAGGCTGTGACACTTGATGGCTTCAAGGACTATGTAAACTCCTTCAAGGGACATGATGATGTTGATCAAAAACTAATTGATGTATTTATGCAATCGTTATAAGCAAGGTGAAGCAAGAACCGATGGAGGTTGAGACATGATTCGAAATTACATTCTCGAGACCCCCCAAGGGGTACAAGAATTGGTGCATACAGAACTAGTCCCCAGTGCCCGCGATTTTCTAGCCCTTCTCAAGAGCGCTAAGCGAGTTTATTTTGTGGGTTGCGGAACATCGTTTCATGCGGGTCTATTTGGTAAGTATATGTTTGAGAAATATCTGGGCGTAGCTTGTGACACCGTTGATGCATTGGAGTTTGTTGAATCCATTCCTGATAAAATGGTAGGAAAGGATACGCCAGTCGTACTTATATCACATACTGGCCGGTCTGATGTGACACTGGAGGCCTGTCGGAGGGCAAAGGAGCTTAAGGCACCTGTTTTAGCCCTGTGCGGAGGTCTAGATACACCCCTAGGCGAAATGGCAGATGCTCAGGTGAGCTTTAATGCCATAGACGAGACCGTGGGGCCAAAAACAAAAGGTTACACATTGTCCTTAGTCGCGTTGCTTCAGATGCTATCGCATGTCAGTGCGGATTATACCACTCGTTTTGATACACTTGCCAAGGTGCTAAATGATTCGCTATCTGGATTCATAGCGGAGATGGATTCGCTAAGCTGGCCCACAACACATAGCTTCGGCCAACTAGGCGAGATTGTAGTTGTAGGCGGGGGAGTCTGTTGGAGTGTTGTCCATGAAATGGCACTTAAGCTCATCGAAATTGCACGAATCAACTCCGTGGGATACTATACGGAGCATATGCGTCATGGAGCGTCATATTCAAGGGATAGCAGTGACGGCTTTATATGTATCATTGCCCGTAAAGCAGACATTCGTACAGCTGTTGAGCTGAGCCAGATCACAAATGCCATAGGATCGCCCTTACTGGTAATTACTGCGCCTCAGTTTGCAGATCAGCTAGAGTTGCGGGGACAAGCAGAAACGATCGTCCTTTCCAAAGATTTGGAAGAGCTTATTGCTCTAGAGAGCACACTCGCATTGCAGTTGTTTGCCTATTCTTTAGCGAAGAGACGTGGTCTAAATTTAGATGAAGGGTTGCCAGAGTTCTTGCGGTTCAAGACCAAAGTATAGCCTGATCGCGATCTGTTAGGGGTAGCAATGTATGAAAACGGCAGTTGATTCAGGTAAGAGATCGCAGATGGTCGGCGTGAAAAGCGACTTTATGGGCCAGTATACGGTCTTATGGTTTACAGGTATGTTGACATACATGTGTTTTGGGTTGATAACCCCGCAGCTTTCAGTGCGAATTATTGACCTGGGGTTTTCTTTAGGGGACTTTGGGCTGATCCAAGCAGTAGCAACACTCTCGGTTGTTGCTACCCAGGTGGCCATAGGGAAATTATCTGATCACTGGGGGCGGAGAAAGCCTCTGGTGATCGCGGCAGTAATCATGCTATTCCCTTCGGTCCTAGCCTTTCCCCATGCGTCATCCATGTTTGGGTTGATGGTGCTGTCATCCACCATTCAGATGTCTAGTGCCATGTTTAACGCCACCTCCGTAAACTGGGTTTCTCGGTTTGGGAAAAAGGGCCACATGGGTCGGTTGCATGGCTTCTACCGCGCGTCTTTTTCGCTGGGGTGGGTTATTGCGACACTGTTTATCGGCACAATGCGCGACCACTTGGGGTTTGAGTACACGTATTATGTTGCGGCAGCGTTTCTCTTGGTATCTGCTACCCTTGTAGGGTTTGGAACCAAGGAAAGATGCTCCTTAGATGATCCCCCTACAGAATCAGGGCTAACCTCAGTGCACAGCAGATATAAGCTTCCCAGAGAGTTGAAGGTACTTTTCTTTGTCTTTGCCTTCTTCACCTTTGCCCAAACCATGAGTAGTCACCTCAACTACATTTTTTTGCTGCATGATATAGGTGTAAGCAATCAACAGTTTGGCTGGATATCCTCTATCCAATCCTGGCCAGAGGTTCCTCTGATGCTGGTACTTGGAGTGATGTCAGACCGTCTGTCTAGTGTCGTATTGCTTGCAGGCGGTATGGTGATGGGGGGAATAAGGTGGCTGCTCATGTCCCTTGTGACAGGAGCGATGCCAATGTACTTCATTCAACCCTTACATTCCATTAGTATGGCCATCAGTGACGTTGTGGTCATAGCTTTCATAACGAGGCTCACTCCCCGGGAGCGCCTTGGAACAGCCCTGGGATGGTATGTCACCATGATGAACATTGCTCGCTTTCTTGCGCCATTAGCGGCTGGAGCCCTTGGGGACTACTTCGGAATTCGCACGGTCTTTACCTTGTCCGGCGTTATTGCGGTGCTCTCTGGGCTTGTGATAGCAAAAGTCGGCAGTGGATCGCAGACCCGTGCTTAATTATCTTTGGATCTCCTGGTGTTTGATCTGTCGCGGTGAAATGTTGATATGATAGTACATCCTCTACCACTCAGGGTAGGGGGTTTTTTTCTTGTAGCGCCGCATTATACGCCTAAACCTGCCGTTGACTTCCAGGCAGCAGGTTTTCCCAGACAAAAGACTAATAAGAACATGATAGCGGTGGCCGGCGTTTTGCATAAAAGGGGGAATTCGGTTGACGAGACCTATCTGGATTACTTGGATTTTCGGCGTTCTTTGTCTCTTGCTCGTTGGTGTAGCTGATGCTTCAGCAACGCAGCGTACCCAAACGGCTATAGGGCTCCATGAGACGGCTTGGATCGATGCAGCGACTAAAGCACAAGATGACCCAGCTTATAAGTATGCCATTTACCAGGCCAGGACGCTTGCTGTTAA
>CAZAJB010000119.1:0-5757 GCA_964485345.1 uncultured Clostridiaceae bacterium
GGGGATTATGAAATCTGTTGTGCCCATTATTGCCCATTCACTGTACAATGCAAGCCTCAGGCTCAACGCCCATCATACATTGGCTATCAGGGCTCTGGACGCGGAACAACATAATAAGGACTCAACAGAAACCCAATCGAGTAGGAGGCGCCGTGCCGGCGTCTTTCCTTGCAGGTCAGACATACCTGAGAACAAAGGTAAAAAAAGTGCCTCCCAAACGCGGATTTTGATAGTGTTGGAACACATCAAAAGCACGAAGAGAACGCACTTTGCGTACTTCCAGGTGACTGTGGAAGTTCTTCAATTAGAAAAGCGTTTATGATCTAGCCGAGAACACCCGTGACTTTAGTCGTGGGAGGTTCAAGGCATATAGGATTGCACCCAGGAATGGGTACTCTCTCTGAAGTGGGCGGGTGCAGTGGCATATGTCGTGCCCTTCTCTTGCGGGCACATTGCATGGATTGCTCGGCCACTTCTACTCTTTGCCGTCAAGCCCTTGGAGGGCCCCTAGATGGCCACTGACAACTCCCGCATCATGACAAATGTGTCAAGATATCGAACACCAAACTCACGGCAAACATTAGGAATTGGTACTTGCCTCTGAATACCAGGCTTGTACGTTTCCTGTGTCACTACACAACAATTATGAGCGGTAGCATAGGCAATAAGCCATGGGTCAGCTCCAGACGCAAAACCATTCTTTGCATAATCGAAAAAGGCACGACTGGGATCGTAGACCCATTGAATTATGGCCTTATAGGCCTGCACAACGTCCCCGTCGCCTGTACTTACTACCCAATGCGAAAAGTCGTCAATCAGCCAACTGGCCAACGTGTCATGGCTGTGTTCAATCTCGTTACGAACCCGATCAATAGTCAAAACCATATCATCAGCCGCTAACCCGACTACTCTCGACCAAAAAGAGGGTACGATGTCGAAAGCGTAGTACCTTCGGGCGGCTTCGATAAAGACACTAGCGTCTAGGAGATATGCAATCCTACCTCTGATTCCCATATCCCCCCTAACTGACGCTTCGCATATTCTGCGAACGTATCACCAGAAAGTCCAGTCAGCCTATACGCTTCACGATAAAGGAGGTTACTCTCCTTAACAGCATTCGCAACATGCGTGAAGAAGAGACGTCCTACACGATAATTCTGGTTGTGGTAAAAATCTCCGCCTTCATCATCTCGTTCTCGTCGTAGTTGTCGCTTCCTCATTCCATCTAAATAACTGTGATAATAAGTTCGATATGCATCATGGCTGATCATTCCGGTGTCGAGCGCGCGTCTTGCAATAACCAGCGGACTGACTTTATAACGCCTCGCCATATCACGCCACACAGTGGCATGATCGGATTGACGAAGTCGTTGTGGTAAATCTCCATGCAGTGTCTCCGTTGGTACCAAGAACTCACCAGCGATTCTGTTACAGACTCTTTCTATGGCATGATCAGCGGGTTGGAGAAACGCCAAGTCAAATACGGCACTACGTCCAAGCCATAGATGAGCTAGTTCATGGGCTAACGTGAACATCTGAGCCGCTTTATAGTCTGCCCCGTTGATAAAGATTAATGGAGCATACTCATCAACCAAGACAAACCCACGGAACTCCATGGTATCAAGTTTACGCCTCGTGTTATTACCCACTACTCCGTTTCTGACTACCATAATTCCGGCTTGTTCAGCACTCCGAAAGATCTTGACCAGAGCATCTTCCCACGTACTCGTACTATCCGCCCAATCCACGGACAGACCAAGCGCACTCCTAATGCTGTCGGCAACTTCCCAAGCATCGTCGGTGACGCTGGCCGCACCAACAAAGCTCTTGGGACCAAAACCATCTTCAATCAGATATTCCCGGAGCCATGTCTGCCGAGCCATCATTATCTGGACGGTATCTAGCAAATTGCGACTCGGTTCTGCTAGCACATCGTCGCCAAATGTTCGGTAATTTGGAATTGCGAGCTCCTCTGTTGGAGGATCAGGGAGAAACAGCACTCCAAGTGGAACATAAGTCTTCTTCGCCAAATCCTCCAATTGACGGAGAGTTGGTTTTACCTCACCATCAAGCCACCTATTCAGCATAGGGAGTTGTTGTTCAAGTTGAACTCTCTTCTCGGATTTGTCCACCGCCCACTCTAGAACATCACGGCTAACATCGACTCGGATAGATCTGGCCATTGCAACTCACCTCCCGCAGAACTTGGTTAAGACATATTATGTCTCGCACATCCCGAAGTATCAAATGTAATATCTATTCGATAACAGCCCACAGTTCCTGTAGCAGGACAACCTCACCATAATCTCATTTCGAGTGTTTGGGTTATTGTTACGTTTTCGTCAACTCGGGGTAATTCCCTGCTAACAACCTAGAAATAGCGAAAACCCGGGTAAAACCCGCCTTGGATGTGATTGTCACTGCGTTGTTCCGCTCCATTACTTCCACCTCATCAGTTAGCCAATTGGTAAGATCATCGCCCTTGGCCCGTCCTAAGATGGGTTGTTCACTTGAAAACGCACCGTATCCGTAAGCCTCACTCCGTTTTGGAGAGTGACCCAAACCTCTAGTTCGTGCCATGAGCCGTTCCTAAACACGGTGGTATCGATGGAACCTTGAGGTAACTTACGATCTTGATAGATCTCCTTCCCGTCCAAGTGGAGTACCACTTCTTCAATGCGATTGTCCTGCAAAACCAGGTCAAGCGCGAGGGTAAGGTCTCCCGAGACCAGCTCCCCTTCCTGGGGACTAACAAAGGCCACCATGTTCGCCATATAGTCCACCACCACGTCATCGACTACGAGGGCGTTGCCACGATAGACTTTCCCTTTGTCCCTGGGCAAGACAACCAGCACCGCGGCCTCGTTCGCGGCCAGAGTCACCTCGTTGTCTGCGTAAAACTCCTTCGTCACCAAGTCATAAAGTAGGCCACTTTCGGTAATGGTCGCTTCATCTTCTGTGGCATTGTAATACAAATACGTGGGATAGGCTTCCCTTGCTCCAAAGTCTGTTTTGAGGAGATCAAGCTGCAAGATTTTTCCATCCCACACATTGATGAGGCCTCCTAAAAATCCCACATGAGAACTGCCATAAAGGGCATAGTTTGTAGAAGCCCACTGACCCTTCATGGCATCACCTGTGGCATAAGGAGTCTTTTCATGCTCTTGCTTTCTCAAACCCTCATAAGCAATCACACCCTGACTAAAGGGCAGCCACAGGGGATTGGACTGTAGCTCAGAGGGGATCTCGTCTGGATAAAAGAGCCGGGCATTATTGACGACTTGCAAAGCCCATTTCCCCAGAGTATCTGCATAACGGGGATCATATCGCACCACCGGCAAAAGACTTGCAACCATTTGAAAGCTATTCATGGCAAAAGCGTAGCCACCCCCATCTGTGCGGCTTCCCACTAGGCCATGAACATCATAGTCGCCCCAGCGATCAGCAATCACACCCCAGCCTTTGCGCACATCGGAAGACTGAAAACACCACCGCATCAACCTATGTAGATCGATCTCCAAGCCCTCCTCGGCATTTAACCGGGCCGCACTATATACTCCATAGGGTAGTAAGACTTCATAAAAAGGATTTTTATCTAGACCTGTAAGATAGAGCAGACATTTTTTAGCTCCCTCTAAAAAGCGTTCATCTCCCAATTTTCGATGGGCCTGATAACAAAGCCAGGCCAGCCCAGCAGCCCCATCGGCCTCTATTTGCCAACTAAGCTCGATGGGTGCTTGCGCCATAAAGTCATAGCCAGTAAAGCTAAACCCCTCCTGGGACTCAACCATTTCCAAATATCTATAAGCGGTCCTAACTGCAATCTCATGCATAGTTAGGGGCTCTCCACTCGTGGAGAGGGTTTCAACTCCCCCTAGTTCAGGGTAGAGATCAAGGGCCATGAAAAAGAGCATACTGGGGAAAACCATATACCATAAAGAACCTGTATTGCCACTGGGGTTATTGAGAACCAAATTCAGTCCATTTCTGTCGTTGTAAAACTCCTTTAGCATCAGCACCCAGTTTTCACCATGCTGATTGCTCTTATCAATTCCCACAAGAGTGGCCCCTACAACGGCGGCCATAAGGTTGATCGCTTCTTGACTACCAGGCTGGGCGCGGTAGTCACCTACGTAGGAAGGGAGAAAAAAACTCTTTTGCTGAAAATTGACCGATCCAAGATCCCAAGAAATTAGGGGCAAAAAAGGCCCCTCTTGGCTAAAGTCAAAGACGAGCTCGTCGTATGCTTGGGCGGTTTGCTTCCAGTCTCGCGCCTTAAGGGGCTGAGGTCGGTCGGGCATCTTGGCAACTAACGGAATCTCCTTTTGCACCCTGGCCCATACGCCTTGGGGGAAGAAAAGTAGCAGGCAGATGATCATACACAAACACTTGCTAGCCATAAGAACCTCCTAAAAAGGCCCCCAGAATCTGAGGGCCTATCGTTACTATTGATTATATGCTTGATCCAGCAGAGACTGGACGATGGGTGCAACTGCATCCATCTCACTCTTGGCACTTGTGGCCCCCATGGTGGCCTTGACCAAGGCTTCGTTCAGCTCCATGTCTAAACCAGGAATATTATCCCATAGTCTAGCTTTGTGTAGCATTTCCTTAATGGTCTCCAGAGAATCCCAATCCCTTACATAGGGCAAGAAATACTCCACATACTCGTCTTCATAGGCATCCAGATCCCGATACTTGCCGGTGGTTTCAAAGAGCATATCCACCAACTGAACCAGTGCCTCAGGTTCTTGACAGGTGATGGGCAAGACAAACATCTCAAAACCCCACACCGGGTTCACAAAATCATCAGCCTTGGGTCCCATGGGGAAGAAGACCCAGCCATAGTCAAAGTCAACCTGGTTAGCATGATCGGGCAAGCCATAGAGATCCAGACGGAACATGGCTACCTTGCCCTGGTTAAACTCTGCTCGAATATCGTATTTGTCCCCAACCATCACAGCACGGTGCACCTGATCGAGCTCTTTCCAAAGCTCAATGGCTTCAATGGCTTCAGGATCGTTCATGGCATAGACTGCTTTCCCGTCTACAAGCTTCATCATTCCGCCGCCATTAGCGTACGCTGCCATCTCCTGTTCTACCGGCCAGGGATCGAGGCGCGCACCCACGCCGTAAACATCAATGACTCCGTCGCCATCGAGATCTTTCGTCAAGGCAATGGCCAATTCTTTCATCGTATCCCAGTTCCATTTACCCTCATTTTGCAGTTCGTTGGGGGTAGGCAAACCGGCTTCGACAAATAGATCCCGGTTGTAAATCCAACCTTGGGCAGAACCAATATCCATATTGCGCTGATAGCTACCGTTCACAGAGATACCATAGCTCTTACCCTGATAGCTGGAATACAATTCCCGCATGTTCGTATGGGATCCTGGCAAGTTGGCGTAGTAGTCTTCTGTCAAGACATCGTCTAGAGGGAGCAGACCACCGTTTCCTGCCAAAAGTGGGAGCCAGCGATTGGAGACATAGAGTAGATCGCCAAGTGGATCTCCTGCCACAATGCTGGTCAGAATGCGGTTTTCTGCACCATCCCATTCGATTTGGACAAACTCGATCTTTACATTAAAGGCTTCCTCCACTTTTTCCAAGCGTCCGCGCCCTTCGCCATCTGTAAAGTACTCCCTCATACCGTCTCCGACATGGCCCGCGATCTTGATGGTGCGACCGTTAAAGTCATACTCGGCACCCAAGACCGGCATACTCAACAATACAACAACCAAAAGCGTTAGAACTAAA
>CAZAJB010000120.1:0-5755 GCA_964485345.1 uncultured Clostridiaceae bacterium
CTAAAGTGCGCATTGAAGTTCGCCAAGACGTTGATGCTGTCGTTGATAAAGTTAAGGAATTCGTCAACCTCTATAATGAGCTCGTTGATGAGCTGAACCTGGCCACGCGTGAAGAGGTGTTCAGGGACTTTCCGCCTCTGACAGACGCCCAAAGGGCCGATTTATCAGATAAAGATATTGAGATTTGGGAGGAAAAGGCAAAAAGCGGTTTACTCCGCTCTGATTCCGTCATCAGAGGGATTCTCAGTGAAATGCGCTTAGCCCTAGGCGGCGTAGTTGAGGGTGAAGATGGCAAGGGCAACATGACCCTCTCCCAGATCGGGATTACCACAGGCTCTTGGTACGAGTATGGCCGTCTGAACATCAACGAAGACAAACTCCGTTCAGCCATAGAGGAAAATCCTGTCGGTGTGCAACAACTCTTTACCAAGCAAAGCGACAATGCAGGTGAGACGGGTCTAGCCAGGAGGCTAGCAACTGCTTTAGATACGGGTATGGCTCGCCTGACCAAGACCGCTGGCAAGGCAAGCGATCCGTATGATCAAAGTTCCTTTGGTGAGAGGATCCGGGACTACGAGTCGCGACTCAGCGCCATGGAGGAACGCCTTCTACGCTACGAGCAAAACCAGTGGAATAAGTTTACGGCCATGGAAAGGATCCTCGGTCAGCTTTATTCTCAAGGAGACTGGCTCACGCAACAGCTTGCTAGCCTGCAGGGGTGATGAAAAACGTGCTTATGAATCTTTACCAGCAAAAACTAAATCTTTTTAAGGAGTTGGGCAGACTCAGCGCATCCATGGCTGAGTTTGCCCCTCTTCAACTCGCCGGTGACGATGCCGTTGGGGAGGAATTTTTTACACTACTCGACGAGCGAACGGCAGTTATCACGAGAATTGATGAGCTTACCGAAACGATGGAGTCCTTAGAGGAGCAAGGAACCGATCAAGAGGTTGGGCTGCTAAAACGCGCTTTGCAGGAAGAGATGCTGAGAGTTCAAGAACAGAACGGGATGTTAGAATCCCTGGTCAAGGGCAGTCTCGGCCAGTTGCGGGACGAAGCCAAGAAGCTACAAAGTGGAAAGCAATCGAACAGAGCCTATGTCGGGCGTGTGCGGAGTGCCGAAGGCGCCTTCATCGATAAGCGTCGTTAGAACTATGGAGGACTATTTTGGATTCGCACAGGAATTGTTGCATAAGAAAAGGGCAAAAAAAGGGGATCCCTACGCTAATGCGAAACTATATGATCTGCTGGTAAGTGGTGGAAGTGATGATCGCTTCTACGTACAGTTCGCGGCAGAGCAGGGAGGTAGGGTTCTTGATCTAGCCTGCGGTTCAGGGCGTTTGATTCCAGCTCTACTAGAAGCCGGACTCGAGGTGACCGGCCTCGATTTATCCTCCGCCATGTTGGACCAGGCCAAGAAACGCCTTGGCTCAAGTGCGCACAGGGTCGAATTGGTGAAGGGCGATATGCGCTCTTTTTCCTTTGCGGACCCATTTGACACAATCATCATACCGTATTGCTCCATGATGTATATGCACAGTGATGAGGACCGCGTCAAGGTCTTGCGCACCTGTTATAATCACCTAACACCCAGAGGCTACCTAGCGTTTGACTTCTTGGCTGGCGCGGTTGAGTTGGGAGAAGGATGGCCAGAGTTAGCTCTCCAGGGTATGCACCCCTTGACGGAAGAGATCTTCTTAAGTGTCGTTCAGATCAAGGGATTAACAACGGATTTGCGCTTGCTCAACCAGATCAATTACATATATTCCAAAGATCCGGGTCACCCTGAGATTACCGTGTTTTCAAGCAGAGAAGCGGTGCTTGATCCCGAAAGAATGGTTAGGTTGTTGCAGAGGGTAGGCTTTGCCGTAGAGGGAGTGTACAACAACTCTGCTCTGCAGACATATAGTGGCGGTGAAGAGTGTTTGATTATAGCCCATAGGTGAGGGGGATGTGTATGAGGATACGACCGGAGGACTATGCTATCCATAACGCCATGGAAGACGTGGCCGACCAAGCTATTGAGCAGCTCCTGTCGGAAGACGGGAATGCCTGCGCTTGTCTCCTTTGCCGGGAAGACATCAAGTCTCAAATGCTCAACAGAATGCATCACCGGTGTTATTCACTCATAGGTGGAAAACCGAAGGATGTGTCCGATGTCCTCGAAGACCTGGAAACGAGTCTTTTTAACAAGGTTATGCTAGAGTGTTACAAGGCTGTGATCCGTGTGCGGGAGAATCCCAGGCACGATCAAGGTCGAGCTTCCCTCAACAACACTACGGAAGGCATTTTACGTTTCGCAGTTAGCGAGGTCCTGTCGAACCAAAAGCTGATTTTGGATCGCGGTGACCTGAGCAGACTAATGGCTGAAGCCCTGAATGGCCTCAAGCCTTCGTATACTACAACACACAAAGGCGATGCTTTTAACCGTGTGGCAGAAATGGACCCGGCTCACATCGCCCATGTCTATGCCCAGATCTTCAGTGCTTTGGAGTGCTTGCAGACGGACGATTGTCAGACATCGTGACGGAAGCTGCAAAAAGACGTCCATTGTGTTCTGTGGACGCCTTTTTTATGTCAGTGGTGTTGCCTTACGACACAACCTTTGTCTTCAAGTCAGCAACCAAGTTTTGATCCGTCAATGCTTCAACTTTGTTCCAGAACTGTAATGCAGGATCAGGGCCAAGCAAATCGCTCAGGAGTTTGTCACCTCGACGATCCCAAATCGTTATTTTTGAACGCCCGCCTTCACGTTTAATTCGTACAAAGTATTCGCCGCTTTCGAACATAGTACTCATAAGCACATCCCCCTTTTATAGATTACTTTCCCCACCTTGGGAAGAAATCCTGCGAAGAGGGGGGTGAAAAAGTAGCAAAAGTAGGTGTGGAGAAATTGAGTCAATCAACCGATCAAAAGAGAATGTTCCGAGTGGCTTTGGAGACGAAGGTCCAGAGGATGTTCGGACGTAGCATTCGAGGTGCCTCCGAAGACCAGATTTATCAGGCCATAGCCCAAGTGGTATCGGACCTCGTGAAAGAACAGAGGGCCTATTCTCGCGAACTGATGGGCAATTACGACGGTAAAGAAGTCTACTATCTGTCCATGGAGTTTTTAATGGGCCGTGCCCTAGGAAACAATCTGATCAATCTAGGCATCGAGGATGTAGTGGCAGAAGTTTGCCAAGAATTCGGGCTAGAACTCAAGGAACTGCAAGAAATCGAACCGGATCCTGGCCTAGGTAATGGTGGTCTAGGACGGTTAGCAGCCTGCTTTATGGACTCCTTGGCGACCCTTGGGCACAAGGCTACAGGTTGCGGTATTCGCTATGAATATGGCCTTTTCCAACAGAAAATTGTTGACGGTTACCAGGTGGAGATTTCGGATCCCTGGTTAGAATATGGTTCAAACTGGGAGATCGCTCTGCCAGAAGAAACAGAACTGGTCAAATTTGGTGGTTTTGTGGAACTAAGCCAAGACGAGGGTCGTTTGACCTATGAACATAAGGGTTACCAGTCGGTACGGGCCGTGCCCTATGAAATGCCAATTTTAGGTTATGACTCCGATGTGGTGAACTCACTCCGTTTGTGGGCGGCGCGAGCCACAAAGCATCTGGATATGAGTCTCTTTGGCCAAGGTAAGTACCTTGACGCTTTGGAGGAAAAAGAACTTGCCGAAGTAATCTCCAAAGTACTCTACCCCGAAGATAATCATCCTGAGGGTAAGGCCCTTCGTCTAAAACAACAATATTTCTTTGTTTCCGCAAGTGTGCAGAGTATCGTCAGGAAGTACAAACAACGACAGGGGTCGAATTTCGAAAAGTTTTCTGAGCATGTCGTAATCCACATCAATGATACTCATCCGGCCCTAGCCATTCCCGAGCTGATGCGCATTCTCCTCGATGAGGAAGGTCTAGATTGGGATCAAGCCTGGACGATCACGAAGAATTCCTTTGCCTATACAAATCATACGATTATGGAAGAAGCGTTAGAACGATGGCCAGAGCGTTTGTTCCGCGATCTTTTGCCGCGGCTCTGGGACATTGTTTATGAAATTAACGAACGCTTTTGTGCCGCTCTTTGGGAGCGTTATCCTGGGGACTGGGACAAAACAGCCCGCCTGGCGATTATTTCCAACCATGAAGTGAAGATGGCGCATTTGTGTATCGTTGGCTGTTTTTCGGTCAATGGTGTGGCGCAGTTGCACAGCCAGATCCTGCGAGAACAGGTTTTTGCCGAGTTCTCCGAGTTCTATCCCGAGAAATTCACCAATGTCACCAATGGAGTTACATTTAGACGCTTCTTGTTGAAGTCAAACAAAGACCTAGCTGGACTTATCACGGATCGCATCGGCGCAGATTGGATCAAGAAGCCGGAGGAGCTTCGGAAGTTTCTACCCTATCAAGATGATAGGGCCACGCAAGAGGCTTTAGCCGCGATTCGCCATACGAACAAGGTGGCCTTAGCGAAGTATATTTTGGACCACAATCATGTACGGGTCGATCCTCGTTCGATTTTTGATGTGCAGATTAAACGGCTGCACGAGTATAAGAGGCAGCTCTTGAACATCCTGCACGTTCTGTATCTGTACAATCGTCTTTTGGAGGATCCAGGCTGTGCAATGTACCCTCGCACCTTTATTTTCGGGGCCAAGGCTGCGCCTGGCTATGGCATGGCAAAACTGATTATCAAGCTCATTCATGATGTAGGCGAACGAATCAACAATGATCGAACCATCAACGACAAACTCAAAGTCGTGTTCTTGGAGAATTATCGGGTATCGCTGGCCGAAGTCATCATTCCAGCCTCCGATGTCAGTGAGCAGATTTCCACTGCAGGTAAAGAAGCGTCTGGAACAGGTAATATGAAATTTATGCTGAACGGCGCCCTTACTATCGGAACACTGGATGGAGCGAACGTGGAAATTTCTCAGGCGGTAGGCGACGACAATATCTTCATTTTTGGTCTTACTGCCGAAGAAACGAGGCAGTACTATCGAGACGGAACCTATCGTCCTTATGATCTGTATCTGGAAGATCCCTACCTCAAGGAAGTGCTCGATCAGCTTGTGAGTGGCTTTGTGAATGGGCAACATCTTGCACTCTACCAGGATCTTCGCCATGGATTGCTCCATGGCTGGGGCGGGATGGCGGATCCCTACTTTGTTCTGAAGGATTTCGCAGCCTATGGCAGGGCCCATGGGGAGATCAACACGCAGTACCAACAGCCCGATCTTTGGTGGAAAAAGGCCATGATCAATATTGGCAATGCTGGTCATTTTTCTAGCGATCGCACGATTGAAGAGTATAGTCAACGAATCTGGAAGTTACGCTAGGAGGTTATGATGAAAAAACATCCCATCGCTTTACAGCTCTATTCGTTACGTGACTTGGCGGCGCAGAATTTTCTAGAAGCCTTGGAGTTAACGGCCAAGCTCGGATATGAAGGGGTTGAATTTGCCGGTTACGGTGGTTTACCTGCCGCTGCAATGCACGATCACCTCGCAAGGTTAGGCCTCGAGGCTGTGAGTAGCCATGTCTCCTTCGAACGTCTAAAGGACCATTTCGAGGAAGAGATCGCCTACAATCGGGCCTTAGGCAATCAGACTTTAGTCTGTCCAGTGCCACCAAGGGACTTTGATCGCACATCCGCTGAAAATTGGCGTTTTTTTGCCAGGCAGCTTTCGGAGCTAGGAAAACGGGCGGCGGACGAAGGTTTTAGACTAGGCTATCATAATCACAGCTTTGAATTTGCGATC
>CAZAJB010000121.1:0-5621 GCA_964485345.1 uncultured Clostridiaceae bacterium
GGCAAGTTCTGTATCAATTGCCGTGGTGTCACAAAGGACATTTTGAGCAAGTCGGATAGTGTCCTATAAAGTGGTGTAAATTGCTTGCCACAAAAAGAGCCACGTCATTCTCTTCCTGTAGAATGTGATTAATGTAAACATTGGATGTATTGAACAGGGATGGCGAAAAAGGGGATAGCGACGCACTTCGCCAATTACTCGAGCGGGTTTTTAACGCGGTCTTGAATGCGGAGGCAGAAAGCCAGATCGGAGCTAAGCTTGTACGAACGAAGTGAAGAACGCCAAACGTATCGTAACGGTTACCGTACACGCCGGCTTACCACGCACATAGGAATCTCGGATCTTTCCTAAAGAAGAAAGTATGACGCGCTTAATGGGCGCTCTTTTATTGGAGCTCCATGAGCAGTGGACAGTGGGCAAGAAATACAATGACATGGCTGACTACCACGATTGGATGCGAGAAAGAGAAACCGAGAAGTTATAGGGCATGAAACAAATAAGAATAAATGTTCGACCGTCCTAGGACGTGAAGGTAAGAGGACTAAGACTCCTCTACGGGGAAAGGGCATTTACACCAACAGTCTGGACTCGACTTGCTTTAAGGGGGAGTAAATAGTGGAATCAGTAGAAAATAGTAACAGCGACAGTAACAGCAAAATCATCATCTATCAAGCTGAGGACGGTTCTGCAAAAATTGATGTGCGACTGGAAGATGAGACGGTGTGGCTTACTCAGCAGCAGATGGCAGAGCTATTTCAGTCCAGCCGGACAAACGTTGTAGAGCATATTAAAAACATTTATTCAGATGGGGAACTGGAAGAAAAAGCGACTTGTCGGGAATTCCGACAGGTTCGAACGGAGGGTAAAAGAGAGGTTGCACGGAGAATCCCTCACTATAATCTCGATATGATCATCTCTCTTGGCTACCGAATAAAGTCTCTTGTAGCCACACGCTTTCGTCAGTGGGCGACTACCAGATTGAAAGAGTATATGATTAAAGGCTTTACTCTGGACGATGAGCGGCTTAAAGGAAATGCCGGCGGCAACTATTGGAAAGAGTTGCTTGGCCGCATCCGGGATATTCGCTCTTCAGAGAAAGTTCTTTACCGTCAAGTACTGGATCTTTACGCCACCAGCGTTGATTACAATCCGAAAAGTGAAGAATCAATCAAATTCTTTGCTATTGTGCAAAACAAGCTCCATTATGCTACTCATGGCCGCACGGCAGCAGAGATAATCTATGAGCGAGCAAACAGCGAAAAACCCTTCATGGGACTGACAACTTTTCAAGGTGAGTTGCCCGCCTTAAAAGATATTCGAATAGCTAAGAATTATTTGAGCGAAAATGAGCTGAAGATTTTAAATAATCTCGTCTCGGGTTATTTTGACTTGGCGGAAATCAATGCCATGGACCAGAAACCTATGTATATGCGTGATTATCTTGAACTACTCGATCGTATCTTAGGTTCAGGTGACAGAGCCTTGTTGCGGGGAGCTGGAAAGATAAGTCGAGAACAGGCACTCGATAAGGCCAAGGCAGAGTACAGAAAATATCAGGTTAAAACAATATCGCCTGTTGAGGAAGCCTACCTGGACACGGTTAAAGAAATAGAAAAGAATGCGAAGAAGGCCGTAAGAAACAGTGCTGATAATAAGCAGGAAGAAGGAGACTAATGATAGTGTCCTATAAAGTTGTGTTAACTGCTTGGCACAAAAAGAGCCACCTCATCCCCGTCCTGTAGGATGCGGCTAATGTAAACCATCGGATGTATTGAATAGGATGGCGAAAAAGGGGATAGCGATGCACTTCGCCATTACTCGAGCGGGTTTTTAACGCGGTCTTGAATGCGGAGGCAGAAAGCCAGATCGGAGCTAAGCTTGTACGAACGAAGTGAAGAACGCCAAACGTATCGTAACGGTTACCGTACACGCCGGCTTACCACGCACATAGGAATCTCGGATCTTTCCTAAAGAAGAAAGTATGACGCGCTTAATGGGCGCTCTTTTATTGGAGCTCCATGAGCAGTGGACAGTGGGCAAGAAATACAATGACATGGCTGACTACCACGATTGGATGCGAGAAAGAGAAACCGAGAAGTTATAGGGCATGAAACAAATAAGAATAAATGTTCGACCGTCCTAGGACGTGAAGGTAAGAGGACTAAGACTCCTCTACGGGGAAAGGGCATTTACACCAACAGTCTGGACTCGACTTGCTTTAAGGGGGAGTAAATAGTGGAATCAGTAGAAAATAGTAACAGCGACAGTAACAGCAAAATCATCATCTATCAAGCTGAGGACGGTTCTGCAAAAATTGATGTGCGACTGGAAGATGAGACGGTGTGGCTTACTCAGCAGCAGATGGCAGAGCTATTTCAGTCCAGCCGGACAAACGTTGTAGAGCATATTAAAAACATTTATTCAGATGGGGAACTGGAAGAAAAAGCGACTTGTCGGGAATTCCGACAGGTTCGAACGGAGGGTAAAAGAGAGGTTGCACGGAGAATCCCTCACTATAATCTCGATATGATCATCTCTCTTGGCTACCGAATAAAGTCTCTTGTAGCCACACGCTTTCGTCAGTGGGCGACTACCAGATTGAAAGAGTATATGATTAAAGGCTTTACTCTGGACGATGAGCGGCTTAAAGGAAATGCCGGCGGCAACTATTGGAAAGAGTTGCTTGGCCGCATCCGGGATATTCGCTCTTCAGAGAAAGTTCTTTACCGTCAAGTACTGGATCTTTACGCCACCAGCGTTGATTACAATCCGAAAAGTGAAGAATCAATCAAATTCTTTGCTATTGTGCAAAACAAGCTCCATTATGCTACTCATGGCCGCACGGCAGCAGAGATAATCTATGAGCGAGCAAACAGCGAAAAACCCTTCATGGGACTGACAACTTTTCAAGGTGAGTTGCCCGCCTTAAAAGATATTCGAATAGCTAAGAATTATTTGAGCGAAAATGAGCTGAAGATTTTAAATAATCTCGTCTCGGGTTATTTTGACTTGGCGGAAATCAATGCCATGGACCAGAAACCTATGTATATGCGTGATTATCTTGAACTACTCGATCGTATCTTAGGTTCAGGTGACAGAGCCTTGTTGCGGGGAGCTGGAAAGATAAGTCGAGAACAGGCACTCGATAAGGCCAAGGCAGAGTACAGAAAATATCAGGTTAAAACAATATCGCCTGTTGAGGAAGCCTACCTGGACACGGTTAAAGAAATAGAAAAGAATGCGAAGAAGGCCGTAAGAAACAGTGCTGATAATAAGCAGGAAGAAGGAGACTAATGATAGTGTCCCGTAAAGTGGTGTAAATTGCTTGGCACAAAAAGAGCCACCTCATCCCCGTCCTGTAGAATGTGGCTAATGTAAACCATCGGATGTATTGAATGGGGATGGCGAAAAAGGGGATAGCGATGCACTTCGCCCATTACTCGAACGAGTCTTTAACGCGGTCTTGAATGCGGAGGCAGAAAGCCAGATCGGAGCCACGCTTGTACGAACGAAGTGAAGAACATCAAACGTATAGCAATGGCTATCGCACACGTGGACTCACCACGTACATTGGAGGACGGGATCTTTTCTAACGAAGAAGGTCTGACGCGCTTAACGGGCGCTCTTTTATTGGAGCTCCATGAGCAGTGGACAGTGGGCAAGCAATACAATGACATGGCTGACTACCACGATTGGATACGAGAAAGAGAAACCGAGAAGTTATTGGGCATGAAACGAATAAAAACAAAGGTTTGCTCGGCATAGGCCGGGGAGGTAAAGGGAAAGTGCATTTACACCGACATTCTTGATTCGACTATAACGCGAAATGGCTTATGATATGTTTATCCGTGAGGTGCTCGGCTGTTACTTGCACCGTGGATTTAAAACCGAAAGTGCGGGAATGATAATTGACTAAAAGTAAGTCGCAGAAAATTTTTGAGAAATATAACCCGGTCGAAGCGGTAACCCGCTGCCCGTACGGGCGCGCGCCCGTACGCAAATTGCTTGATCTGTACGCAAGGGCGGCCGTAAATCTCTATGGCGTCATTTCTAAGGAAGAACTTGCAGAAATATTCAACCGCCAGAACGAGGAACAGACAACCCCCGACGAGGTGGTCACATTGCTACTACCGCTCGTACTGAAACATAAATGGTATTGCTTTTATAAAGAAAACATCGTCCATTACTGGGCAATCGAGGACTTTGAATATGCAGACGCTTGGCTTTTAAAGCAAGGTGAAAAGCCGAGGTTCATCCCTGAAAAGGATGAGTTTTTGAAATTTGCAAACCCATATTACGAGAGCAAAACGCAGGCATCTTTCTGGGATAAACTCCATGAGTTTGCCGTCAAAGAGTGGCCGGATAACAATCAGAGATACCGATTCTACAATGAATTAAAGGAAATCTCGGCGTTCAGCGCAGGAATTTACGAAGTTGGCGAGCTTCTTGAAAAATATGGGCTAATTTTTAGCAGCGAAAAACAAGCCCAGGTGTTTCTCGAGTTGTTTACGGATGCCTGTAACAATATGCGGCTCTGGTCAAATAAAGGTCATACTCCAAACGAGATGAATAAGTATCTTGCAGACCACTTTCCCCAAAACGATCCGTCACAGATCCTCCTGTCGGAAAGGAAAATGATAGGCCGGAACGACCCTTGCCCTTGCGGAAGCGGCAAGAAATATAAAAGATGCTGCCTCCTGATCGAGGAATCCCAAACGGCGCAACTTTCAAGAAGCGAATGCGCCCTGTTTTATGAAACTTGGTATGGATTAATGAGCTTTGTCAACGATCAAAAAAAAGTCATTAACGAGGTGGTCAAGCCGGTTTACCCCAATCCTGTCAGTGACGAGCAGATCTATAAAGTGCGCGAGGTTTTGTGGGAAAATCCAAAATTGATAGACGATTACCTGAACGCCGTGTCACTCACGGACAGAAAAATCGCGCTTCTTGAAGCCTGGCGCGATCACCACAAGAAGGATATGTTCCTTTTGGTGGATTACAAACCCGAATATGCGGTGGTGATTGGCACTAACGAGCAAAAAGAAAACAGGCTGTACGGTATTAAGGGCATTAGTCGGTCGCTGTCAGACGCTATGCAGAGGAAATTACCGACTCAAATTGAAACGGTGCTGTTACCTTTTGAGGACAAAATCATCTATGACAGCTTTACGAGTTCGATGTCCATAAGTTTTGGCGAGGGAGCAAAGAAGATGTTTCGGGAAATGTACGAAAAGGCGATTGTGCACGGGATCATTACGCGTTTGGGTGATGATATATAAAATGATTGTGAAGTCCCTGCTCCTTTTAAATACTTATGGCTTGTCCGTTCACAAGTGAATCTTTCCACCATTTCAAGTAGGATAAAAAGAGAACTGAAAATGATAACCGGAGGAATTGCCTCATGAATAACTTACTCGATCGCGTACAAAGCACGATGCTCATGGGAGCGGGGCCGTCAAGTGTCGCCCCCTCGACCTACCACGCCATGTCGCAGCCCACCTTGGGTCATATGGATCCTTATTTTATCCGGATCATGGATGAATTAATGGCCGGTTTACGCGTACTCTTCGGTACCGAAAATACACTGACCATCCCTTTGTCCGGCACCGGTTCATTGGGCA
>CAZAJB010000122.1:0-5598 GCA_964485345.1 uncultured Clostridiaceae bacterium
AAAAGCCCATTGCCCTTTCCCTCGAAGCTGCCGACAAGATGATTGCTGCCACCAAGAAGGCTGGAGTGAAGTTCATGGTGGGGCAGTGTATTCGCTTTTGGCCTGAATATGTTGCCGTGCGTGAACGTTTGGCCAAGGGGGATCTAGGAGCGGTCAAAGTTGTTACCGCGGGTAGAATTGCCTCAGCCCCGAACTGGTCTTGGGACAATTGGATCCTAAAGCCCGACTTAAGCGGAGGCGCCGTTATTGATCTGCACATTCATGATGTGGACTTTGTGAACTCCCTGATCCCAAGGAGTGCAGAGACTATCTCCGCAGTGGGCTCTAAGAGTCGCCGCGGGGCGCTAGATCACATCAGTACCTTACTTGACTATGGTGACGGCGTTGTGGCTTCGATTGAAGGCAATTGGTTGGTTCCCGATAGCTACCCCTTTACCATGGCCTTGAAGGTTGTTTGTGCAGAGGGGACGATCGAGTTTGTCTCCCGGGGCATTGATGTCGGAAATCGCGACGAATCGGAGGTCAATGTCGTCGTGTACAAGCAGGGCCAGACCCCTGAGGTTGTGCGTATTCCCGAGCGGAAAGACGCCTACTTGGCAGAGATTGAGTACTTTGTCGACTGTGTTCTGGCAGATCGAGACCCTGCTATTGTTACAGCCCAAGACGCCAGAGATAGCCTGGCGCTGGTTTTGGCTGCCAAGCAGTCACAGCTAGAAGGGAAATCGATTCAGGTATGACAGGAGAGGGATAGACGTGGAGAAGTATCATGCTGGACTTGCCCGTGTAGATATTACCCCAAACAAAGCGATGACGATGGACGGTTTTTATGCCCGCGAGGGTCTGTCGCGGGGCGTCCATGACGCCTTGGCTCTCACAGCCTTAGCGTTGACGTCAGAAGGAGAAACAGCGGTTTTTGTTGCAGCTGATCTATTGGGTTTTCCTCCTGGGGTGGCGGCGGATCTGAAAAGGGACTTGGCAAGAGCAACAGGGTTAGAGGAAGAACGCTTCTTTCTTGCTGCTTCTCATACCCATTCGGGGCCAGCCCTAGGTAACCTAGTTTTCTTGGATGCAGACCCTGAGTATCTGGCCTGGCTCGGCAGGCAAGCTATCACAGCAGTTGAAGAAGCCCTTAGTAGGCGCCAAAAGGTGGATGTCTTGGTTGGATCCGCCAAGACGACCGCGGCAGTCAATCGCCGCTTGGTGGATGGCGAGACCGGCTATGTGCTCATGGAGGATAACCCCGCTGGGCCCATAGATGAAGAGGTGTTCGGATTACGCCTGGTGGATCAGGCAGGAAAAACCATAGGAGGTCTGGTTAATGTAGGTTGTCACCCCACGGCCGTCCTCCATGATGGGCAGCTCTTTTCTCGGGATTATCCTGGTTATGCAGTAGATGCCATTGAAGCAGCTTATCCAGGTAGCACTTTCTTGTTTTTAAGTGGTGCTCATGCCAATGTGCGGCCACAGGGCAATGCAGATCGCCCCGGGCAGCTCCTCGCGCAGGCAGCGGGTCAGTCGATTGCAGCTGATTTTGCTGAGATCAACTGGGAAGAGGTCACGTCTTCCCCCTCGGTAAAGATCAGTACAGCAGAGCTGCTAGTGGAGCTGCAGGAACTACCGGAGATGGCGCGCCTGGTGGAATGGGAGCAACAGTGCCAGCGAGCTATCGCCCGAGATCCTGCTTGGTTAGATAATCTGTGGAATAAGTGTACTCTAGCTTGGTTAGAGATGGCCTGGGATTTACGCAGAAATGACCAACACCCCGCTCCTGTTGGGGTGGAGCTCCAGGTTGTAACCCTCTCGGGCCTAATTAGTTTGGTCGGTTTGCCCTTTGAGGTCTTTGCCCAGACCGCAACGGAGTTGAAAGAGAGCTTTGCCCAGATGGGGCGGGTTGTTGTCTGCGGTTACTTTGGCGGGCTGGTGGGCTATCTTCCTCCAGAAGAAGACCAGGTTCAAGGGGGTTATGAAGCTACAGAGGCCTTCAAGGTGTATGGTTACGTCTCTCCCTTTGCTTTTGGATCCGAAGCGTTGATCAGGCAGAAAGCAGAAGAACTGGTTAGAATGTCACGCAGTTGAGATGGATGATTGGCAAAAAAAGGAGGTTACAAGAGGTGAAGAGTTTGATAATTCGTAGAAAGACGTTGGTGTGGGCTATTGTCTTGTTACTTGGTCTCTCCTTTCCTGGGATTACGCTAGGTTCTAGTTTTGAAGAAGCCCCGATGCTAGCTGATTTAGTGGCCCAGGGAGTCCTGCCAGAAGTGTCGGAGCGCCTGCCGGTGGATCCCCTAGTGGTGGAACCTGTTGGCGAAATTGGTCAACATGGCGGCACTTGGCGTTCTGCTTATCCCAATGACTGGTTAGGTTATAGTCTCAACGGTTTTGTCTATGATCCCATCTTGCGCTGGAGCCGTGATTTCAGCCAGGTAGAACCGAACATTGCTAAGGGCTATGAGCTCTCTGAGGATGGAATGTTACTGACACTGCATCTGCGCGAAGGAATGAAATGGTCTGATGGTTATCCCTTCACTGCCGATGACATTCTTTTCTGGTATGAAGATATGGTAAAGAACACGGAGGTCAGCCCTGTTCCTCCAGCCTGGCTCGTTGTGGACGGAGAGCTAGCGGTGGTTACAAAGGTGGATGATTTCACTGTGACCATGCAATTCACCAGGCCCTATAGCCTAGTGTTGCAGCATCTGGCCTCGGCTTGGAGCGGTGTGGTTTTTGCCCCCAAGCATTATCTCTCCCAGTTCCATGCCTCCTATGCTGATGCAGCGGAGCTGGACAAGCTCGTGCGAGATGCGGGTCTCCAGAGCTGGTATCAACTTTTTGCCTCTAGGAACGATCTGTCGATTAATCCCCAGCGTCCCATCGTAGGCGGTTGGAAGCTGGCCTCACAGCAAGGCGTGACGCGCTTGGTAGCAGAGAGGAACCCCTATTACTGGAAGGTGGATCCTGCTGGCAATCAGCTTCCTTACATTGATCGTATTCATCTGGAGACTTTGCAGAGTATTGATATGATCAATCTCAAAGTGTTGGCCGCTGAAGTGGATTATCAAGACTCTCTCTTCTTTGGAGATATTACCTTACTTTTGGAGGGGGCTGACAAAGGAAACTACAGCGTCTTCCTCTACGACAATGCAGGAGCGTCTGCTGGTTATGTGCTCTATGTGAATCAGAACAGTAAGCATGAGAACTTGGCGCCCCTACTCACTAATGTGGACTTTCGCAAGGCATTGTCCTTGGGTATCAATCGCCAGCTAATTAGCGATCTTTTGCAAATGGGCTTTGGCGAACCTCGTCAAATGGGCGTGCATGAATGGTCTCCCTATTATGAAGAGGAGTATGTGCAGGCTTATACCGAGCATGATCCGCAAAGGGCTAATGCATTGTTGGATGGTATTGGTTTGAGTCGCCGTAATGCTGATGGATTCCGTCTTTTGGAAAACGGACAAGTTCTCGAGATCACCGTCGATGTCAATGACTGGGCCTCCGCGGCGGAAGTGGCTGAGCTCCTCAAGGAAGATTTCGCCACGATCGGCGTGAAGCTTGTGATTAGGACCCTGCAAGCAAACCACTGGTTTACCAGCACGAGTGCAGGCGAGCACCAAATTGCCCTTTATATGGGTGGCGGCGGTGACTATCCATTGCTTTCGCCTCTCTGGTACTATCCAGTTTCGATGTACACCTATTGGGCTCCCAAGTGGGGGGCGTGGTATGAGACAAGAGGTGCTGGCGGCGAAGAACCGCCTCAGGAGATCAAGGCCTTGCTTGACCTGTATGAAGCAGCCATGGTAGCGCCGAGTGAAGAAGAGGGCGTGAGGTTGGTAAAGGAAGCCTTTAAGATGCATGCCGAGAATCTCTGGACGATTGGGATCATCGGTGAGGCGCCAACTCCCATTGCAGTCCAGAATCACCTGGGTAACGTAATGGAAGAGCAGGTGATCAGTGGCTTGAACAATGCTGGTTTCTTAGGGGCAGAACAGATTTACTTCAAGAAGTAAGATCATCACAAACCTGGGAGGGAGCTTGCTTCCTCCCAGGCAACAGTTAAGGAGAGTGAAGTAGTGGGTCCGTTTCGTTACAATTTGGCCGACTTTATAACCTTTAAGGATTACGATGCCTGCAGAAAAGTGGCTGCAATTTCTAAGTCAGAGCTTTGCAACCACCCGAATCCTGATTTCAAAATTCGCGTGATAGAAGAAGCGCAGGACTTTTACCATAAGTTTGCTTTGGACTTGGTGACCAGAATTGTCAAGGCTCGCGAGGAGAACAAACAGTTTGTAGCCATTTTACCAGTTGGTCCTATGCCTCAGTATAAGTTTGCTGCAGAGATCATCAATGCCCTGCGCATTCCTATGGATCATGTACACATCTTTAATATGGATGAATACGCCAATGAAGATGGCGTGACCGCCCCCTTGGAGTGGGATGCTTCGTTCCAGAAAGCAATGGACCAGAACTTCTATGGTTTGATCGATCCCAAATTGGCTCCGCCGGTGAAGCAGAGGTATTTTCCCACCGATCAGAACATTCAAGATTATGGTACGATGATTGCAGACCTTGGTGGAGCAGATGTCTGCTATGGTGGTATTGGTTGGTGTGGTCATATTGCCTTCTGGGAATCCCAGCTTGGCATGGATTATGTGGACAACCTAGATGACTACATGAAACTAGGCAGCCGCATTGTTGAGCTGCATCCTATGACGGTGATGCAAAACGCTTTGCACTCCTTTAGCGGTGACTGGTCGAAGGTACCTCCTAAGGCGGCGACCATTGGTCCTGCGGAGATCATGGGAGCTAAGGAGAGAAGTTTCTGGCTCGATGGTTATCTTGGAGGCGGAGTCAGCTGGCAACGTTTTATTGCTCGCCTCGTCGCTCATGGTCCAGTGAACCCCTTGGTGCCAGGCAGTATCTTACAAACCACTCGCACAGACTTCACCATCTTGGGTGGCGTGGCGGACGACGTTGGTGTACACATGGCCTAAGGGCACGTGAATTAAGAACACGAAAGGCGGACTAGACTCGACTAGACTCCGCCTTTTTTGTGATCTAGGGTCGGCAGCGACATAGCTCGAATGATCCCTCATTTTCCATTTTCCGCCAACTGTTCAAGCTTGGTGCTTAGCTCAGCAAAAAGCACAGCGTAAGAGACGACCTTTTCTATGATGTCATTGGTAACGGACTCATTATACGTATGGCTATTGAGATTGCGACTTTCAATCATCTCCATCCAGGTTTCTCCATCATGAATTAAGCCACTCTTGAAAGCCTCTCGAGTAGCATCCCGCGAACCGTAGATTTCCACGTTACCACGCGTCTGTAAGAAGTCCTTTAGTGTTTTCCAGGCTAGCTCATGGGTGAATTCAAATGCTTGAATCGTTCCTTGCTTCTCCAAGTTGCTTAACTCTCTCGATTCTCTGAGGATAACCGCTTGCTCCAGTTGAAACAGGGCTTTTTGAAAGTTTTGAAGACGTTGAACCCAGCGAACATCTACTCCCATTTTCTCACCTCATTCAAAAAGTACTTCTATACCAAAGTCTACTGGCAACATTCACTATGTTAACGCAGTATTCCTTCATGAGGAAGAAACATGAA
>CAZAJB010000123.1:0-5525 GCA_964485345.1 uncultured Clostridiaceae bacterium
AGTCCTGCTGGTAATTGTCAGCGCTCTTGCCCACCAAATCTCCACTAAACACCACGAAATCCAGTTCTCGCTCGTTCAACTCCCGAATTACAGGTAGGAGCTTATTATTTTCGTCACGATAGCTTAGTTCGGGGTGTATATCAGTGACCAAGGCAAATGTAATATTGCCGCTTCGGGGTTCCATAACAGACACTGCCCTGGGCTGCTCATCACGGACCGTAGCGCTGCTAAGAACTAGGTCATAGAGGCCTACAGGCAAATCATCTGGTAAGAGAAATGTGAGCTTTCCATCAACTTGTGATCCTGAAAACTCATAGGCGAAATTGGCAGACTGAAGTATAACACTCAAATTCTCCTCAGGAACATTCCGCACAAAAACACTTAGCTCACTCCCTGGAGAAACTAGGGCGGGCTGGGTCAATAAGGGCCAAGTCACATTGTTAATAGGGCCGTTCAGTGAGTTGGGCGCCAGTTCACTCCCTACAACCCCTACTTCGCCTTCTACATCGGCCATGGGATACTTGGCCTTCGAGGCACCCGCAATGTCTAACATATATAAGCTTGGGCTTTCTGCGCTTGCCAATTCGGCTACGCAGGCTAGCCTTCTACCATTAGGATGCCATGTGGGAAATAGATAGTTACCAGAAAATTTAGTGAGGCGCTCCTTATTTGCCCCTTCCCTATCCATTATCCACAGATCCCATTGTCCAGAACCGCTCGACATAAAGGCTATTCGGTCACCCTTAGGCGACCACCGAGGATAGACGTTGCTCCCATCTAAATCTGCCGTTAAGCAGATCTCATTGCCCAAGATGGGACGACCGTTATCCATGACTATTTCTGCCCTCCAAAGCTCAAAACGCCCCGCAGAACCCCTCCTTTGGAAAACTAATCCTGTAGTCCCCCAATCTGGAAAAAGCACATCAGCTGGGCCTGAGGTTAATTGAATAGCCTCCTCAGAATCTAGAGATTGCCACCACAGGTCCCACTTTCCATTGCGATTAGAAGAAAATATGATGGACTCACCTTCAGGCGACCAAGTGGGAGTGATATCATAGCTTGGATGGTTAGTGAGCTGTACAAATTCGTTTTCTAAATCCCAGAAATAAATATCCCAGTTACCTTCATGATCGAGGTTGGGGGCGGCAGCATAGACTAGATGTTTGCCATCGGGAGACCACCGCGGATAAGCGTGGGGATAGTACTCGAAGGTTAACTGACTAGGGGGAGTATTCCCCGAAATGTTGTGTTGAAAAAGATTGCGTTCAGCCGCTTCTCGGGTGATTCTAGCTCCCTGCTCAATCCCAAGGGTGGCGATCAAACTCCCACCATCTGGATTCCACTCGGGATAGGCTTCCCGATCTAAAGGAAGGGATGTCTGTAAAGAGACTAGTTCAATAAGCCCATATTCACGTATTTGCTGTGGTGTACCCAGCTCGAAGGATAGTCCCTGGGGTCCATAAAACTCCGCGGATACACTCTTTTCGCTTATCTCCGTTATGGAATCACCATTGACTGGACGAATATAATATCCACCATGACGTTCGTCGGCCTTTAGTAGGATACCTGTAGCTACTACATAAGAACCATTGTGAAGGTCACTAATATCAAGACCGGCATAATTATAAAACTTGAAGTAAATGGCACCTTGTCCATCGTCGAAGTTACCATTTTGACTTCCATCTAGCCAAAAGCCCCTCACAATCCCCGAGTTGCTGTAGTCAAAGAGGCGGCCTTCTATCTGAACAAAGCCCCCTTCCACAGCGCTCAAGATGTCTTCTAAAGCATCCGTAGCGATGGGTTCTGGATTAAATGTGAGTCCATAATTGGGTTCAAGGGTCTTAACGTTCTCAGGATCGGTCACTAAGATTACTAACGACCCCACATCGGTAGCATATCCACGGTTTCCCAATTGACCAGTAACCTGGACCAAACTACCTCCCTGCACAGCCGGTTGTGTCGTTCCTGGAAGATACACCAGCACCCCTTCGCATAACGAAGCTGGGTCTATAATCGCAAAATAGTTTGCAGAATCGTGCCACAAACCAGAGTCGACCGCCACGATCCCCTGCACTGTGACAGTTTCATCTAAGTAAACAGGACTACCTTGCTCATCTTTTGTCCTAACTTCGCCAACTGTCAATATTTGCGCATTGGCGTTTGGCAATACAAGCAAGAATACTAAAGAAAATAGTAGGATGGCCATGGTTTCTTTTCTTATATTCATTCTAGATACCCCCTAAGATCGCAAATGAGGCAGCAGAAAAATGGAATCCAAAACCCTGCCGCCTCATCTATATCTGCTTTACCTATTTGATTCTCTCGGCGTAAAACAAGCCGTATCCTCCAACTCCACCTTCACGATCTTGAGCACAAATGAACAAAAAATTCTCATTAAAGGCCATCTCACGCTCGTTAGCCTTTGTGTTAAATGGTGCTCCTAACAACATTGGCTCGGCGTTTTCATCAACACAAACATACAGTTCATAGTGGGTAAGAGTTAGTCCACGCATTCCATCAATATAGATTTCGCCTTCGGGACCAACAAATACGGACCATACGTTCACTCCGCTGTTAATCGTCTCACCAACGTTAACGGGAGTACTCCAACCATCTGCTGTCATGGTTGACTTCCAAAGATTCCTGACCTCGGGAGTACTGTCATCAAACGCACCCTTTGTGGTGACGTAAGCTACGGTTTCATTCTCGTCGACCCAGATCTTCCAATCTTGCACATCAGTACTGAGTGCGTCAATTACTTCAGGCTCACCCCACTGATTGTTGCTTTCGTCCCACTCAGAGCGATAAAAATCATAATCGGAAAATGGGTCGTGCCTAGCAAAGTAAAGTACCTTACCCCCACCAACAACACAAGGGTTAATCTCGTTGGCGCCGGTGTTTATAGGACCAGGAATAGGCTGTGGTTCAGACCATACTCCGCCCTCAAAGGTAGAACTGTAGATATCATAGTCCTTCGCGTAATACAGTGTGTTACCGTAGACCCACGGCATCCGTTCAACTGATTGGGTACTGTGATCCCAGGCCTTAATTTCTCCCCACATATCACTAGTAATACCATTTGCGTTGACTAATGCAGGGAGTACGAAGACAAACAATAGCATCAACCAAAGTGCATTCCGTTTTTTGACCAACATTACCACTCCTCTTCATTTTCCAAAAGAATCTTCGCCCCTCAAACAAAGGGGCCATCTTTTAACCAAATTGTAACATTGGTGGCTTTATTTGTCAAGACCAAATTACCTCACTAGCCTTTATCTACCCAGATTAACCACTAGAACAAAAATATATCTCATAAGTTCAAGTGGCAAATTTGTCGTTTAGTTAGTTTCGGAGTCAAATTAAGTTGGTGCAAATACAGTGGCCTGGACATGATAAATGACACATATCGTACGCAGTCTAAGTTGAAGGCTATTATCTGTGGTCACGCTAAAGGGTTATCTGATTCTTTCCGTTTCTCTTTGATTCGTACAACTTTGCATCTGCGGCCCGAATAAGGTCCGTTAAATTTTCGCCTTCGTACTGCTTCAATCCACCACTCATTGTCAAGGTAACGCCTTCGGAAAAAGAGTGCTCTTCAACAGCTTTTATGATGCGCTCGGCGACGTTCGACGCGGTTGCGAGATCTGCACCTGAAAATATGACCATAAACTCTTCACCGCCATATCGCCCCGCCAAATCGGTATCCCTTATGTTGTTCTTAATAATAGTCGCTAGATCGATAAGTACACGATCCCCACAGACGTGGCCCTGACGGTCATTTACTTTTTTGAAATCATCAACGTCAAAGATGGCGATTGTTAAAGGGGTCCTTTTGCGGTTAGATTCAGCCATCGCTGCCTGCAAATATTGAATCAACGCCCTATGATTACCTATATTTGTCAACCCATCTGCCAGTGATATCTCCAAAAGACGTCGGTTATCGTGTTCTAACTCAAGCTGCAATTCTTTCTCTTCGGTGATGTCAAAGACGATGCCAGCAAGAAATAGCGGCTTGCCGCTCTCATCGAATTGCGTCGCTTTTCCCCGGTCATAGTACCACTTGTAGTTTCCGTCCTTCGTCTGGATACGATACTCCGCTTCGCATACCTCTGCATTCCCATACATATGGGCTAGCATTGAATCCATCGTCCGTTGGTAGTCATCAGGGTGTAGCTTGTCGGTGAAAAATTGATAGGTAACATGCTCGGGATTCTCGCTTTTATCATAGCCGAGCGTGGTCACCTTGAGCGGGTCAAATGTCACTTCATTGCTCTTGATGTTCCAATACCAGTGCCCGAGGTTGCCTGTCCAGGCGTACTCAAGTCTCGTTTGTTGTTCTTTTTCCTTAAGCAATTCCTTATTCAGCATCTCGAGGTCCTTAATACGGTCTAGTAGCTGTTTCTTAGTAAGATCTATAGAGTCCATCGCTTTGCCGTCTCTCTACTATAATTACTCAATTCCCATTTCTTCCAGGAGTAAAATAGCCGTCTTAATTGCACCTTCACACACTTCCCGCTTGTTACCTGCGCATTTAGCTGCTGCCTCATGATCCCTCACATCATAACCAAGGAGTTCACGGCAGAGAAGTGTGCCTTTACGTTTGGCATATTCCTCCATGAATTTGGAGGTAAGTTCTGAGCATTTCCGCTTTGTAGCCAAGTCGTCTGCTCGACATTGTCCTTCTCTGGAGCCAATGACCATAACTGCGCCAGTTACTGCCCCACATACTTCACCTGAGCGCATACCGCCGCCAAAGCCAGAGGCTAGCTTCAGTGCCAGCTGTGCGTCGCCATCCTCCACCGAAAAGAAAGGGCCAACAACGGATTGAGCGCAATTGAATCCTCCATTGAATAGTCCAAAGGCAATCTCTGTTTTCCCACCCATGCTTATCTGTCCTTTCTGTCAACTGACAATAGCTATATACATAATCCATTAACTGGATTTCTCCACATGCCTTATAAGATCCTGCATAGCAAAGAGTTGGAACGAGCGTTAGCTACATGCGTATCTGCTCACAGTTTGAGTTTGAAAAACGCCCTATGGCTTTTGATGCTAACGACTTTACCTCAGTACTGAAACAAGGATCGGAGATGACTCCGATCCTAAGGGTACAACAAGTGGGCAAAAAGTGCCATTAGAGTATCAAGGACGTTGAAACCAATATCAGCAAGAGTGCACTAAATATCAATATAGTTCTCTGGATGGATTGCACGGTCTGCTGCAAGCGCAGATTGGCTATGGCGAATGTGTCGGGCCCTGACACCACAACTCGATCGATGAGGTCTCCCCTTAGAGCAAACAAACGGGCTCCTGCATCCCCGTCTACGTTGCGATTAATGCTGCCCACCAATGTCTCTCCATAGTAAAAGTCAGCAATATAGGTGAGGGTTGCGAATGGGTTGGGTTCAAGCTCAAAACCAAAAATCGAGACTGGCTCTGATAAATCCATGGTTAGCGTAGTCTGTTCTGCAGATACCAAGATATCTGGAGTTGCACTTTCCGAAAAAGGTGGAGACGACCAGGTT
>CAZAJB010000124.1:0-5519 GCA_964485345.1 uncultured Clostridiaceae bacterium
GGCGACTTGGGCGTCCTAACCCGTCAGCTAACCCCATAGGAGTACACCAAGCGCAGGGCCTTAGGTAAAAACTAAAGCGTCAAGCGCTATTTTTGTTGCCCAATTCTGGGTCAAACGCTGTCATTCTGAAGACTAGAAAACGTGGAGGTAGTTGTATTTGGACATTCTATTAAAGATCGGAATTGTCTTTGTTGTGGGATTGGTGGGTGGCAAAGTTGCTCGCATCTTGAAGCTACCGAATGTGTCGGGATACCTAGTCGCCGGGCTGTTCCTTGGGCCTTCCTTTTTCAAGTACATCAGCGCAGCGGATATGGATTCACTCTCGGTGATCAGTGAAGTCGCACTGGCTGTTATCGCTTTTAGTATCGGCAGCGAGTTTGTGCTCAAAGATATGCTTAAGCTAGGTAAATCCATCGTCATGATTACATTGCTAGAGGTAATTGGCGCCATTGCCCTAGTTTTTGCTTTGATGTTCTTTGTTTTCAGCCAACCCTTCGCCTTCAGTATCGTGATTGCTTCGATGTCTGCGGCAACTGCTCCCGCGGCCACCTTGATGGTCATTCGCCAATATAGGGCCAATGGACCTTTGACTCGAACCGTCCTGCCCGTAGTCGCCCTCGATGATGTCTTTGGGATTATGGCCTTTGGGATCGCCCTGTCTTTGGCAAGGCTTTCCGTAGGAGGGTCTGAGAGTACATTGCTACAGATGTTGCTTCAACCTTTGGTGGAAATCGTTGGCTCCTTGGGTTTAGGAGCGGTACTTGGGTTCATTCTAGCCTGGGTGGCGCAGAAGGCTGGGGATCGTGATGAACTGCTGGGCATCACCCTGGCAGCCATTGCTGTAGCTACCGGTCTGTCTACCGTGCTGGGCCTGTCACCACTTTTAACCAACATCGTCATGGGAACGATTGTCGTGAATGTGATGCGTCATTCTACCAGGGTGTTTAGCGCGGTCAATGACTTTGCATCTCCAGTCTACATTCTTTTCTTTACTCTAGCTGGGGCAAGTTTGGATCTGCGAATCCTGATGTCCGTGGGCTTAATGGGGCTCGGTTATATCATCGCCCGCGCTCTAGGCAAGGGCATCGGTGCCTACGCAGGGGCCAAACACGTTGGTGCGCCTGACACTGTGCGCAAGTATCTTGGGCTAGCGCTGCTTCCCCAAGGCGGAATTTCTATCGGCCTTTCTGTCCTGGTTAGGCAATTCTTGCCACAGTATGCAGTGCCCATAACTACGATCATTATGTTTAGCGTGTTGGTGTATGAGGTTTCGGGACCGATTTTTGCCAAGATTGCCATTTCCAAAGCCGGCGAAATTGGGGGAATGGACCGCCCAGAAGCAGACCTCCAGGCATCCCTGGAGAACTAGCCATATAGAGACTCAAGAGAAAGAAGGTACACATATGTATGCACTGTTCATTGTGCTGAATGAAGTGAATCAACTGGACGAAATCCTAGAAGCCTTTGTCGAGGTCGGCGTAAAAGGGGCAACGGTCCTAGACAGCCAAGGGATGGCCGGGGCCATGATGCACGGTCCGAACAAGGGTCTTCCTCTCTTTGGGTCTTTGCGGACACTCATGGATAATGCTCGCCCTTACAACAAGACGATTTTTACTGTGCTAGAAAGTGAGGAGCTTGTGGAACAGACAGTCAGCGCTGTGCAGGATGTCTTAGCAAACAAGGTCTCCGCCGGCCTAGGCTTTATGTTCTCTGTCCCCATCGGCAAGGTCTATGGGATGTCTCAGAACAAAGGACGCTAACCAAGCAAATGAAAGAGTGAGCTTGCTCAGAACAAGAAACCCCAACTGAGGTCTCGAACCTAAGTCGGGGTTTTTTTGATCGAATAAAAAATTATTTCTTAATCAAAGAAGGATTTTTGTGGGAGGCGTGTAAAATAATAGGCAGTAACTTTTTTAACCTAAAAAAGAAAGGGGGACGTGCTTCGAAGATCCTTCGATCCCGAAATCATCAACAGACCCAGAATCTAGGCTGGCGGATGCCAAAAACTACTTAGGAGGCAAGTTCATGAAAAGGATAGTATGGCTCTTAGTAATGGCTGTATTGGTTCTTGGAGCAGTAGCCACTGCCCAAGCAGAGACTGTCGAAATCACGTACTGGCAATATGAGTTTGCGAGCAAGACCGGAAGTCTGTGCGAAGTACAACATTCCTGTCTTAATTCACTTTGGCATCCTGGGGGCAGCAGGTGGAATTGCCTTTAACGACAATATTAACCCGCAGATCATGGAAACGGTCTGTAAGGAGTTTAGAGATGTGGATTTCATCATCCCCCATTTCGGTTGTGGGCACCCCCGAGAACTTTTATTCTTGGGATGGGTCTGCGAGAATGTCTATGTGGACACTTCAGGATCGAACCAATGGATGCGCTGGATGCCTTACCCCTTCACGGTGGATTCGGCCTTCGCCAAGTTCTATCAGACATTTGGGCCCGAGAGGATTATCTTTGGAACCGATTCCTCTTACTTCCCTAGGGGATTTGCCATCGATTATCTGAAAGAACAGAACAAGGCGGTACGTTTCCTGAGCATTCCTGATGAGCATGCCCAACTGATCTTTGGGGGAAACATGGCCAGATTGCTTCAGATTGAGCTGTAGAAGAGAGGTGAGTTCGGTGAGGAATGATCATACCCATTTCCCTGCCCAAGTGTACAAGGAGAGTGTGTTGACACCCCTCTTCAATGACTTTAAACAGCATTTCTATGAGGAACTCATGGATATCAACTATGCCCATTGCGTGATGCTGGCAGAACAGAAGATTATCTCCCTGGAAGAAGCAAAGCGGATTCTCGCGGGACTGCGGGAGATTGAGGCTACGATAGACCTCGCATCCCTTGAGTACACTGGTGAGTATGAAGACATCTTCTTTTTCATTGAAAGCGAACTGATCAACAAAATAGGCCTCGATGTTGCGGGGAAGCTACATACTGGGCGGAGCCGTAATGATATCGATATCACGCTCTACAAGATGAAGATCAAAGGTTACTTGCACGGCCTAATCGGTAATCTGGCCGATCTTGTAGGTTCCTTGCTGGAGGTTGCTCAGAAACACAAGGCTACCTTAGTCGTGGCTTATACCCATGGTCAGCCGGCCCAGCCCACCACTTTCGGTCATTACTTAGGCTCGATCATCGAGATTTTGGAGCGGGATCTGGAGCGCCTCTTCCAGGCGTATAGAATGTGCGATAAGTCTAGCATGGGTGCTGCAGCCATTACCACAACGGGCTTTAGCATTGACCGCCACCGGGTTGCAGACCTCCTTGGGTTCCGCGAACCGCAGGAGAACTCCTATGGATGCATTGCTGCCGTAGATTACTTGACCCAAGTGTATTCGGCCCTAAAGATCCTCTTTATCAGTCTGGGGCGGGTTACCCAGGATCTCGGTTACTGGACTGGATTTGAAGTTGCCCATCTCTACGTGCCCAATGAGTTTGTTCAGATTAGTTCGATCATGCCACAGAAGCGTAATCCCGTTCCCATTGAGCATTTAAGGATTATGGCCTCGATTGTCAATGGTCATTGCGACACTGTAATTAATGCCATGCATAATACTCCTTTTACCGACATGAATGATGCTGAAGATCCCATTCAGGTCGTGGGTTTTGCGGCCTTCTCTACGGCAGAGAGAATGCTGCGACTCTTTACTGAACTGGTCAAGGGCCTATCGGTCAATGAGGAAAAGGTGCAGGAACACTTGGCAGCTAGTTTTGCCTCCGTAACCGAGTTGGCTGATTCATTGGTTAGGGCCGAAGGTATTTCCTTTAGGCAAGCCCACGAGATTGCATCTGCTGTTACCAAGGAGCTCTTGGAAGAGGGAAAAATCTTGACCGATCTGGAGTATGAGCGGTTCCGGCGCATCTACGCTACTGTGATGCAGAGGGAGCCCCAGATCTCCTTGGACCAACTGAGTGAATATGTGAAGCCGGACTACTTTGTTGCCGTGCGGGAATGCTTCGGAGGACCTGGAGTGAACCATCTTACTAGGAGTCTTCTGCGCTACGAGGAGCAGCTAGACTACTATCGCGAAGAGCTGAAAGGGCTCCTTGCCCAGACTGCCTTGGCAGAGGCGAGGTTGAAGGAAGCGGTAGATAGTTGTCTACAATATCTAGCATAAGGAGTACAGCCTATAATGAGAATGATCAAAGGCGATGCAAAGCTAATCAAGGAGCTAAACCTTGCTACTGTTCTAGACCTAGTTCGGGTCGAGGGACCGATTTCTCGCACTGATATTGCCAAGTGCACGAAGTTAAGCCACCCCGCGGTATCGACGATCATAGGCCATCTCTTAGAAGAGGGGTTGATCCAGGAGGGGGGCAAAGCCCAGTCACAAGGGGGGAGGCCCGCTCGGCTTCTTCACTTTAATCCCCGAGCTGGATTCGTGATTGGGGTTGATGTCGGAGGAACAAAGATCAGTGGTGCCATCGTTGATCTGGACGGCCATATTCTGACTCGCCATACGATAAATACACACGGGGCCGACAACTCGCTTGCGAGCCTGATGGCTTTGATCAAGCATCTGTTGGGCCAGCTTGCCAAGCCTGCTTCCTGTTGGGGAATAGGGTTAGGTGTTCCTGGAGCAGTTGACCCTGGAACGGGAAGCATTCAGTTTTCGCCTGGTGTGGGCTGGGATGACATCGATATTGCAGCCCAACTAGAAGAAGAGTTTTCCCTACCGGTGTGGGTGGACAACGATGTGAATGGCTTTGTCCGAGGAGAGCATCGTTATGGTAGCCTTCAGGGTGTTCGTAACGGTATTGGAGTCGCGATCGGAACTGGGATCGGCGTAGGGATGCTCCTGAATAACCAAATGTACCAAGGGCAGAATGGGGCGGCAGGCGAGGTTGGTTATTGGATCCTCCGTGATACAGACGGGATTCGGCGAAGCAAGGGCTACGGACCCCTAGAAGCTTATGCGGCCGGACCTGGGATTGCCAAACGCGCCAAAATGGCCCTGGAAGAAAGGGTGCACGACGGCCGGATTCTCTTGGATCTAGTAGACGGGGATAAAGAGAAGATTACGGCTAAGACTGTGTTTGAAGCAGCCCGCCTAGGTGATCCCTTGGCTCAGGAAAACCTGCGTGAGACCACCCAGACTCTTGGTGTTATGATGGGCAATTTGGCATCACTCCTCAATGTAGAGAGAATTGTGGTGGGGGGCGGGGTCTCCCGGGCTGGTGAGGATCTTATTGGTGGCATGCGGGAGATCGTCGAGAAAATGGCGCCCTATCCGCCGGAGATTGTGGTCTCGGCCTTGCAGGAAGACGCTGGGATCCTAGGTGCTGTGGCCGGTGTTTTGGAGTCGAACAAACTGTCTCTCCGCCTGTCGGATATGCAGTAGGGAGCAGGAAACAGGAGAAAAGGGAGTAAATGTGGATGTTGAATTCGCCTGTTCCCTGTGGTAGAATACAAGGGAAGTCGGCCCCGTAGCTCAGGGGATAGAGCACCGGTTTCCTAAACCGGGTGTCGGATGTTCGAATCATCTCGGGGCCGCCATTAAATATTG
>CAZAJB010000125.1:0-5488 GCA_964485345.1 uncultured Clostridiaceae bacterium
GCTGAGGGTCGTTGTCTGGCCCTAGCGATGGCATCGTGGTACAATGGAACTAATGCAATGGAATAAGAAGACATATCAACCAAAGGGGCACGAGCCAATGCGGACAACGGATCAACCTACAGCAGCTCAACCTACAGTAGATCAATTGAGAAAACTGTATGAAGCGGCTGCAGCTTTCAAGCAGGCAGAACCATGGAAATGGTTGTATGATGCCGATCTGATTTGTGTCGAAAACCCGGAAGACGGTGTGATTGGCTACTGTTCTGTTATGGGCAGGGGCGGAACTTACTTTGCTTTGGGAGTGTACCTGGGAGAGGCAGGTTTCGCTGGGTTCAATTATCTGATGGGAAACGGTGATACTATACCGCACTATGAGACTTTGCACTACCAGGATGCTCTTATGGCGTCCTTTGAGGATCGGGAGATGCTGGATAAGAAGGATAGGGAAGAGATCAAAGGGCTGGGTCTCGCTTTTCGCGGACGGAATGCGTGGCCCCAGTTTCGCCGGTTCGAGCCAGGGTACTTCCCTTGGTTCATCACGAGCGCGGAATGTTCGTTCTTGACAACCGCTCTGCGGCAAGTGTTGATTGTGGCCAATCAATACCGGCAAGGACAAGTTGAGCTGGATTATGCTCAAGGGGAAACCGTTCTGCGCTACAGCGCCGAAGAGAATGGACTGCGAACATGGGAGAGCAGGGAGTTTCAGTTAGATATCCCCCATCTCGCCTATTCGCCCGTGGAGTTCTTGGATGATCTCTTGGTGCAAAGACTCAAGAGAACAGGCACCAGGACAAATGCCATACTACAGGTGGAAACATGCTATCTTCCCATGCCGATCCAAGAGGCAAAGGGTAGACGCCCCAGTTTTCCTAGAGCGTTCATCGTTGCAGAGAAGAAGTCTGGTGTCGTCTTAGATTGCCACGCCTATGCGGATCCCGAGGACGATGCAAACGAGACTCTGACTAAAATCGGTCGCCTATTCTCGGAAAAGGGAATTCCCAAGGAAATTCAGGTCAGGCCAGGTAAGATGGGCCCCATCCTGGAGGACTTCTGCAAAAAAACAGATGTCAAGCTACGAGTTGTAGATCGGCTGGCCAGTATAGAAATTTTCGTCAGGGGTTTATCCGAGCAATTCTAGCTACGCTGCGCGTACGCCGCCCGCGCCGCCCGTACGCGCGCCGCGCGGGCCTGGACCTCACACAATTTGACGAATATCGTACTTTGCATACCTCTGCGCACCTAATCGGGTCGTGATCGGATCTTGCGCATAATCGAAATCTTCGCCAAAAGGTAAGGCGCGTTCGTTTTTAAAAACGTTCTAAAGACGTTCAAAAGGCTTTCCAAAGATTACGATGACAGGAGACGGAATCTATGCTAACACCAAAACCAAACCCGCAACATAAGCTCTCCGTTGCATGCATTTTTCAAGACGGTGTGGTTCTGCAGCGAGACGAGGTCATCAGGCTGTGGGGTTCCGGTCCACCAGGTGAACCTCTGCAGATTATCTTTACGAACAGCACGTATAGGGCAACGATTGATTCCGAGGGATTCTGGGAAGTGAGTCTACCCCCGAGGCCTGCGGGCGGTCCTTTTGAACTGCGGATCCAGGGCCAGGAAGAGATCGTGATCGAGGATGTTCTCGTGGGCGATGTCTGGCTCTTGGGAGGCCAATCCAATATGGAGCTTCCCGTTAGTCGAACCCTCGATCTCTATGCAGAGGAAGTGCTGGCAGCAGACAATCCTTGGATTCGCCAGTTCCAAGTTCCTATCATCTACAACTTCCATGGACCTGTACGTGAAATACCGGGCGGCTCTTGGCTGAGCGTGAATCCCCAGTCGGTACTGGATTTTAGTGCTCTGGGTTACTTCTTTGCCCAGGCCCACTATGCGAAGTATGGGGTTCCGGTGGGTTTGGTCTTGACCGCGGTGGGTGGAACTCCCATCGAGGCTTGGATGAGTGAAGACCGGATCCGCCGCTTAGGAGGCTATGAAGATATCTTAGCCAGGTGCAAGGATGACGCCTTCGTCGAACGTACCATAGCTTCTGAAATGGAACGCCTCGACCTCTGGTACAAGGAACTCAACGCGCAAGACTTGGGATTGACTGCAGAGGGGATGGGCTGGCACGATCCAGCCTTAGACGTTTCTGCATGGAATTCTTTTACGGTACCCGGCTCTTGGCGGGGAAGTGAGCTCGAAACGGTGAATGGATCCGTTTGGTTCCGCAAGACCTTCGACCTGCCTAAATCCCTAGCGGGCAAGACGTCATTACTTCGCTTAGGAGCCATCATCGATGGAGATGAGGCCTATCTCAATGGGACTCATGTAGGGACAACAGACTATAAATATCCACCGCGCAAATACCCCATTCCAGAAGGACTCCTGCGGGAAGGGCCCAACACCATTGCCGTGCGGGTGATTAGTAATCGCGATATGGGAGGTTTCGTCACAGGGAAGGACTACTCCTTAGATTTCGGTGAACATAAAGTGGACCTAACAGGGGAGTGGAGATACAAGGTAGGCGCTAAGATGCCAGCTCTGCCCCAGCTCACCTTCTTTCAATACAAACCATGCGGAGTATATAATACCATGATTGCCCCCTTGGCTTCGTATACCTTTAGGGGCGTCTTGTGGTACCAAGGCGAGTCCAATACAGGTGCTCCTGATGGCTATGGGGAGCTCTTCGCGCAGCTGATCGAAAACTGGCGGGAGACATTTGGAGAACCGAACCTACCCTTCCTTTTTGTACAGCTTCCGAATTTCGCTGCAGACCATGGAGACTGGGCCAAGCTACGGAACGCCCAGCGCTCAGCGTTAGAGATACCTCACACAGGGATGGTTGTCACCATCGATCTGGGGGAATCAAATGATCTTCACCCCCAAAACAAAAAGGATATTGCCAAACGCTTGGCCCTCTGCGCCCAGAACGTGGTTTTTTCCGAGCCCGCTTTAGATCAGGGACCGATTTGTGAAACCATGACGGTGGAAGATGGTGCAGCAGTCTTGGTATTCAGTCAAGTGGGAAGTGGCTTACGCAGCCGAGGTGGCGCTTTAGAGGGCTTTACAGTTGCAGGCAGCGATGGTAGATTTTACCCCGCCAGAGCTGAGGTGCAGGGAAGCACAGTTCGCCTCCGGAGCGAGGCGGTCCAACATCCCACCGCAGTCCGCTATGCCTGGGGGAATAATCCGGAGAAAGCAAACCTCTATAATGCCGAAGGTTTACCTGCTTCACCTTTTGAGATCTTTGCGAATCTCTAAGCCTGCTAGACAAGTGTCTTGCGCGTTTATGTATTCTTTCTATAAGCCATGGTTAAGGCCTGGATGAATTCCTATCCTGTCGATAAAGTTCTTTTCCTTTCGTGTCAATGTGTGTTTTCAACTCGGCATTTTCAACCGACTCATAATGTAAGACATCGAAAAAATAGGGGAGGGGCAACTCTTCGTTCAAATCAGCGCTAAGGTGACTGCGAATCGCTTCAGTGATGCGTGGACCGTAGATAACCAAGTCTACATCAGACCCATGTTTGAAGTTGCCCATAGCTCTACTCCCGAAGATGGAAGCGCGCTCGATCTCCGGCCACTTAGCGAATGCTTTCAGAATGAGGTGCTTGCTGCTCTCGGGGATGCCGAAGATCATAGCCTTGCCCTCAATTCTTCGTATACCTGAGTCAGGGCCGGGTAATATTCAGAGATTATTTTCTCTAGGGCTGCCAAGAATCGCTTCTCTTCGTATGTGTGGGCAAGAAGATTTCGGTTTCCCAGCATATCCATCCAGAGTTCCCCGTCTTTGATCAGCTGATGTTGAAACGCTGCCTTAATGACCTCTCGTGGAAATGAGAGTGATATGTATTCCGCCTCTAGGAGATCCTTCAGCGTCTTCCATGCTAATTCGAATGTGTACTCGAATCGCTGAATCAACCCTTCCTTCTCCAATGTGTTTAGTTTTTCAAACTGTTCCACGGCTGCAGAAAGCTGTTTGTAGGCTCTCTCGAAATTGGAAAAGCGCTGTCGCCACCTAGTATCCTTTTGATTCATGGTGCTAAACCTCCCTAGATGTAAGCCTCTTACCTTTCTAATTCAATGCCGTTGACTTGTTACCTTTTTTCAATAGTAATTTCAACTTCGATATCCCGCCGTCAGTGATCGTCATTTGGTAACAGCTTTATCCAAGCAGGTGTAACTCGCGATTTAGGCCAACGTATATGTGGTTGAGGACATGGTAGAAGGTTAGACGCCAACAACTTGTGGAAATTCAACAGTGCGGGAGGTAATGTTTAGTGGCCAAACGGTTTACAAGTCTGATCATGTTGCTCGTGTTTTTAGCATATATGCCCGTATCTGCCCAGAACCAGACCGTGATCTGGTACTTGCCTCACCCCGATGATGAGACTATTGGGATGGCTGATGCCATTCACCAATCGGTCTTAGCAGATCATCGCAACTATTTTATTTATTTCACCAAAGGGGAAAATTCATTGACGCGTTACAATATTCAAAATGCCCATGGTGAGCGCTATGAACTTAGCAAGGAGGGGTTTGGAGAGGCAAGGGTCCGAGAAACCTTAGCTGCACTAGAAGTATTGGGTGTAGAGAGTCACCAAGTACTCTTCTTGGATTATCCTGATGGGGCTGTCCCCTTGTCAGCGGCCAAGGAGACTATGAGGTTTTTTGCCTCCCTATATCCTGGAAGCATCCACCGGACCGTGAGTCAGCATGACCCCCATGAAGATCACCAAACTCTGGCCAGGGCGTTGGCTGAGGTGAGTGCCAGCGATGACACCGTCTACGCCGATTTTTTCCATGTATACATATATCGTAACGAGAAGTTACTCGCTGAAATGGAAAAGCGAAAGGTGCTTAGCCCTGATATAAAGGGTAAGGCGTTGGCAGAGTTCAATCGCTTTGACCCAGAAAATGGGCGTTTTGCCATTGCTATGATTTCGACACCAGATTTGATCGAAGCTGCATTGGCCAGTGAATACGAGTTTGTTGATCCTGTCGATGGTAGGACATCTACAGCGAGAAAGTGTCCTGGTATAGGGCTTACTATGTCGAATTTGGATTTGGGATTGAATGTTTCTATCTCTGAGCGAGTCAGTGTTATAGGTCTTTACGATTACAAGACGGGTGGCGGCATGGGCGGAATGAATGTTAAACTCATGGATAATATCCCCTTGCTTCAGGTCAATCTTGGCGTGGGATATCATTTCTCCTATCAAAGTCCATATCTAACTACCGGACTGAACATGGGCCCATATTTCGTTAAGCTCAGGCATGTGCCTGGGCAAGAGACTCGCCTGGGGGTGGGCATTTTTACAACAAATCGATGAGATCTTCGTTGTTCGCGCAACAACGTTTGGTCAAGCAGATGCCCAGCGATCACCAGCATCCAATCAACAGCAATCGAAAAAGGGCCACCGAAATCGGTGGCCCTTCTGTTATGCATTTAACTCCGTACGCTACGTCTCACTTAGCACGCTTAACTCCG
>CAZAJB010000126.1:0-5484 GCA_964485345.1 uncultured Clostridiaceae bacterium
TCCTTACCTGTGGATTTTACTTTTTCAAACTGGAACTTACCTTTTCAATTGACCTCTTTGTTTTCCCTGAATAACCACATTATTACGACCTGTAGGGTAACTCAAGCACGGTTCTCCTAGTAGGCCTTTTCGTGTACAACAACTACATGGTATAGCACACAACACCTGAAGTCCGCCTCTAGACTGAGATCTAAACAATCCAGGGTCTGTTACTCTAGCGCAAAACACATGATACAATAAGACCGTGCGAAAGAGGATCTGCGCTGGATACGGCTAAATACTTACGCAGGGGCGTTTACCCCAAGGGGGAAGAAAAATGAAATGGTTTCCTATTATATTAATCGGTTTCGGAGTCGGGTTTCTCCTCTACAACCTTCAAATAGTCAGTTTCACACCATGGTCCATACTTTGGCCCGTTCTTATCATCTGGTTTGCTGCGGACCAATTAGGCAAGATCAAACGACGCCAACGAGGGGCTCAAGATTCGTGGGATATTGCTCTCTGGCTAATCGTGCTCACTGTTGGTGTGTATATGCTCCTTCCGGCAATTGGTATCCCTATGCCCGCCATACCCTGGAAAATTGTTTGGCCACTCGGTCTGGTCTTGGTGGGATTTCTTATCCTAGTTCCAGGGAAAGGATCTTTCATCATTTTTGACATTAACCCCGGAGGGAAACATCGAGAGAGGGAGTTTAAGTCGAGCTTCGTTGGTGAGTTCAACCGGGGCCCAAGCAACTGGGTTCTCGACGACATGGAGATTCAACAAGGTGTTGGGGAGGTTAACCTAGATCTGACTCAAGCCATCATTCCCGATCGAGAGGTTCAGATCGACGTCACCGGCTATGTAGGAGAAGTGAGCATCTACCTGCCACCGGGTCTGCCGTTCAAAGCAGAATGCAGCCTCGGTATTGGTGATATTACCGTGGTAAACCAGAACGAATCCGGATTTCAGCGATACATCAACACACAGAGCGCTGAGTATGAAGCGGCCACACAAAGGGTGAACATTCGAGTGCACTGGAAAATCGGAGAAATCAGCATCCGGCAAATACGGTAAGGTGGTGAATGTATTGCGACTCTTCCGCTTCAGGTGGATTGTCTACCATTTTGTGAGCAGTCTGCTTGCCATCGTTGCTTCGGTGCTCCTAGTACACCTCCTATTCCCAGATCTAGTATGCCTTCCTTTCGATTTGACTACGGTTCTGGGTACTATAGGTATTTCCCTCATCGTCGCGGCCCTAAGCGCCATTCTCGGAGGTTACTACTCTAGCGGCGATATTCGTGGCGAGCTCGAAGAAATTACTCTCGGGGCAAGAAACATCGCCTACGGTAATCTCGACTATCGCCTAGGGTTTAAGGGTAATGCAGAATTTGACGGCATTATTCAAGCGTTCAATGAAATGGCTTCCCGCTTAGAATTACAAGTTGGTGCCCTGCAAAAGCTAGCACAAGAAAATGAACAATTACTACAGGAAACCAAGATTACCGCCGTATCAGAGGAACGCCAACGCTTAGCCCGGGATCTTCATGATGCCGTGAGTCAACAGCTCTTTGCCATTTCCATGATGTCTGCCACCGCCCTGAAGATAGCCGAGAAGAAACCGGAACAAGCCTTCAGTCTCCTGCAAGAAATCTCTCAATCGGCGGCGCGAGCCCAAGCAGAGATGCGTGCCTTACTCTTGCAGCTTCGTCCCCTAACACTCCAAAACGAAAGCTTGACAGAAGCCATATCCTCTCTTGCAGTTGAGTTACAAAGTAAACAACCACTACAATTCGATGTAGATCTGGACCAGATGAGTCTGCCCAGCAATATCGAGAACCAGCTCTTCCGCATTGCCCAAGAAGGATTATCGAATGTGCTGCGCCATGCGGAGGCAAGTAAGGTACGGATTTCCATTAAGGTGTCTGAAGCTCATCACAGAGTAATTCTGATGATTGAGGATGACGGAAAAGGATTCGCACTTAACGAGGTACCTCAGTCCTCTATCGGAATCAGATCCATAAAGGAACGTTCTACTTTGATAGGTGGAACAGCTCAGTGGCTATCCGTCCCAGGAAAGGGTACTAAGCTAGAAATTCGGGTTCCTATTTCCGTAGACACTGATTCCAAGGAAGGATGAATACGAATGGAAACGATTCGAGTCATGGTCGTCGACGACCACGAGATGGTGAGACGAGGAATTTGCTCCTACCTAGAAACCGAAGACGATTTGGAAGTAGTGGGTCAAGCGAACAGTGGCAGATCTGCCATTGAAATGGCTAACACACTGGAGCCTGATGTGATTCTCATGGATCTCATCATGGAAGACGGCACAGGGGTTGAAGCAACTGAGGCAATCAAGCGGAACCAGCCTGGTGTGCAAATCATTATTCTGACGAGCTTCATTGACGAGAGCCTCATCTTCCCCGCACTTGAAGCCGGTGCCCTGAGCTATCTCCTCAAGACATCACATGCGAGCGAGATTGTGGATGCGATTCGCCTTGCCGTCAAACAGGAGGCCGTCATTGAGCCAAAAGTGGCTACCAAGATGATCGCGAAGATGCGGAACAGGCCAGAACATGAGCCTCATCATGACCTGACAGATAGAGAACTAGAGATATTGATACTCATCGGCGAGGGAAAAACCAACCAAGAAATTGCCAACGAGTTATTCATTGGGATCAAGACAGTCAAGACACATGTAAGTAACGTATTAAGCAAACTAGGCGTGGAGGATCGCACCAAAGCGGCTGTCTATGCCCACCGCCACCAGCTCGTCTAGTTCTAGCTTTGCTCGGTTATTTCTTCGGGATATCCTAAGTAGCGCAAAAGGGCAATCGCGTTCTTCGTAGTCGCAGGCCCTTTTTTCAGTTTATAATCAAATTCCAGGCCTAGATCACTCACGCGTTCACGAAAATGAAGACTAGTATACTTATCCCCTAACAAGCTGGTCAGTTCAAGATCGTGGGTAGCTACGAACACAAGGGAGTTCCGCTGAGCCAAGTATCTCAGAACGCGCTGCGCCGCAAGAATCCGTTCCTCAGAGTTGGTACCGCGATAGAGTTCATCAAAAATGACCAATGTAGCGTTCTCGTCATTAGTCACGTCAAGAACCCTCAGTACACTCAGTGCCTCTTCCAAATAATAGCTTTTTCCTTCTACTACATTATCCGACCGCCCGATCGAACTAAGCAAGCGTACTGGACAAGCTCGATAGGACTTGGATGTGCAGGTTCCAATCGTCTGTGCCAGCAACACGTTCAACCCCACCGTTCGCAGGAACGTGGACTTCCCGGACATATTCGACCCGGTAATCATCACGCCACGGTCTTTGACGCTGATAGAATTCGCCACCGGGTCTTGGATCAGGGGATGATAAGCGTCTTCAAGCTCCAGGCACCGTTCTTGCACGAAGCAAGGTTCGCAGTAATACTCCAGCGAGGTGCGGTAGGAAGCCACGGACTGCAGGGCATCGACCTCTCCCACCGCCAGGAATAGATCCTGGAGTGCCTGACGATTCGCCTTAATGAAGTCGAGGGCACGGTAAAACCCTCTGACCTCGGCCAAGAGAAATATGGCAAAGTACTGTTGGAACATATGCATGAAGGGATCGGTCGTTTCAATTCCCACAAAGCGCACGATCTTGGTGAATTGTTGGACCTTCCCGCAAGGTTCTCTAATCCTTGCTAAAATCTCATCTAGTGGCTCAGACCTGAGCGCCCCAAGTTTACGCGAAATGTGCAGGAGCTGTCGAAGGGAGCGCACGCCTTCGAAATAGGCTCGAATCTGCTTCTGCACCTTGAAATGCAGGTACATGTTGATCTGGAAGATGAACACTATGCCCACCGCAAAGCGGGGACTGACGAGCAGCATTAGAGGAGAAAAAAGCGCTACAATAGCCATGATTCTGTATAACCAGAGTGAGTGAACACGGCCTGCTTTTAGCTCTCTCCACAGTAATGTGCATAGGCCAGATCCGTTTCGAGCACCCATTCTACTGAGGATGATTTGTACATCTTCGCGGAGCGCAGAGTCAGCTTCCAAGGCAGAAATCATGCCGCTACGAGCCTCATTTTTCTCCAACTCGTCTATGGCAGGGGATCGCAAGATCTGGTACAAACGTTGAGAGCCTGGCCAGGTGAACGTCCTATCCATGCGAGAGTAGACAATATCCATGTTCAAGTCATGCCAAGTGCGATCATCGATCATCGTGTCAGCCTTCGGAGCTAGCTCAAACAAGGCAGAGATCTCCCGGAAATTTCTGTCCCTTGCTAACTCTTTGACCCCCCACTCTGACCGGATCCTAGCCAGGAGCTTCTTCCTTTCCAGCCTCCGATATTCAAGGTAGCTCAAAAGACCAAATCCACTCCCAGGCAGCAAAAGCCATAGGTACGCAGGAGAGATTTCGCGCCCCAAGAGGATTGCCAAGTAAACGCAGAATCCGGCAAGAAACAGCAAAGCGTATAATCGAATGTTTCGCCTGAACTTCACCAAAAAATCAGTTATGTCCAGTGGGATCACCCTCATTATCATTAATGTGTTATGGTATTCTCTATGCGTCCTGCATTCTCTTGTTCAACAACCACAGGTAAACTGCCCAATCCGCCACATAGAACCCTATGGCTAGAAGTACAACCCAGAGGTCCACATCGGCCAGAATCATGATTAAGAAAAATGGTAGAGCAAAAAACTGGAGAAAGTCGAAGGCCTTTGCTTTTGCATAGTTGTTGATCTGTACATTGCGTTCATCAAATTGCTCAATGTTGATCTGCTTTGTCAAGGCGGGATTTCGTTCGATAACACGCTGCGTGATCAACTGGCCCCCGGCCATACCAAAGATACCAGCTCCTAGTCCAATCAAGATTCCTCCCCAGCGTTCCTGGGTGAAAAAGCCACCCGCGATCACAAGTCCAATCCCCAATACCAATAACGCAAGATAACTAATCTTTTTGACTTCCGTTCTTTTCATTTCCTATTCCCCCCAGATGAAAACTTGTTCAACGGTCATGTCAAAGAACCGAGCGATCTTAAACGCCAAGACAATGGAAGGATTGTATCGTCCATTTTCGATGGAGCTTATGGTCTGGCGCGACACCTCTAGTGCATCAGCCAATCCTTCCTGAGTCACTCCTCGCTTCTTGCGAAGATCAGCTACACAGTTGTTCAATCCACCACCCCGATCGTTAGTAGTAAAGAAAACTTTACCTCTGGCTTTATTCTATAGGGTATACGCCCATATGTCAAGCTACCTTTACATTAGATACTAAAAAAATGACGCAGGCGTCCTAAAGAGATATGAAAAAACCCTACACCGAAGTGTAGGGTTTCAAGATAGTCTTGTGCGTCGTTCGCCGCCTACGCAACGAGTTCACACAAGTGAAAAATTATTCTTGTGCGTCGTTCGCCGCCTACGCGACGAGTTCACACAAGTGAAAATTAATCTTGGCGGCGAGTTACTCTCCCACCACGAGATGTGGCAGTACCATCACCGCTGAAGGGCTTAA
>CAZAJB010000127.1:0-3308 GCA_964485345.1 uncultured Clostridiaceae bacterium
GTCGCTGTAAAGCAAGGTCTGGCACCGAATAGTTGTAGGGGTTGCGGGTAGTATGCCACATGTCAATTAGCAAAGGGAAGAAGTAATGGGATGTAGAGAGCATCTGAACTCAGAACTCGTCATTCTTGATGGGGGCATGGGTAGCATCAGGTATGAAAGTCGGCGGATTGCCTGAGGCTTTGAATATCGAATCCTGGCTTGATCAGGCAGATCCATAGTCAGTATCTAGACGCAGGATCGCCAGTTCTGTCCACCAAAAACACCTTTGGCGCGAACGCGTTGAAACTTGAGGGTTCAGGCTATAGTGGAGCAAATCATTGCGGCAGCTGCGGAAAACGCGCATTGAGTTCGAACCGATGCCAAAATCGATGCCTACATCCCGATAACAATGAGCAAACGCTAGCAATGTGGATGTCCCGGGGCTAGACGTTGCTGAAGAAGGGGCTTGGTGTGAAAACCACCCTGGAGTGTCTAATGTTTCCTTTGTTTATCCTAGTAGGATGGATTTACCGATGAGACCCGCATTTCGCTGGGTTTTTTTGTCTTTAGATGGAAGTCGTATTTGCATCATGAAAAAATAACATTCTGGAAGGAGTTGCCATTTTTTTGTTTAACTTAAGTATCAGCAAATAGATTAGACAGAGGGGATGAATGTTGCGGATCTAATAGCACATGTAAAACAAGCTGATGATGGCACTTGGGATCCGCCTCACTCGTTACGTGAGCATTTGTCTAAAACTGCGTGCATTGCCGCAACGTTTGCTGATAAGTTTAGCTCAAGGGAATGGGGAGAGTCTGCCGGTATGGCCCATGATGTAGGAAAAGGGCGGGCCATGTGGCAGAGTTATTTACGGCGGAAGAGCGGGTACGATGATGAGGCACATCTGGAGGAAAAACCCGGGAAGATTCCGCATGCGATTTTCGGGGCCAAATTCATGTATGAGTTACACGGTGAGGCCACAGGTCGGATTCTATCCTATTGTATTGCTGGCCACCATGCCGGTCTTCCTGATTGGGAACCCGGAGAAGGTGCAGGCCGCTCTTCATTGCAGTTTCAACTGAGCCAAGCCCATGACCTTTCAGATATCGACCAAGACATTTTGGGGAACATTCGAGCAATGAAAGTACCTTTATCTGCCCCCTGGAAGTTTTCCAATGGCCTTGACATGTCCCTCTGGATTCGAATGCTGTATTCGTGCCTGGTCGATGCTGATTTCTTGGATACGGAATGTTATATGGAACGAGAAAAGTCGGAGCTTCGCAGAGGTTACTGTTCAATCTCTGAGCTTCTCAATCGACTCAATCAATACAACGATCAGCTGACATCAACAGCTGAGGACACACTGGTCAATCGAATTAGGCGAGACATTCGGGAAAAGTGTGTGGCAATGGGTGAAGAAGACCAGGGGATTTTCTCGCTATCGGTGCCGACTGGAGGCGGAAAAACATTATCAGGCTTAGCGTTTGCTCTAGAGCACGCTAAAACCCATGGTCTGGACCGTGTTATTTATGTTATACCGTACACCAGTATCATTGAACAGAATGCAGATGTCTTCCGCAAGGCCCTGGGGGAGGATCAAGTTGTAGAGCATCATTCCAGTCTAAATGAAGATGGAGTAACTCCCCAATCTCGCTTAGCGGCTGAGAACTGGGATGCTCCAGTCATTGTTACGACTTCCGTCCAATTTTTCGAGTCTCTCTTTGCTGCCAAATCCAGTCGCTGTCGCAAGTTGCACAATATGGTTCGTTCGGTTGTGGTTCTAGACGAGGCTCAGCTGGTTCCTGTTGATTATTTGGAGCCTATACTTCAAACCATGCAACTACTAGTAGATCGGTATCGCGTGAGTTTCGTAATTTCCACCGCTACGCAGCCTGCCTTAGGAGAAAGAACGGTTGATGGGACACTTTTCAAAGGGTTGAAGAACATTAGGGAGATTGTAGGCAGTTCTTCAGAAGTCAACGACCTTTTTGATTCACTGAAACGAGTGGAAGTGCAGTTGCCTACCGATTTTCGCAGTTCATCAAGTTGGGAGCAAATCGCAGTCGAACTCAAGGAGCACGAACAGGTTCTTTGCGTGGTTTCAGATAGAAAAAGTTGTAGAGAACTGTTTGGACTCATGCCGGATGGCAGCTTCCATTTGTCTGCCCTGATGTGTGGTCAGCACCGTAGTGAGGTCATTGAGACAATCAAAAAGAAACTAAAGACTAAGCAGACTGTGCGAGTCATAAGCACCCAGTTGGTAGAGGCAGGCGTGGATTTTGACTTTCCGGTAGTGTATAGAGCCCTTGCAGGCTTAGACTCAATTGCCCAAGCAGCAGGTAGATGTAACCGAGAGGGAAAGCTTGCGACCAAGGGAAAGGTAGTCGTCTTCGTGGCTCCTAGGAGACCGCCAACAGGAATATTACGTAAGGCCGCCGAGACCACGCAGAATATCCTAGTCAGATCTGACAAAGATCCATTAGATCATTCTCTGTTCAATCCGTATTTTTCAGAACTTTATTGGAAGGCGAACTCACTCGATACTAAGGGGATTCATCACCTCTTGAGTCCCGAACCACCTGAATTTGGCATTAATTTTCGAACAGCAGCTGGGAGATTTGAGATTATCGATAGCAGTAAACAGCGAACAATCTTTGTTCGCTATAAAGGCAGCGACGCTCTGATCGATCTTTTGAAATATAAGGGACCGGATCGTAGCCTAATGCGAAAATTGCAGAGATATGCCGTCAATATCTACACTAACGATTTCTTTCTTTTGCTGCAACGCGGCTCAATCGAAGAGGTGTATCCGAACATTTATGCACTAACTTCAGAAGTGGAGTACGACCAGACCATTGGATTGATGGTGGAGCAAATCAGTTTCAATCCTAGAGATCTGATGGTCTAGGAGAGGGAGGTGAAATGATGCACAATTGGTGTCTAGAAGTATGGGGGGATTACGCTTGCTTTACACGGCCAGAAATGAAAGTCGAACGAGTCAGTTATGATGTCATGACCCCATCAGCAGCACGAGCTATATTTGAAGCCATTCTATGGAAACCTGCGATTAGATGGAATATCACGAAAATAGAAGTGATGAACCCCATTGAATGGATTTCAGTGCGAAGAAATGAAGTTGGCAAAAAAATGACTGTACCAACTGCAAAGCAGATGTCTGGGGAGTTGGTAGCTCCCATGGGATTGTTTATTGAGGATGAACGTCAATTACGTGCAGGTTTATTCCTACGGGATGTGCGGTACCGGATCCATGGATATTTTGACTTTCTTCCTGTTGAAAAGAGAGCGAACAACATATCTACATCCGATG
>CAZAJB010000127.1:3408-5426 GCA_964485345.1 uncultured Clostridiaceae bacterium
TATTTTGACTTTCTTCCTGTTGAAAAGAGAGCGAACAACATATCTACATCCGATGAGTTGTGGGCAGATGCCGCCGAGGAGAATTTTCAACGTTTGGATGAAACTGCGGCTAAGTATGCGGCTATGTTTGAAAGAAGAGCGAAAAAAGGACAGTGTTTCCATAGGCCCTACTTAGGTTGCCGAGAATTTGCCTGTTATTTCGAGTTGGTGGATCCTAGAGCAAATCTGAGTAAGCCTATCTCTTTGAGCCGTGATTTAGGTTTTATGTTATACGATCTGGATTTCTCAGCCGATCCAAATGAACCTATGCCTCAGTTCTTTCGAGCTCACCTCGATCAAGGTGTTGTAAATACGGATCGTAGAGAAGTGGAGGTGCGAGGATGATTCTCCATGCTTTACAGGATTACTATGAACGAAAAGCCGACGACCCCAATAGCGAGATTGCACCATTCGGGTGGGAACACAAAGAAATCCCCTTTATTGTGGTGCTAGATCAAGATGGAGGATTGGTTGGTATCGAGGACACGCGCGAGGGGGAGGGGAGAAATAAGAGGGCTAAATCGTTTCTTGTGCCGCAAGGGGTCAAGAAAACATCTGGAATTGCCGCCAATCTTCTGTGGGATGTGGCAGGTTATGTGTTTGGCCTAGACGTAAAAAACAATCCTGAACGGGCTTTGCAGCAGAAAGAGGCATTTATTGGTCGCCTTGTGAGCGAGTTAGACGCTATACCAATCATTCAATTCGTGATCGATTTTCTCCAGAATGTTTCGTTGGCAGAGCTGGAGCAATTGGCTTGTTGGGAAGAAATTGTCAAGATAAATCCAAATCTTTCTTTTCGTCTTCACGGGACAAGTTCCTTGGTCTGCAGGCATCCTGAAGTAGTGGACAGGCTCTCTAACAAGCAAGCACTAACAAATGCTGATCTTGCGGGAACATGTTTAGTGACCGGTAAATCCGCTGAGGTTAAGACCTTACACACAGCAATCAAGGGGGTTTACGGTGCCCAAACAATGGGGGCCAACATTGTGTCTTTTAACTTAGATGCTTTTAGATCCTATGGGAAATCCCAAGGACAAAATGCACCAATCGGTGTTGAGTCAGAGTTCGCGTACACTACTGCCTTGAACACGCTCCTAAGGAGGGAGTCCAAGCAAAGGCTTTTGATCGGTGATGCTACAACCGTATTTTGGGCAAAAGAACAGACTGTGTTCGAATCGGACTTTACGGCGTTTTTTGAGGAACCACAGAAATCCAACCCTGATTCGGGGACCCAGAAAATTCGAGCACTCTTTGAATCACTACATTCAGGCGTTTATCTTGAAAGCGATGGGACGATCCCATTCTACATTTTGGGATTATCCCCGAATGCCTCGAGGATCTCCATTCGGTTCTGGCAAGAGGGGACTGTATCTGATTTTGCTTTGCGAATCAAACAGTATTTTGAGGATTTTTCGATTACGAAGCCTGCACGTGAACCAGAGTACTATTCGGTCTGGAGAATCCTAGTAAATGTGGCCACCCAAGATAAGAGCGAAAACATCCCTCCAAATCTTGCTGGAGATTTTATGCGGTCGATCTTGACCGGTACACCGTATCCAGCTACATTACTCCAGGCGGCACTGCGCAGAATCAAAAGCGACACAGAGCACCGGGTGAAACCGGTTCGGGCGGCTTTGATCAAAGCCTATCTTAACAGATACTATCAAGCCTATCCAAATCGGAAGTTTAAGGAGGTTGAAATGGAATTGGACAGACAGCAACCATCAATAGGCTACAACCTTGGGAGATTGTTTGCCGCTCTGGAAAAGATCCAGGAGGAAGCGAACCCTGGTATTAATGCTACAATTCGGGAAAGGTTCTACGGAGCCGCTTGTGCAACACCTGTAACAGTTTTCCCAAACCTACTGCGTCTTAAAAATCACCACTTAGCAAAAATGGAAAACAAGGGTAGGGTCGTCAACCTGGAACGTCTTTTAGGCGAGATCATTGGCAAATTTAACGACTTTCCGGCACATCTG
>CAZAJB010000128.1:0-5415 GCA_964485345.1 uncultured Clostridiaceae bacterium
ATATCATGACTCTGTATGAAATTGAGGAGCATATCGGAGCTATGATCCCTGAAGCAGACTTGCCCTCAGAAGCCGAGTTGAAGGCGCGGAAAGCGAGCGCAGAACAGTGGATTCGATCCAAAGCTCAGACGGCTAGGCCCGCGGCCGCTTCGTCTCAATCGGGTTCAAAACGAACGCAAACAACACGCTCGCCGAAGGGACCGAGGCAGCCTAAGCAAGAACGGCCCCCGCGTACCACTGCAGCTCCCAAAACAACGGTCCGAAACCACCCGACACAGCGTCAGGAACCGGTTAAGCAAACTCAAGTTAGAGACAAACCCGTTGCGATCAAGGAGCCAGCAAGTAAACCAGCGAGTAAACCAGCGAGTGTACCAGCTCCAGCTCCCCCGGAACCAAAAAGAAAACCTCTGCTGGAGCGGATCACACAGCGAATATTCCGGAAATAGGGGTCGGACCCCCCATTTTTTTCCATGAAGGAGTCCTAAGAGTGAAGAAACGAGTAAGCGTCATTGTCTGTATTGTCCTCGGTCTGCTAGTGATTGTACCTTTCGGCCTGGCCGTGTTCTTGTACGAGCAGAACTTTGGGGAGCGCTTAGAACCTTATGCACCCCTAAGCCGCAGCCTTGATGAGTTTGCAGGTTTGAAGAGGGAAAAGTTCACCTTTGCCTCACAGGATGGGCAGGGTTTGGTGGGCTACAAGTATTGTAAGGACAGCGTAGATGCTAGGGGAGTTGTGATCATGGCCCATGGTCTGGGCGGAGGTGGACATAACTCCTACCTGGATGTGGCGGACTATCTCGCGTCCCATGGCTACCTCGTATTTGCCTATGATGCTACCGGAAACGGTGAGAGCGAAGGCAACTCTGTCAGGGGTATTCCCCAGGGACTGATTGACTTGGATTATGCCATTCGCTTTGTGAAAAACACATCTGATTTTGCAGGCCTTCCCATTATGTTATTTGGACATAGCTGGGGCGGCTACTCTGCCGCTAGTGTACTGAACTATCACTCTGACGTGCAGGCGGTTGTGATGGCGGCGGGTTTTAACGAATCGACAGATGTCATTGCAGAGGCAGGCCAGGAGATGGTGGGGGATCTGATCTCTGTTTTATTGCCCTATGTATCCGTGTATGAGCGGGTAAAGTTCGGCGACTACGCCAAGCAGAGTAGCATCGCTGGATTTGATAACACACAAGCCGGCGTGATGATCCTCTATAGTCTTGATGATGACAACATCTCTTTCGAAGCAAGCTACGACGTTTTCTTTAAGCGCTATGGGAAGAACCCAAGATTTCAGTTTGTGCAGTTCGAAGACCGCGGCCATGATTCGATCTGGTATGCGGCAAGCGCCAGAGTTTACCAGGCCCAATTCAATGAACAGTTTGCCGTCTATGTTCAATCCCTAGAACAGGGATTTACGCCAGAAGTCCGAGCAGACTACCTGCAGAATCACCTCGAGAAGAGTTTGCTCTATGTCCTTGATGAAGAAATCATGGGAAATATCGTGAGCTTCTATGATCAATACGCGCAAGAAAAACGCTAGGCGATCGCCTAGCGTTTCCGATTGCATCTGGTTTTCTCACATTTTAAAAGATGACAGCGGCCTCGTCTTTGAGATTCTGTACAACCTCTGCTGGGGTAATGTTGCGGCCTTGAATCAGCTGCGACATTGCGGACTTAACAATTGAGCTCCACTCTGAAACATGGGGCGAGAAGGCAATTTCAGAGGCGAAATCCAACTGTTCATACGAGATTCTGTAGCCTTCGTTCTCCGCCCAGCAGTCTTGCACGATGTCGGTTTCAACGGAGCTGTAGGTCACAGGTAGTACACCTGTTGCTACATGGTTTCCTGCAACCTGCTCATCGGTCATCAAGAACTGGATAAATTCCCAAGCTGCAGCTATTTCTTGATCGCTGTTGTCTCTACCGATGATCCCTAGGGAGCCGCCACCAATTGGAGCAGAATAGCCGCCATAGCCCACAGTATACGACATGCCCAAATCAATTCCATTGGCCTTAGCATTGTTTAGGATCGTTGTTGCCCGGTTCGAACTGGAAACAAAGGCAGCAAGAGATTTGTTATTAAAGTTCTCCTGTACCACGGAGCTGGCAGAAGAAAGAGCGGGAATTGCACACCAGCCTTCTTCGGTCCAATCATACCAATCGGTGAGGAACTGCAGCATCGAACCATCTTCCAAGGTGGAAGCGCCATGGCCGTCAGCATCTAGGATTCCGACGCCGTTTAGGGATTGCACGAGGTAGTGTTGGTAATAATTGGCTTCAATGGTGTAGCCAATGCCTTTTACCGCGCCGTCTGAGTTCGCATAGATCAGCTTAGCATAGTGATTCAGTTCCTCCACAGAGGTGGGCGCCCGGTCCAGCCCCACTTCAGCATACATATCTTTGTTGTAGTACATGATGGCTGTCCCTCGCGTGTAGGGCATGGTAATGATCTGTCCATCGTAGTACATGTAATCATCAACGGCTGTTACGATATTGTCTATGTTAAAGCCATCACGCTCAACATAGGGGGTCAGGTCGACCAGCAGGTCTTGTGTTGCCAACAGGGGAATGGCGGTGCAGGAAATTTCGGCCATTGTGGGCGGATCGCCGGCAGCAATGGAGGCTAGCGTCTTGGCTTGTACATCACTAAAATAGCCCTGATAAACCCCTTCAACGGTAATTCCCAGGGTATTCGTGGCGTTAAACTCATGGATCGACTTCTCCAACCATTCAGCGTCAACACTGGATCCTCGAGCATGCCAAAACGTAATGGTGATTGGCTCTGTCACAGTGGCAGTCTGAGCAAAAACCAGACCTGGGGCGGATGCCAACAGAGCACCCATCAGTAAAACAACCAATAATTTCTTCATTCTACCTCTCCTTTTTCTTGCTGTATTACACACCTAGAAGGCGTGGTTGCCAAGTCATTTGATCCCCCGATAACCCATGGACGAGATAGGTTTGCCACTCATCAGGAGAAAGATCACCAAGACCGGCAAGACCATGATCATATTCCCTGCCATGATCACCGGCCAGTTGATGCCCGCATCCTGATCCTTCAACCTCTCAATGGCCAACGTCAGGGGACGAACCTTCTCCGAATTACTCATGACCAGGGGCCAAAAGTAGGAATTCCAGGAACCCACAAAACTAAATAATGTGACCGTCATGAGACTGGATTTGGCTGCAGGTAGCATAATGCGGGTCATAATCTTTATTTCCCCAGCATTATCCAAGCGAGCCGCTTCGATAATATCAGTGGGTACCTGCATAAAAGCTTGTCGCAACAGAAATATTGCATAAGCATTTGCGGCAAACGGCACAATCTGTGGCAAAAGAGTGTTCAGCCAGCGCAGCTTAGACATCATAATGTAAATTGTAATAAAGGTAATTTGGGTTGGAATCATAAAAGCCGCCATCACCAGGGCCATCATCATGCCTTTTCCTTTAAAGGAATAGCGGGAAAATGCGTAGGCAGCCGGCACTCCCACCACGGTTTGAATGGCGATCACCGAGAGCGTGACGATGATACTGTTTCTTACGTAGTTCCACAGGTTCAGACGGGTGAATACCTGCCTAAAGGCGTCAAGAGTAAAGGTATGGGGCACCAAGGTGGGCGGAAACAAAATAGACTCACCATAGGTCTTAAAGGAAGTAACAAGCATCCAATAGAAAGGAAAGAGGAAAAGGACCAGCATACATAGTTTGAAAACCAAGGACACCCCTGATGCCGCCTGGCGTCGCAAGTTCGAGCCCGCATCCTTACTGCGCATCTGTCATTCCCCCTATTGATAGTGAACTCTACGGCCCAAGAAGCGGAAATAAACGACAGTCAGAATCATCAAAATCCCCAAGAGAAGGCTGCCTGCAGCCGAGGCATAGCCTACTCGCATGTTCATTTGAAAGGCGTAGCGATAAATATAGGTTACCAAGACATCCGTTGCATTGCCCGGACCCCCATTGGTCATCACTCGTACCGAGTCGAAAACCTTAAAGGAGCTGATGGTAATGGTGATCAGCAGAAAGAAAATCTGGGGCGAAATCATGGGTAGAATGATCCGGAAGAACTTGCGAAGCCAAGGCGTATTATCAAGTTCTGCTGCCTCAAGGATCTCGCGGGGAATGGATTTTAGCGAGGCGAGTACAATGAGCAAGTAGTAGCCTAGGCTTTTCCACACGGAAACGATGACAATACACCAAATAGCGAGAGAAGAGTCATTGAGCCAGCGTAAGGGAGATAATCTCACAAAAGCCAAAGCCGCATTGAGGAGACCGGAATCAACATCAAACATCCAGGACCAAATATAGGCGGTAGAAACCATGGCAATTAAATAGGGTGTAAACATGCTTTTTTGTACGAAACGATTCAGTCTGGAGTCCTTCTCAAGCCAAAGGGCAAAGAGGATGGCCAGCAATATGGTGAAGAAGACGACGGCAAAAGAGTATACGGCCGTGTTTTCTAAGGCTTGGACAAAGTCTTTCTTGACGAAGAGCAAATTGCGGTAGTTGGTTAACCCGATAAAAACCTTATCGGAGATCAGATTGTACCGGAAAAAGCTTAGGTAAACGAGGTTGGCCAAGGGGTAGAACGTGAAAATTAGGAGGAAAACCATGGCCGGAGCCACCATCAAATAGGGGGTCCACCACGGTCCCACATACCCTTCTTCCCGCAGTTTTCTGTTAGATCGCATGCCTCTGCTTCACCCTTTCCACCATGGCATCGTAATGTTGGGAGGTGGTTTTGCGCACCCTATTCCCTTTGGCGTCGAAGAAGTAAAGGTTCTCTTCGCCCACCTGAAGATACAGGGTATCGCCTTCAGCAAGAGAGGAGTCGGTGAGCCGCGCTACGGCTTCTTGCCCATCTTCAAAATGCAGCTTGTAAAACGTCTCAGCACCCAACATTTCTCTAGTTATGATCGTAACTAGGCGGGTGAAGGCCTTCTCTGGCTCTGCGTCTGGGCTTAGGCTAATTGTCTCGGGCCTGAAACCAAGTTTAAAGTTGGCGGATTCGATTTCCACAATATTGGTAGGCGGAGTGCCGATGAACTGGGCGGCAAAAATGTTATCAGGATCTCTATAGATGGTCTCGGGATCCGATTGCTGCATAATTTTCCCTTGATCCATCAAGATGATGGAATCCCCCATAGCCATGGCTTCTACCTGGTCATGGGTGACATAAACAAAGGTCGTTTGTAGCTGTTTATGGAGCTGGACCAGTTCACTGCGCATCGCTGCTCGTAGTTTGGCATCTAGATTTGACAAGGGCTCATCCATCAAAAAGACCTTGGGTTCCTTAACCATGGCCCTGGCCAGCGCTACCCGTTGCCTTTGTCCGCCAGAAAGCTGGGACGGTTTGCGTCCTAGATAAGGATCAAGCCCAACGGTCTTGGCAACCTCGCGAATCCTGCGTTC
>CAZAJB010000129.1:0-5353 GCA_964485345.1 uncultured Clostridiaceae bacterium
TCAGAGGAAAAGGGAGATTGAAGCGATTTATCGCAAGACAGAAGCGGAATTGAGCGAGTTACAGAAGAGCGGGTAGTGACTAGTATTACGTCGTTGCTTTTGCTGCACGTTGGCCAGTGGTATCATCTAGAAAAAAGGGGTGGGGTGTATGGCTTTTACAATTGAAGAGGCGGCCAAACTAGCACTAGGACATCTTCGTAGAATTGGGCTTAGTCCAGAAACTAGTGATGTCAAAGAGTTTATCGATACAGGCATCCTGAAGATCCAGGACAAGGTTTTCTGGGTTGCCAGTATGAGAAGCCTAAGGCGTGCAGGTATTAAGGTGAACACGCTCTGGTTTGCGAATCCCTCGAAGAATGTTCCACCATGCATCTCACCTCTTAAGGGGAGGTCCACAAGGATCGATTTCTCTCTAATTCCTACTGAAGACAATCTTTACATATTGCCCTATGAGGAAGTGCGAATATATGCCCTGGCACTAGAAGAAGACCGAGATAGACGGTTTCGCCAGTCAACCTGGGATCTTGAGATCGATGATAAAACCCATAGTTTCAAGTGGGTGGGAAAAGGTAATACGAAGAGCTTCCCGCTTTACGTTTTGTCCTCAGCTTCTGACAGTGATAATCCTCCCAGTAAAACGGAGCAAGTTGTGAGTCGAATCATTAGAGACTCTAGACTGGCCAGACAGGTGAAGGGGCTCTACTCTTCTAGATGTCAATTGTGCGGTGCGACTGTGGAAATTCGCCAAGGAGTCCCTTATGCAGAGGCGCATCATTTAAGACCAGTAGGCCAGCCCCACAATGGTCCAGATGTTATGGAGAACATTATCTGTGTGTGTCCTAACCATCACGCACTTCTGGATTTTGGGGCGATTGCACTTGATGCGAGTACTTTGGCGATCGACGATTCCCATGGCCTTTCTGATGACTACATCGAGTATTACAATGACGTTGTCGTTCGTGGGCAGAAGTAACGCTGGCGTGTAGATCTATAGGGCTATGCCATCTCTTGCCACAATCATGCTGTGTGGCTTTGTGCTCCGGTCTCTGAATGGTGTTACGATATGCCACGCAATCGGCTATCATCTCGGCATGACTCTAATCCATATAATTTGGCATAGACAAAGCTTTTGGAGCATGGAGGGAAGGAATAAGAGGGCATGAACAATAGGATGAAGTTCTTGGTCTTGTTGCTGCTAATTTGCCTTGGCGTGGGTGGATGTAGTATTGGGGGTAGCTACAGTAAATCCATTAGGAAGATCAGCGGCTCATCCTCCAGCTGGACTGGGGAAAAAAGGAAAGAATTAGAATTTGAAAAGGGTCAGACAGTGACGTTTCGTTACAGATCAAGACTGGACAGTGGAGAGTTAGGCATACAACTCTTGGATCCGCATGGTGGAGTCATTCATGAGTTTGAAGTCAATGAAGAAGGAAAAGCCGACATAGAGATTATGGAAGATGGCACCTTTGTGATCCTCATGTCGGGTACGGAGTTTAGGGGCAATTATCAAGTGGAATGGTAGTTCTATTTTTTGCAGGGGGTGTACCTTTGGGCTGGGGAACGACGATGGTCCTCGGTCATGGCAAAGTGAAGGCAAGTTCGCAATAGGACGCCTACAGCTGGTTGCATTTCAAAGGACCGTGTTAAGTTTGTACAAGGAATTGCCCTGAAAGTTGGAAAAACACTACCGATAAACTGCCTGTTTTTTGGAGGCATGCCATTTTGAGTAAGAAGAATCAGGGGAACGAAGGGCGATGGAAGCGTTTATTTGAGAGAAGATAAAGACCTTTGGGTGGCTCTAGTGGAAGTGGGAAGAGGTGACAAGGGATTCGTAAGCGCCCGAACCTCTTTCCTAAACCTGCCACTTCCGCGTTCTAGTGGAGCCGTCTTTCGTCCAAAGCACTCGTACCATGATTCAGATGCCATTAATCTTCAACCCACTCCAACCAAAGCCCCTTTTCAAAACCACCTCGTTTACTTCTCTTGCGCTGTTTCAGCTGCATGATCTCCTCTAGTGATGAGCCGAGCTGACTTGCTAAGGCTTCGATTACCTCCAGAAGATCGGCGAGTTCCTCTAAATCATGCTGACTGTCTACAAACTCCTGCAACTCCTCACGGAGTTTCTCCTGAAGAGCATGAATCAGATCAGGACCGCTTACCTGAGAAACACGGCAACTTTTCCCTGTGCTTTTAATAATCCTTGGGATCTCATCTCGAACAAGCTTGTTATAAACTGGGATAATAATCCTCTCCTTTACGATCTGTTTTTATATAGCCTAGCGATCTTCAAACGCTCGCGATACAGCAAAATGTCATCCATGTGCTCAACTAGAATTGGTGACTGAGTCTCGTAGACAACGGGAGCGAGTCGAAGGCTCTTGTTAATCTGATCGTACTGAAAAAAGGGTGAACTCCGATCAAGGAACCGAATGGGGTTTCGTTCTGCCAGCCGAATCCATCTTTCCAGTGGCCAATCCTGAAAATTACGGCTAGACTTATCCCGCATATCGATGTGGAATCGTGGATCTTCGTAAAAAGTCTTCAGAGACATGCCAATGGCGTGGCTTGATACAGATCCTAGAAGCTCTTTTCCTTGGATAAAGGCCCTCAACGTTGGGATTTTGTAGAGTTTGCTCATGGCAGTTCTCTCTAGATCCAAACAAAACTCCTCCAAATCTGTACCCAGCCATCCCACTTCTTCGGAGTTCAGTTCATCGAGGGCGGCTAGAAACCGAAGGTATCCCTTTTTGGGCGACAGATGACGTGGGCGTAAGAACTCTTCACTTGGAATATCGCTTCCGGCCTGAATGTCGAGACGCAGAGGCCTTCTTTCTAGATCCGCCTTTAGACGAAAATATGCTACTCTCAATCGTTCTGGTAAAGGATCATGCCTCCGCATCTCCTCAAAGACATCCAAAAGACGCATATCGAAATTCAGCCTACAGCCCTCGGCGACCGTCTCAGACAAATCGCGGATTTTGTAGGTGAAATCTGCTTCCCTTTGAGGATTACCACCCTGCAAAATCAGTGGAATCAAATGCGCTCGCTTGTAATTACCAATGAAGTCCAAAACAGTTAAGTAGTTCTTGCCAGGTGCTTTTCGCAGTCCCCTCCCTAGTTGCTGCAGGAAGATTGTATAGGACTCGGTGGGCCTTAAGAACATCACAAGATCGACCTCTGGGATGTCTACACCTTCATTAAACTGATCTACTGAAAAAATGATTTCTACATCGCGATCGCACAAAGCCTTAAGGGCGGCACCACGTTCCATCACAAAGGGTCCATCACCACTATGGACGGCCACAGCTGTTACACTGTTTTCCCGAAAAAATTGGGTCATGAAGTTGGCATGCTTGATTCCACTACAAAACGCCAAGGATCTTTCAGAACGGTATTCCCGGTAGCGCTTAAGAATCAAATCTGCTCTGGCGCTTGTGCTTAGGGCTCGTTCGAGTTGATCTATGACATAACGGCCATTAGCCATTTCGATTCCCGCGAAATCGGTGATGTCGTCATAGACTCCATAATAGTGAAAAGGTGTCAGATAGTCCTTGTTAATCGCTTCGTGAAGGTTGATCTCATAGACAACATTGTCTTCACAAAACCGGAAGATATCTTGGTTGTCCATACGAAAGGGAGTAGCGGTGAGACCCAAAAGAAAGCGAGGTTTGAAATAGTTGACGATCCTCTGGTAACTCTTAGCGGCAACATGGTGGAACTCATCAACGACGATGTAGTCAAAGTAATCCGGGGGAAAATATGTGGGTGAAAGATACTGCTCTTGAGATAGGGTCTGAACGGACGCGAAGATGATCTCCGCTTCTGTAGATTTCTCAATAGCATTGAACCAGCCCATCGTTTTTGAGGGGGCGACCTCGTTAAATGATTCCCTTGCCTGCCCGAGAATCTCTTCACGGTGAGCTACAAACAACACGCGCTCGTATTTCTTACTATCAAAGGCGGCAAGGTATGTTTTTCCAACACCTGTAGCCATCACGACCATACCGCGCGTGAAACCTTCAGCCCTTGACTCCTCTAAGTAGTGGAGAGCCTCAATTTGGGAACCACGGGGGTGGATATCCTCGAGAGGCTCTGGGGCTGTGGTCTGCCCACGAATCCATCGCGGGCGTCTCCAGGAGAGACTGTACTCTTTTAACCATTCATCGGTAAGGGGCAGGGCTAAAGAAAAGAGATGATCAAAACTCTCGACAAATTGCCCATAATCAGCAGGTTCTTGGCTGGATTGAAGTCGGTAGTTCCACTCGACTCCATCGATCAAGGCGCTACGGGACAGATTAGAGGAGCCCACGTAGACTTCTCCGCCTTCTCCATTCGAAAAGAGATACGTCTTAGGGTGGAAAGCCACGGTATTCGATTCGAAGACGCGAATGTCAGCCTGGCTACCCAGATTGTCTCTCAATAGATAAAGTGCTGAGGGCTCCGTAATATTCAGATAGCGGCTGGTGAGTATCTGGATCGGAATACCCTGGGCTTGAGCCTGAAGTAAGTTGGGCAAAAGCAGACGGACCCCAGATTCCATTACAAATGAGACGACAAACTTGATTCCCTTCGCCCCACGAAAAGAGTTTTGGAGACTATCTAGCAACGTGATCTTGTTGTTGGTAAGAACGTTTTGCACACCCATCACTCCACGCTTCCCTACGATGCCTTTTCTGCATATTTCCTAAAAATACCTTCTTGTCGGTAGCTATTTCAAAAGAACAGATGATTCTCGCGGAGGTGATGGGGTTTACGCGCACCAGATGTTTCTCGTGACCTGCTAAAAACCTTGCGAGCAAGCTTAATTGCGAGGAAAAAGAGCAATCTCCCCTTTTGTGCAGGAAGAGTTGCCCCTAAGCATAACTACAACTTTAGTTCTCAAAGTAGATTTCTGCTTTCTTGATCACTAGAGGGAGGTATAAGATATGATCAACATTTTTTCAGGACTCCAAGGCAAAACAATGCCCGAGGGCTTTCAGTGGCTTAATGAACCTCAAGAGTGGGCATTCACAGACGAAGGATTAGTCGTACAGGCCGAGGCTAAGACCGATTGGTTCAAGGATCCGGCAGGGACCGTGGTGAAAGATTCAGGACACTTTTTGTACAAGGTGCAAGAGGGCGATTTTACGTTTATGACCAAGGTTGCAGTTGACATGATTGACGACTATGACGCTGCCGTGATGATGGTTATGTTTGATGATGATCGCTGGGCGAAACTTTGTTATGAGTTCACCTACAGAAAGCCCATGATTGTAAGTGTAGTCACCAAAGGCCTCTCAGACGACTGCAATTCTCTCGTGGTACCAGAGAGCGGGATTTATCTTCGAGTAACCCGCTTTGATGACTGTTTTGC
>CAZAJB010000130.1:0-5331 GCA_964485345.1 uncultured Clostridiaceae bacterium
ATTTCATCGATCTATCAATATTGGAGACCATTAAGAATCCGGACTTGCTCGAGCATATAAAGCGAGTTGGGCTTCTGTTCTACCAACGCCGGAAATAGTGAAGCAATCTATAGCGGAGAAGCGTGGATGACGGATTGTTCCGATCATGATCGACATACCAGCCAGAGTCTTCCCGGCCCCCTTACCCATTCCCCTTTAAGCCTGCGTTTAGCGCTGCCCCCATGGGCTCAAAAACATGAGTAACAAAAACCAACTCCCTTTTTCATGTTGAGTGTATTATCTCAGCATGCAAAGAGAGTCGGTTACGTCGAAAGAATAACTTGCTCCTGAAATCACTGCGCTTGACGCTGGACTCCCTTGCTCAGATCCAAACAGGAAGCCCGCTCCGTGAAGTATAGGGGTAATGTAACTCGGGATGTCTGAAGTTGGGTTCCGTCGTTCAGCCTAGCCATGAGCATCTCTGTGGCCTTAGCTCCCATCTGGCTAATTGGCTGCGCCACTACCGTTAGGGGTGGGTCCATCAAACGGGCCCATTCAGGATCATCAAACCCGATCACAGATATATCGTCAGGGATGTTGAGGCCAGCATCTCTGATAGCCATAACTGCTCCCAGCGTCATCTGGTTGTTACACACAAATAGTGCAGTGGGGGGGTCGGCCGCTGCTAATACTTCACGTGTTTTGCGATAGGCAATATCCAGTCGATAGTCACCGATTTTGATCAGGTCTTGATCGATATCTAACTTGTGTTTTTCCAGTGCGCGCTTGTATCCCGCTTTATTCTCAACCCAGATGGTGCTTTTTTGGAGGATCTCAACCACCATCCCTGGAATGAGCTGGGCGGCACGTCTCTAGGTGGCTATGGTATCTATCTCCCAAGGTTTAAGATTAAGTTTCAGGATGGAGTAGAAAACCATCTGATTTTCTCTTGGAACCTAGACGGATTGGTTGAAGTATATGATAACGGCTCCCCTAATCGCTCGGAGCACTTGGTCACCTTTAGGCTGGACAACCCGTGGTCTGACTCTCTTTTTGGGGTACCTATCAATATGGTTTTTCAGTACGACCCTTAAAGGTACGGGTACTCAATCCTCCACCTCCTGGACGTACTTCAAATCTCCGTCCCTGAGACTCACGTATAACTCTCCTTGGGTGTTCAGTGCTGCATAGAGAACCTCAGAGACATCGTTTATGTCTTGCTTCTTTAGCTCCTCTAGGAGCCAAGCGCGGTTTAGGTTGTTTTGCACAAGGTTCTGTTCGAGGATCTTTCCGTCTTTGATGATCTCCGTCGACAACCCCTTGTATTTTGTGACTAGATGCAGATCCTGCGGTGTTAAGGGGAGGTTTTGTGACCTTTTCAAAACACTGAGCTGTCCAAAGGGCTCTAGTATCGCGAACTCCACTTCATTGAAGTCAAACACCCCCGCCACTCGGAGCTGCATTTCCAACTGATTCAAATTGTAGCGAAGTTTCTTCATGTTCTTTTCCAACACCTTGCCATTTTGCATGACAATAACAGGCTCTCCCTGGATTACTTTGCGAACCCCGAGACTCTTCATATACGACAAATCACATACTATGGCGGCAAGTCCCAGCACCACTGGGGCCACTAAAACCCAATGCCCTTTCACCATCTGGCTGATATACGTAGCGCCTAAGGTGCCAATGGTAATGGACAGCACGAAGTCAAAGTAGGACATCTGACCAAGCAATTTCCTGCCGGCAGCCCGGGATAAGCCCATTAGGAGGGCAAAAACAACGAGGGACTTCCATATGGCGGCCCAAAGCTCATTCCACTCCACAATGACACCTCACCCTTCTGTAACCATGGACAAGATTGTCTGTGGCGTAACCATGGTCCTCTTCATTTTCCCCCTTCTGCACAAAAAAACCCCTAGAATGCATCCTGTGGTTACCTGGTCCTTACATAGGATTCAAACAGAGAAGCCGCAGCAAACAGCCCCCTTTCGGGCTCTCCGCTACGGCTCTGGACGCACAGCGCTTTCGACTACTCTCGCATCTCTTGTTGCACTGTGATCATCATTACGTTCCCATTCCTAGATGGAGTTCTTGACCTGAAATTGCACCGTATCCCCGATCCTCACCTCGTTTTGCAGCGTGACCTCAACCTCGACTTTGTGCCAGGAGCCGTTTTTCAGCAAAGTGGTATGGATAGAAACGTCTTGTGGTAGTGTACGATCGCGATAGATCTCCTCTCCGTCTAAGTGTAATACTACTTCTTGCAGGCAATGTTCCTGCAAAATTAGATCAAGCTGGAGCTGAAGATCCCCCGAGACCAGCTCCCCTTCGTGGGGACGATCAAAGGCCACCATATTTGCCATATAATCCACTACCAGATCATCAATCACGAGGGTGTTACCGCGATAAGCTTTGCCTTTGTCCCTGGGTAAGACAACCAACACCGCGCTCTGGTTTGGGGCCAGAGTCACCTCGCTATCTGCATAAAACTCCTTGGTCACCAGATCATAAAGCAGGCCAGGTTCGGTGATGACCATTTCGTCTTTGGTGGCGTTATAATACAGAAACGTAGGATAGGCGTCCCTGCCTCCGAAGTCTGTTTTGAGCAGATCAAGCTTCAAGACGTTTCCATCCCAAGTGCTTATAAGGCCTGCTAAAAACCCCACATGAGAACTGCCGTACAAGGCATAGTTCGTAGCAGCCCACTGGCCCTTCATGGCGTCACCTGTGGCATAGGGAGTCTTTCCATGCTCACGCTTTCTCAAACCCTCATAAGCAACCGCTCCCTGACTAAAGGGTAGCCACTCGGGACTGGACTGTAGCTCAGAAGGGAGCTCATCGGGGTAGAAGAGCCGAGCGTTATTCACCACCTGCAAAGCCCATTTCCCGAGAGTATCTGCATAACGGGGATCATAACGCACCACCGGCAACAGGCTGGCAACCATTTGAAAGCTATTCATGGCAAAAGCGTAGCCACCACCATCTGTTCTGCTTCCTACCAAACCATGGACATCATACTCGCCCCAGCGATCAGTAATCACACCCCAACCTTTGCGCACACCGGAAGACTGGAAACACCACTTCATCAAGGTCTGCAGATCAATCTCCCTGCCCTCTTCGGCATTAAGTAACGCTGCGCAATAGACTCCATAGGGCAGCAAGACTTCATAATAGGGGTTTGTATCTAGACCTGTAAGATAGAGTAAACACTTTTCGGCTCCAACCAAAAAGCGTTCATCCCCCAACATTCGATAGGCCTGATAACAAAGCCAAGCTAGGCCCGCTGCCCCATCGGCCTCCATTTGCCCTCGACGCTCAATCGGTGCTTGCGCCATAAAGTCGTAGCCAGTAAAGCTAAACCCTGCCTGGGACTCAATCATTGCCAAATAGCGATACGCTGTCCTGACTGCGATCTCAAACATAGTCAGGGTCTCTCCACTCGTAGAGAGGGTCTCAGCTCTGCCTAATTCAGGGTAGAGGTCCAGAACCATAAAAAAGAGCATGCTGGGGAAAACCGTATACCAAAAAGAGCCCGTGCTACCACTGGGGTTATTGAGGACCAAGTTCAGTCCATTTCTGTCGTTGTAAAACTCGTTCAGCATCAACACCCAGTTCTCACCCTGCTGATCACTCTTATCAATTCCCACAAGAGTGGCGCCTACCACTGCGGCCATGAGGTTGATCGCTTCTTGACCACCAGGCTGAGCCCGGTAATCCCCCACATACGAAGGGAGAAAAAAACTCTTCTGCTTGAAATTAACCTGCCCCAGATCCCAAGAAATGAGAGGCAAAAAAAGGCCCTCGTGGCTAAAATCAAAGACAAGCTCATCGTAGGCGCGAGCCGTTTGCTTCCAGTCTCGGACCTGAAGGGGCTCTGGTCGGTCTGGCATCTTGGCCACTAACGGAATCTCCTTTTGCGCCCGCGCCCATACGCCTTGGGAAAAGAGAAGTACAAGGCAGACGGTCATACACAAACACTTCATAGCCATCAGGACCTCCGAAAAAAGGCCCCCAACATCTGGGGGCCTATGCTTGTTATTGATTATAGGCTTGATCCAAGAGAGACTGCACGATGGGCGCCACTGCATCCATCTCACTCTTAGCACTGGTGGAGCCCATGGTGGCCTTGGACAACGCTTCGTTCAGCTCCATGTCGAGACCAGGAATATTATCCCAGAGTCTAGCTTTGTGCAGCATTTGCTTAATGGTCTCCAAAGAATCCCAATCCTTCACATAAGGCAAGAAGTACTCCACATACTCATCTTCATAGGCATCCAGATCTCGGTACTCGCCCGTGGTTTCAAAGAGCATATCCACTAACTGCACCAATCCCTCAGGTTCTTGACAGGTAATGGGCAAGACAAACATCTCAAAACCCCACACCGGATTGACAAAATCATCGGCCTTGGGGCCCTTGGGGAAGAAGACCCAGCCATAGTCAAAGTCAACCTGGTTAGCATGATCAGGCAGGCCGTAGAGATCCAGACGGAACATGGCTACCTTGCCCTCGTTAAACTCGGCTCGAATATCGTACTTATCGCCTACCATCACAGCACCGTGCACCTGATCGAGCTCTTTCCAAAGCTCAATGGCTTCAATCGCTTCAGGATCGTTCATGGCGTAGACAGCTTTGCCGTCTACCAGCTTCATCATTCCGCCGCCATTAGCATAGGCTGCCATTTCCTGCTCAACTGGCCAAGGATCGAGACGTGCACCAACACCATAAACATCAATGACTCCATCGCCATCGAGATCTTGCGTCAAGGCAATGGCTGATTCTTTCATGCTGTCCCAAGTCCACTTACCCTCATTTTGCAGTTCATTGGGGGTAGGCAAACCAGCTTCTACGAAGAGATCCCGGTTGTAAATCCAACCTTGGGCAGAACCAATGTCCATATTCCGCTGATAGCTACCGTTCACAGAGATACCGTAGCTCTTACCCTGATAACTCGAATACAACTCGCGCATGTTCTTATGCGATCCTGGCAAGTTAGCGTAGTAGTCTTCTTTTAAGACATCATCTAGAGCGCGCAGGCCACCGTTTCCTGCCAAGAGGGGGAGCCAACGATTGGACACATACAGTAGATCGCCCAGTGGATCCCCTGCCACAATGCTGGTCAGAATGCGGTTTTCTGCACCATCCCATTCGATTTGGACAAACTCGATCTTGACATTAAAGGCTTCCTCCACTTTTTCCAAACGTCCGCGACCTTCGCCATCTGCAAAGTACTCCCTCATCCCATCTCCAACATGGCCCGCGATCTTGATGGTGCGGCCGTTAAAGTCATACTCGGCAGCCAAGACCGGCATACTCAACAATACAACAACCAAAAGCGTTAGAACTAAAACCTT
>CAZAJB010000131.1:0-5316 GCA_964485345.1 uncultured Clostridiaceae bacterium
TACCATTATTGTGATACTTTGGGCATGCTGGTCTGGGCTGAGATGCCTTCCGTATATAACTACGATGAGTATGGTGTTACCGCCATCCTGCCAGAGTGGCAGCAGGCCGTAAGGCGTCTTTACAACTTCCCGAGTATTATGGCTTGGGTGCCCATGAATGAAAGCTGGGGTGTGGATCAACTGGAGCGCGAACCGCATGATCAGCGCTTGCGCCACCATTTAGACAGCTTATATCATGCCACAAAAGCACTGGACCCCAGCCGTTTAGTGATTAGTAATGATGGATGGGAGCATGGAACAACAGATATAATTGCCATTCACGAATATACACAAGACAGCGAGGATTTAGCAGACCGCTATCGTGTTTTCCAAGAGAATCCCCATGGTAAAGGGTTTACTCATAGGCGTCCTATCATTCTCCCCGAATACGAGTATGAAGGGCAACCCATTGTGATTACTGAATATGGTGGAGTGAAGGTGGAAGGCGCGGGAGTAGAAGGCTGGGGATATGGTCAGTCGGCCCAGGACTTGCCAGAGATGTTGGCGCGCATGAAGGCCCTTACCGATGCTATCTTAGCCCAGTCAGACGTCTGTGGGTACTGCTATACCCAGCTCACCGACGTGCAACAAGAAGTAAATGGACTTGTTTCTGATGAACGGGATTTGAAAGCCCCCTTAGAGGAATATGCAGCTATTTTTGGCAAAAACCCCAAAGATTGGCGGGAGTTCTAGGATTGAGTTTCTTGGAGCAAAAAACGAGGTTCCCATGGCGGGAAACCTCGTTTTTCAGATTGAAACCCCGCTTGAGATCAAGTACAATCTAGATAGTGATAACCGTAACCCTTCTTAGGAGTGGGGAGGGTTATTGTTTTGGGGTAACAGATGGGGGGTTGGCCATGGCACGCATCAAGTATGCGCGGCATGCCTTTGGAGTTTGCCTGGTAGTGACCATACTGTCTTGCTTGCTCTGTTTCGGCTCTGCGAGTGAGTTGACGGAGGATCAGGAGCCTCTCGTCTTCCTGGTCAATGCTAAATTAGCACCGATAGCCTATGAAGAAAGTGGGATCGCCAAGGGTGTAGTGGTCGATATTGCCAGAGCTCTAGGCGACAAAATAGAGCGCCCCATCGAGATTATAGCCATGGATTGGGTGGAAGCCCAAGTTCAGGTACTAATGGGACAAGCTGATGCCTTGTTGCAGATGAATCGAAATGCAGCGAGAGAAAGTGTTTTCTCGTTCTCTAATCCCCTTCTTCAATCGGAGTTTGTCATTTTTAGGCGAAAAAACGATCCCCATATCCAAAGAGCGGCAGATCTCCAGGGCAAACGAGTAGGCGTAGAGGCAGGAGGCTATGCCTATGAGCTACTTAGTCGTGATGAGCGCATTGAGATCGTCTTAGTACCTGTCACCCTGCAGGGCTTGGAGTCCTTGAAGTCTGGCGATCTAGATGCATTGGTCGTGGACCGCTGGATTGGCGAATACGAGTTGGCCCGCAGTGGGCTGTCAGGAATACAGATTTCCAGGGAACCACTGGAGGTAAGTTACTCACACATTGCGGTTAGGAGAGAAAACGATCAGCTCTTAGAACTCATTAACTACGGATTGCAGGAAATAAATAGCGATGGCACCCTAGAGCGAATTTTGGATGATTGGCGCGGCAAGAGTGTTTTATATGTTACAGCAGAACAGGTGAGAATAATCGCTGTGCTTACAGTCACGTCGGTGCTTTTCGCCATTTCTTCCGTCTCCATCTTTTTTGTGGTGAAGCTGAAAAGGTTGAATCAGGATCTTGAGGCGAGAGTTCTCGCTAGAACGCAGGAATTAGCCATGGTCAATGAGTGCCTAGAGATTGCCAATGACGAACTTGAGAAACAGTCCATGCTAGATCAACTGACACAGATCCCTAATAGAAGGGGTTTTGATGCTTTTTTTACCAGAGCATGGGGGATGGGCCGAAGGTGCCAGCAGTCCTTGGCTGTGATCGCCATCGACATCGATCGGTTCAAGAGCGTAAATGATGACTTCGGGCACTTGATGGGGGATCAATACTTACAGGAGTTAGCCCATCTCCTGCGAGAAACAATAAGGCGCCCCGGCGATGCGGTGGCGCGTCTAGGTGGTGATGAGTTCGTCTGTGTTTTGCTTGACACGACAGAAGATGGGGCAGCCTGGGTGGCTGAGGACATTCGGGCCAAGATAGAAAACCTGACGATCACCACTGAAGGTGGCGAAACAAGATTCTCAGCTAGTCTTGGCGTGGCCGCTCTCATTCCTGATCAAGAACAGGTATCTACCAGCCTGCTCGCTTTGGCCGACCAAGCTTTGTACAAGGCCAAAGCAGGAGGCAGAAATCGGGTGTTTCGAGCCAGTGAGATTGACGTCCCGCGCTGTCTCTGATCCAAAATAACTCGGCAAGTTTTAACAAAAAACGAGCAGGAGAACTCAGTGCCAAGTCTAATGTAGTAAGTAATGAAGTAAGTAGTGTAATATTTGCCAGAATCGGTCCTCGGTAGCGGAGCCTACGTGATCGGGATAACCGCTGTAACGCCCTTGTCTACCGTCTTAGCGATGCTAGGATTTGGCAAAAATAGGCTGCAGAATTAGGTTGTGACTTTGTTGACACACTAAAGGTTACATGGTAAACTTGGTCTGATTATGAAAGGTGTAACAAGCACAAAGTCATAAACATTTAGGAAAGTGAGGGGAAGTTGATGGGTCGAATCGGTACCCCAGAGTTACTATTGTTGTTAGGCGTTTTACTTGTAGTCTTTGGTCCTTCTAAACTACCTGAGATTGGGCGCACCATTGGCAGTGCAATTGGCGGGTTTAAGAAGGAGATAAAAGGTGACGACGCAGAAGTAAACGAGAGTAAAGGCGCGTAGTACCAAATGAACTTAGCAAGAGAGAATCGGTGAATAGTATGGACGAAAAAGGAATGAGCCTAGTTGGACACTTAACCGAATTACGACGGAGCCTGATTATCTCGCTAGCCGCGATTCTGGTTTGTTCGCTAGGCAGTTATGTTTTTTCGGAAGCAATTATGGAACTGTTGACACGACCCGTTGACCGGCTCGTTTTCTTAAGCCCGGTTGAGGCCTTTCTTTCCCATATCAAGGTCTCGCTTTTCATCGGCTTTCTGATTGCACTACCGATCATTGTCTATCAGACCTGGCGTTTTATCTTGCCAGCTCTGAACCAAAACGAGAAGAAAAGCATTCATGTACTCGTTCCTATGTCGTTAGTGTTGTTCTTTGTGGGACTTGCTTTTAGCTTCATACTCGTGGTGCCAGTCGGTATACGTTTCTTGCTTGGTTACTCTACCGAGGGCATTGAAGCCATGATTTCACTTGGGAATTATATAACCTTTGTCATGACTATGACACTACCCTTTGGGATTGTGTTTCAGCTTCCATTAATCCAAGTTGTTCTGATTCGCCTCAGGATTGTAACAGTCCAGCGTTTGGCCAGCTTGAGAAAGTATGTCGTCGTCGGAGCCTTTATTTTAAGTGCCATACTGACGCCACCCGATATTGTGTCCCAGGTCATGCTCGCAGTACCTCTTTTGTTCCTCTATGAACTCGGGTTGATTGTGAGTCGAATTGTGACACCGCGCAAGGATAAGGAAGAGTAGGCCTGGATTTTCAGGTGTAAGCCGTGACTACCGAGAGGAGGAGCAAATGTTTAAACTGGGCTTTTTCGAGGCAGTAGTCATTTTAGCGGTCGTCGTGATTCTTTTTGGACCTTGGATTATCGGGAAAATAAGAGGATCATTGACCGGAATGGTCGATGAAACCAAAAAAGGCTTGTCAGGCTCGAGTGGAACGTCGAAATCTTCTAACAAGCATCGTTCTAAGAAGTCCTAGTTCGATGCTTTGTGGATCTATACTCTTGATTTGAAGGAGGTGACTCAATGTTTGGATTGGGTACTACCGAGTTGATTGTGATTCTTGCCTTGGCTCTCATTGTTTTTGGGCCTAGTAAGCTACCTGAAATCGGTAAGGCAATTGGTAAGGGCATACATGAGTTTAAAAGCGCTGCCACTGAGATTACTGATGTTAGCAAGGACGTAAAGGACGCTGTGAAAATTGACAGCACAGAAGAAAAGAAGAAAGACGAGTAAAGTTTGATATGAGTCTTGCACTTTGCAGGATTTATATAAATGCCACTTCGGTGGAAGGAACGAAAAGAAAGGTGTTGAGAAGTGTGTCACAAAAAGAGCTGAACAATCAGACTGAACAGAGCAAGAAAGGTCTTACTAGACGCGACTTTCTGAAAGGCACGGCTATTGGAGCAGCTGGAGTACTTGCAGCAGGCATGATTCCAAGTAAGACCAAAGCAGCAGAAAAATCTAGTCATATTCCCGAGAAATGGGATTATGAGTATGACGTCGTTATTCTCGGAGCGGGAGCAACTGGAATTCCTGCAGCTCTAAGAGCTTTGGATGCTGGCGCTTCTGTTCTTCTTGTCGAGCAGAACTATGATACCGGCGGAAGAGCCATTACTAGTGGAGGAGCTACACCCCTGGGTGGTGGAACTAGAGTCCAGAAACTCAATGGCGTAGAAGACTCTCCAGAGAAGTATTTCAAAGACATGACAGACTGGTCGGTCGTAACTAAGACAGGTCTTCCTGAGTATCGTTATAACAACTTTGCCATGATGAAAGCATCGGCAGATGTGCAGCCACAAGTATTCGAGTACCTCGAGAATAATGGCGTGAAATTTGCAGACGATGCACTCCACATGTTGGCAGGTCGCGGCGGCGGATGGGGATGTTCTGTACCTCGGAACAATATGCCTTATGATGATCTCTATGACAACGACGTTAACTACAGTCCGGCCCTCGCTGCTGGCGCTGCTCTTATTAGACCTTTAGAGAAAACTGCTCGCGATAAAGGTGCAAAGATCATGTTCAACCGTCACGCAGACGCCTTAATCAGGGAAGAGCAATTTTCCGGTCGTGTTCTTGGCATTACAGCAAGCTACACACCTAGAATTCTACCTGGCACAAACACCCGTTTAGAGAGTTACTATTCGAATGGTAACATCGATGAGCGTCGTGAAACCGTTACGATTAGAGCCAAGAAGGCGGTTATTATTGCCACAGCTGGCTTTACAGGAAACAAAGTATTCCGTAAGATGTATGATCAAAGAAGCTCCGATGAAATGGTCGTTTCCAACCAACCATACGACGGAATCGGCCGCTCACAAGACGGACAGATGATCATTGAAGCATTGAATCATGGGGCACTTCTCGGTAGCGTCAACCAGTTCATGGAGCATGGTGGTGCTACCAGAAAACGTAATCTCATTGGTTGCG
>CAZAJB010000132.1:0-5280 GCA_964485345.1 uncultured Clostridiaceae bacterium
TTATCTCGAGAACATTCATGGTCCAAGATTCAATGTTCAGTTTTCAAGGTTCCATTGCGTTCCCCGCTTTTTGGGGTGCTTTTCAATCATAGCACAATCCGAAACAGTTTGTCAACCTTGTTCCTGGCCCTTTCATGCCTTCCAGTTTATACCAAACGGGCCAAAGTACTAGGCAGTTCCATACCTTCCGAAGATTGTATGATTGGCCATCCACGACCGAGCACGATTCTAACCACGAGCTACTTTTTCGAAGTCGTGAGTGGCGACAAGTTGTATCTTATCACGGGACCATATCTCTGTCAACAGGGCAAAGACATTTTATTATTTTCTTCGAGGGGATCGCTCGCAAACGTGGAATAGTTACCGATAGGGGGTGTTCACATGTGCGGAAGATTCACACTACATACGCCCATCCATGAACTGGTCGAACGGTTTGGGCTTTACGAATTCGACTTCCCGTATGCTACGAGCTACAATATCGCGCCAACGCAACCAGTGCTGACAATCGTATCCGGTCCTAACACTCGGAAAGGAATGTACATGCGCTGGGGGCTAGTATCGCCCTGGCAAAAACAAGGTCAAGGCAGGCCCCTCATTAATGCCCGCTTAGAAACAATCGCCGAGAAGCCGACATTTCGAGGGCTTGTCAACCAGAGGCGCTGCCTGATTCTTGCCGATGGCTTTTTTGAGTGGATCAAGGAAGGAACCACGAAGTACCCAGTATACATTACGCTTGATCAAGGTAAGCCATTCGCGTTTGCTGGTCTCTGGGACAACGAAAAAGCGCGCAGTTGTACCATCGTTACCCAAGACGCATCATCGGCCTTGAGACCTATTCATGACCGCATGCCGGTCATCCTAACCCCTGATTCCGAAGCACTTTGGCTCAGTGCTCAACCGTTTCCGCGGGTTGCGAAAGAGCTTCCAGATCAGGAGTCACAGGTATTCAAATACCATCCTGTCAGTACACTCGTCAACTCGCCGAAAAACAACGACGCCTCATTGATCGTGCCCAATCAGTGACTTTGCGATTATAGTACCAAACGCAGGGCAACAACTAGGAGCACGCCAGGCACGCCTAGCAAGCCTACAACCAAAGCGGTGATAGGGTTGACTCCCACCCCAAAACCCCAAAAGCTACCGATTAAATTAATCACTAGTAATACTCCGCCGCCGATCACTGCATTTACAATAAGACTGAAGATACTACGCAGAGGAATCATCAGCATCTTTCCGAGCGCGTATAGAACCAAGACACCTGCCACGTAGGCAATGACCACTAGAAAGTCCATGCGGTTCACCTCACTTAGGTTCGTCCTCATGAACATACTATGGCGACTTCTCTCCGAATATGCCCCTGCGCCTAGTGCGAATTCTTCATTCGTTTCAACCAATACATGTACTTACGTTCCGCAGCCTGGAGGGAAAGGATAGCGTGATCCACCAATTCTGGTTCGGTGGCGTGGTTGAAGTAGCTCTGCGCATTGAGCCACTCCTGCTTAGCTGCGTTGACTATGACTGCCAGTTCCTCCTGTGTTTCCCGAACCGGCCCTGAGGGCAGTTCGGCTTCTGCATCATCCAACCATCGATTAGCTATCTCCCACAATTTCCCAGGTACACTGTGTGACAAAAAAACCACCTCGTCTCTGTAATACTTGATCTAGTATTACTCAATACAAGGCGGTTTATTCCTAAAACTACAATTCGCGGCGACCTTCTAAGGCCTTTGCCAGTGTCACTTCATCTACATACTCCAAGTCACTACCTACTGGCATCCCGTGGGCCATTCTCGTAACTTTCACCCCAATAGGCTTGAGCAGGCGTGCTAAGTACATGGCTGTAGCTTCTCCCTCAACGTTGGGATCGGTGGCTAGTACGACTTCTTCAACACTAGGACAAACTCGAGCCACTAGCTCTTTTACCTTCAGATCATTGGGGCCAATGCCCTCTAGTGGTGAAATAGACCCGTGTAGGACATGGTAAATGCCATCAAAACTCTTGGTTCGTTCCATGGCGATAACGTCCCTTGGTTCTTCTACGACACAAATGAAGTTCTTGTTGCGTTTCGAGTTCGAACAAATCGCGCAGGGGTCCTCCTCGGTCAAGTGGAAGCATTGGGAGCAAAGGATAATGCGCTGTTTAGCTTGGACAATTGCTTCGGCTAGACTCTGCACCTCCGTGGACGTCTGGCTGATCAGGAAAAACGCTAATCGTTGCGCGGTTTTTGGTCCAACCCCGGGTAAGCGCACGAGCTCTTCAACTAAACGCGCCATAGGTTTCGGGTAACGGGCCATTAGAATAATCCAGGGGGCAATCCTTGGAGATTGACTTTCCCGGTCACCTTTTCGAGTTCGCTCGCTGACAGTTCCCGCGATTTACGCAAGGCATCATTCACAGCAGCTAGGATCAGATCTTCCAGCATCTCGACATCGTCAGGATCTACCGCATCAGGCTGGATCTTGATTGCTCTCACTTCCTGGTGCCCAGAAACGACCGCTGTGATCACTCCGCCTCCGGCAGTTCCTTCTACCGTCATCTCCTCTAACTCACCCTGCACCCTCTCCAAGTCAGCTTGCATTTTCTGCATCTGACGCATCATCTTCTGCATGTTCATTCCCATAACAGCCACCTCATCTCCTTATTTTTCCTTGGATTTCTCTATAATCTTCCCTCCGAAGGTTTCCATGCTCGCTCGCAAGAACCCTTCAGCTGCAGCGTCTCTCGCTTTAGTTTCCAGATTTGCCTCTTGTTGCGGCTCTGGTTTCGCGCTACTTCTGCCTTGGCCACTCTTGGGTTTCTCCGCGGGTGTGGCCTCTCGAGTAGCCTGTTTCGGGAGACTTGTGGCTTCATCTTGAAACACACATTTCAGCCTCACCTGCTTACCCATTAACCTCGATAATACTCTCTCAGATGGTTCACGGTGACTATCCTGCTCAATGCTTGCCTTGTGGAATCCTCGTTCCCGGGGGAAAGCTATAATGACGTTATCATCCATAACTTCCACAGGGGCGCCTTCCTTTAGGAAGGCCTCACATTGCATCAGTCGTTCGTCGCGCAGGCCTTTGAGATAGTCAGACCAAATATCTAGTAGAAAAGTTGAACGTTCCTCATCATTAGCGCTCGGAAGCCGCCTTTTCGGTGACTCCGTTCCCCCAGGTGAACCAGGCTTCTGATCTGTATCTTTTTGCTTTGCTAGTCTCGCATTTAGCTTAGTGATGTGCGCTTCAAGAGTACGTACCTTCTCTTCAAGCTTGCCCAGATCACCACCGAACACAACTGCCTTGCTTGTCTTGGGGTTCGCAAGTTTCAGCACAGCAAGTTCTAGAGGGATTCGCGGATCAGGCGCGAAACGCATCTCTCGCACAGTCTCTGCCAGTTGTTCAATGGCCGTAAGCTCCAAGGGCTCCTCTTCTTTCTGCTTCACAAGGAGATCCTGACGCAATTTCGCAATAACGGAAAGCGCAAACTGGCCTAGATCTCTACCATGGTTGAACAGATCATCAATAATCTGCAAGGCCTCACGGCTAGTACCGGCTAAGACGTACTGGACAAATGCATCTATCTGTTCTTGCGGAGCAACTCCTAGTACCTCGACGACCGCTTCTGCTGTCACTTCTTCGGCAAAGGCGGCACACTTCTCTAAGGTACCGAGGGCATCCCTCATCCCTCCTGCGGCATGCCTGGCGATCAAATGCAGCGCCTCTTTGTGCACTGGAATCTGTTCACCCATAGCCACTTTCTCCAAGCGGTCTACCATGGCCTGTTCAGAAAATCGAGTAAAGTCATATCGCTGTACTCGAGATAAAATTGTCGCAGGCAGACGGTGGGGATCTGTAGTGGCAAAAATAAACACTACATGCGCTGGAGGTTCCTCAAGTGTTTTTAGGAGCGCGTTAAATGCCTCCGTAGTAAGCATATGAACTTCATCAATTATGTAGACTTTGTAGCTGGCGTTTACCGGCGCGAACTGCACTTGACTGCGGAGTTCCCGAACATCATCAATTCCCCGGTTGGAGGCGCCATCTATTTCAATGACATTAAGAGATGTGCCATCTCTAATCCCCCTGCACTCTTCACACTCGCCGCATGGCGTAGGAGTTGGGCCAGCTGTACAGTTCAGCCCCTTCGCCAGGATTCTAGCGACAGAGGTTTTTCCGGTTCCCCGCGGCCCCGTGAAGAGATAGGCATGAGAAATGCGGCGATGCTTGAGACTATTCGCCAAAGTCTTCACGATGCTTTCTTGTCCGACAACATCATCAAAAGACTGTGGTCGCGATGTGCGATACAAGGACTGGTAACTCACGGATGATCCCTCCTCTGCCACCTATTTCCCCTATGTTTCTCGACTGCTAGACCAAAGTCCTCTTAGGGAGGTTAAGCCAAATTTGAACATAAAAAAATGTCGTGCACCTATCCTCGAAAATGGTCTTCCAGACGATATTCGGGTAGTTAGCTCGAACCAGGCACCCTCACGGCACATAAGAGTTTCCACTTACCGCTGCTTCCTTCCAGACCTGACGGGATTCATGGATTCCTATTGCGTAAGACCCAATTGTCAACACCACTTGCCCAAACCAGACTCCACAAAACCAATCCTCAAATAGGAATTCGACCCCGCTACAGCGGATTGCGGGTACAGGGCACCGCTACCTCCCCGTCTAGCACGACATAGTAATTATACTGAACATCAAACCCAGTGTCAAGGATCCCAACTGGCCGTAAGAAACCCAATAAAAGCCTCCACCCGTTGTGGGTAGGAGGCCCTACTGAGGCGAAATAAAGATCATTGAAATTGCGGCTCTTCCTTTTGAACATGTCTCAATCTGCCCTGAAGCTTTGGGATCATATCTTCAATTTGCTGCGCCATACCATCATACATATCCTTTACGGCGGGCACATCGGTATCCATAGCACAAGTCTTCAATTGCCCCACAAGAGAGTGTGCCTCCGCAACTGTCTGCTCAACTCTGGTCTTGGTTGTCATCTTCACCCTCCTTCGCCGTGCCTGCATCATCTTCACACATAGCTTCTCCAAGCAGAGGGCAAAAATACGAGTTCATACGCTTGTCAATCCAGCCCCACGACAATTTTCTATAGCAGCGATTGTAGTTCGTGCAGATAACATTCTGCTATCGCTGCGCGTAGGGAGCCTAGGCTTAAGAAAGAACCACCTAATTTGGGCGCAAAAAATCCGAACACTCTGCGAGGGTTCGGACTAGTTTCGGATGGCGGAGAGAGAGGGATTCGAACCCTCGAGGGGCTCATCACCCCTACACGATT
>CAZAJB010000133.1:0-5228 GCA_964485345.1 uncultured Clostridiaceae bacterium
CCAAGACCGGCATACTCAACAATACAACAACCAAAAGCGTTAGAACTAAAACCTTTCTGTTCATTACAATACCTCCTGTATTTTGGTGTTTGTCCTTGTTCCAGCGTTAACGTTGAGCTCAACACCTCCTTAACCGACAAGACCAGTCTTTTCGATACTCTCGATAAAATATCTCTGCAGGAATGCATACAAGAACAAGACTGGCAGAATGTACAAGAGCATTCCCGCGTTGTTCACCAGTTGAATGTAGGTGCCTTCTACCGCTTTATTGGCCCAGGGATAATTAAACTGGGAATTGATCCGCAGTAAAGCGATCTGCAGAAGATTACGCCCCTGCAAAAAGAGATCCGTATAGAACAGATCGTTCCAATGCCAAACGAAGGAAAACAAGAAGACAATTACCGCAATGGGCGTAGCATTGGGCAGCATAATCCGAAAAAATGTCTTCAGATGACCGGCACCATCCACATAGGCCGCTTCCTCCAAGCTGGTGGACATGCCTCGGAAAAAATTGCGGGTGATGAAGATAAAGAGTCCGCTCCTCTTGGCCGTCCCCGTTAGTGCCATGAGGACCATGGGCCAGAAGCTGCCAATGAGGTTTACTCCCGGCTCTGGTAAGAGGCCGAAGAGGTTGAAATAGCGGAAGTTCAAAAAGAGTGGCACCATCACCATCTGGGGTGGAATCACAATCGACAAGACCACCAGGCCGAAAACAAGATTCGATCCAGGATAGCGCCAACGGGCAAAGCCATAACCAATAATCATGGTGGAGGCCAGTTCAACTGTGCTCAGAAGGAGGGTAACCCCCAGGGTGTTGACCAAGGCTTGAGAATAATTCAGCATCTCCCAGGCCACCTGAACGTTGATCTTGGTCACATTACGGGGGATCCAGTTGACTGTGAGATCAAAGAGATCATCGGGATGCATTACTGCGAACGAAATTTGACGTAATAGGGGATAAAGGATAATGAACCCAATGCCCACAATTAAGCCAGAGCGAATTACGTGCCAGAGCATATTTTGCAGTTTATTACGTCTCATAATGAACCCCCCGCCCGACAAAGAATCCCGTGACCGACAGAATGACAAGGATGATACTGAAGTAGAACCAAGACATGGCGGTACTGACCCCAAAACCTGCCCCGCCCCAGGCCGTATCTTGAATCAGCTCTAGGAGCCGATTGTCCGGCGCCGTAAAGGTATCCACGATGGTATAAACCACATTGACCAACATCAAGGGGGAGATCAACGGAAAGGTTATTTTCCAGAAAGACTCCCAGGCTGTAGCCCCTTCCATATCCGCTGCTTCATAGAGTGAGCGCGAAATAGATTGCAGGGCAGCCAAGAAGATGAGGATCTGAATGCCCGAGGAGCGAATAATCACCGGCACCTGATTGATGGCCTGAAAAATGAAGTTTACAAAGGCCAAGGGCAGCTTCAAACTGACTAAGAACTCCAGAATCAACGTCAGTGGAACCAAACCCGATTCACTCAGACTCATGGCCTGCTGCATATAGTCGGCCTGTTGCATCTTGAGAGTAATCTCAGCCCCCATCACCACAGGCAGGAAGAAGATCATTCTGGCCAGGGTACGCCCGGGAAATTTCTGATTGAGTAGGTTGGCTGCGAAGAAGCTGAAGACTAATATCACGGGAATGCGGGCGGCCATGGTCACCACCGTTTCCATAAAGACCTGCCTGAACTTAGGATCCACCAGCAAAGCGTGGCGATAGTTCTCGAGACCCACAAAATCAAGGACATACCCGGTGGGAACAATCGTAAGTTTACTCAGGCTGAAGATGATCGACTGGATAAAGGGCCAGGCCAGGAAAGCCCCAAATCCCAAAATGAAAGGCAAGGTGAAGAGCAGGCCCAACACACTTTTTTGCGTCTCTAGACTTAGTCTCCGAGATCTGCGCATCGCAGTTCACTCCCCTCTAGGCGCACGAAGGTTCGCGCAGGAATCACAGTACCTGCATATTCGCCATCCTTCGATCCAAAGTTCACTACAACTACATCGCCACTCTGAAAGGTTGTCACCGATAGATCCGTACTCAGCTGACAAAACTCTGCAATAGGCTCGGCAGCCAAGTCACCGAGTTTGGCTTGGTACTCTTGGTAAATTCGGACCCCTTCCTTAAGCCATCGTTCTTCTTGCACGCTCAAGAGCCGAGCATACTCCGTCTCTTTGAGGATCGCTGGATCTTCCCAAATTAGCTTGAAATAAAGACCGCTGGCAGTTTGAGCTGAGCGTAAAATGCTTTCCTCCAGGTCCACAGCGAGATTCAAAGGTTCTCCAGTATAGTCCACGCAGCCATGGAGCACCATCTGCATAAAAGGAATCTCAGCGTCGGTCAGATTATAGCCGGTGCTTTGTTGCGGAACATTTAGGATGGAACTGACATGGCCCAAAGCTAGGGCATTACCCCCATCTACCTGCAGCTGCAGGCCTGCACCAGCAAGTTTGGCAAGTTCTGCTTCGATCGCCTCTCGAGCCTGGGCTCGGTCGACCAGGCGAGTTTCGCTGCGCTGAAGATCCGAATGGACCTCCTGGCCAAAACTAGGCAGAGCCAAACCTCCCAGATCCAAGGGGCCAAAGTCTTGCAGAAAGTCCTCGACTAAGCCAGGTAGGGCCTGGGTCGATAAGGCGTAGCGCACAGGCTGCGCCAGAGCCGTATTTGTCACCGCATCATACTCTGGGAGGGTGGCATAAAGTCCTTGTACCGACCGGGCAGCATCTCGGCGAGCGTAAAAGCCCTGCAAGATCCCTGAACGCTGTACCTTGAGGAACTCGGCGGCCGGATAGAACGCCACGTCTTTTTCACGCAAGAACTCTCCGAGGGCCATCAGCCCCTTGCTACCGCCAAGCCCTGGAGCCAGTTTCACCCCCGCTGGGTAGCGATGATTGATTCCTCCGCTGAGCCAGCCTGCATAGCGCAGGCTAAGGTTTTTAACCCCGCCATCCCAGAGCTCCTCGACCATGGCCTGAGCCTGGGCAAAGGTTGTTAAGGGAAGCTGCACCTCCCGGGCCACACCCAATATGGGCTGCGTCTTGGGCACCACCCCAATGACCTCTAGGAAGAAGGGGATGCCACGCCCCTTGGCGAGGGGGTTCAGGCGGCCTTTATCCATCAAGTATTGTTGGTATTGGCGGGCCATACCGCTGTAGGTGGCGTCGGGGCCAGAGAGAAACGCATAGCGGACGACGAGATTCCCTTGGTGGGCTCTGCTTTGGTAGAGGTTGATTTGCGTAAACTGGTCGAAACGGCGCGAGCTCTTAGGGATCGTCTGGAAAGCAGCATAAGCAACATTATAGGCTGTAGAGGGTCTGGCAATATCCGCCCGAATCTGGGCCACAGCTTCCCCTTCTTCAATCACAGCTAAGAAAGCCTGATCGCCGCGCTTCATGCCAAAGATGGGAAAGTGATTGGTTTGCTTAGCATAGGGGAGCCGCTCTTCTAGGGGCAAAGCTCCGTCCCACCCATACACAGGCTCACTATAGAGGGTCTGGCCAACCTTACCATTGTTCAGGTAGATCAAAGCGCCACTACCGTCGGGGACAAAGATATAGCCTTCTTCGGTTCCATCTGCTGCTCCGAAGAAGCGGAGCAAAGCAATACTGGTTAAGGGGCATGAGACCAGCTCTCTACTGTGATCGTATTTGACAAACTCTTCTCCCGGGACTGCATCCCACTTCACCGCGTAGGCTGTAGGCTGATCTTGGGGATACACCACCTCCTGCATGGGAATTTCCACAACGAGGCTCTCTTCCTCCAAATGGTATTCCACCGGCACAAAGAAGCGTTCTACCAAGGGAACCGGGGGATCCAGGCGATTGGCCACATGATCGACAGCCAAATCGGTGACTTCATAGCCAATTTTCCGGAAGATTCCCTGCAGCTGGTCCTGCAAGAGAGGTGCTAGGCGACCCAAAAGGTAGCTCGGTTCTTCGGCTAGATGAGCAAAGTCTGCTGGCGTCAGATCGCTGGCTGTAGTGACATCCTTGCGGAAACCGGTGGAGCGCTCCCCTTCGCTACTTCCCAAGAGATATCCCGTAAATTTTTCCAATAATCCATAGAGGACATCCATGCGCTGTTTAGCGATTTCTTCTTCCAGCTTGCGTAACTGGCTGGCTTCAGCTGTCTGTTCAGCCTGGTTTACCAGGGATCGATAATCTTCGGTGCGGGGCACAATAATCAACTCTCCAAAGAGCTTTTGCTCCAAGGTGCGAGCTGCACTTGTCACCCTGAGTTCAAAGGCGTAGGGCTCTCTGATCTCAATCGGTGTGTAATAGCGGAGCAGAGTCCCTTGTTCACCGGGGGAGAGTTGGCCACAAATGTCCCTTTCAAAACGCTCCGCCTTGACCATCTGGGGTACGCCCAGGGCCCGTGCATCATACTCAGAACCCAAAAGATACTCCACCCGCACCCCATTTTCTAAGGGGACGATCTCCGCCTGTCCGAGCTGGACGCTATGGGTGTAGCTGTTCATCAACTTATCAGCACTCGTGGGGGCGTCATAGCGAATCTGCACCACATCATGGCCCACTCCCTGACGCATGTTGCGTCCCTGGGGATTCGAGAACCAGAGGGCATCTGTCCCTTTATCCCAGAGGGCAATTTCTGTTGTCTCAGGATGAATGTACAGGGCCAGATGGGCATTCTCCGCCACCAGTTCCATGGCGGCCGGAAGTTTTGCGCCGCAGAACGAAGTCCAGACGAAAATGCATAGAATTGTCATGGTTAGTCGAGCTAAAGCGCGCATGGTTTCGCCTCCTACAATCTCAAGACAAGTTCGGCATAGACCGATGAGATAAACCCTGCCACCACATTCAAGACATTGACAAATAGCAAACCAAGGAAGAGTACGATGCCAATTCCCACGATGGTCAAGAGGCAGGTCCAAAAATTCTTGGCTGTGTCGTAATCATGAATAGTCATGGTCCCGATAAAGATCAGGCTCGCCGTCCAAAGTGCGGCCACAATTTCTAAGATGTAGTAGAAGAGCCCCTCTTGGAGAGTCAAGTAGTTGCTTACTACAGTCAAGGGAAGGTTGATTAGAATAAAGGGAGTTAAGGCATAGCATGTGGCAATGATGATGTCTTTCAAGGTCCCCTTGCCATCCATCAAGGTCGTCAACGCCCAGTTCACAATGGCCCACAGCAAGAAAGGCACCAGGACACTGATTACTTCCACCACGATATTGAGCTGCGCAAGATCCCGGGGATT
>CAZAJB010000134.1:0-5228 GCA_964485345.1 uncultured Clostridiaceae bacterium
ACTAATGTTGAGACGCATCTAGATCACCTCATAAATTATACAAAGATTCCCTCACGCTGTCAACTGGTTTCCTGACCACGAACGCAGCGGTGGGTTGTGGTTGGCTTAGTTAGGGTTACATTGCCTAAATCCGGCCTAATCAATACATTCTAGCAGAACCAGAACCTTGCCACCCTCCTCTTTGGGGTTAGGCATAAACTTCACCCCATACTCGTATGAATTAAGCATAATGAACTGAGAAAAGGGTGTGTGGCTCATGACTCGCAATCGCATTTTGGCTGGCTTAATCTTCCTTATAGCCGGAATGATCTTCGTCTTTCCCGAAGTCGCTTTTCAGGCCTCGCTGGAAGGACTCAAGCTTTGGTTCGAGATCGTCCTCCCAACCTTACTGCCTTTCTTCATTATCGCGGATCTGCTCATGGGTCTAGGAGTCGTACACTTTCTCGGCTCACTTTTGGAACCTGTCATGAGGCCGCTCTTTAGGCTTCCGGGCGTTGCAGGATTTGCTGTCGCCATGGGGATCACCGCCGGTTATCCCCTGGGAGCCAAAATAACGGGCGAACTGATCCGCAGTAAATCCCTGACTCAAGTGGAGGGTGAACGTTTAGCGGGTTTTGCCAGTACGGCAGGTCCCTTATTTCTGGTGGGAGCCGTTGGCGTAGGCATGTTTGGATTGCCTGATGTAGGGGTCACATTACTGATCTCCCATTTGGCCGGCGCAGTCTTGGTGGGATTTTGCATGCGGCTTCATAAAGGAGCAGAAAGCCCCCGCGTTAAACCACAGGGGTCCTATCTAGGGCGAGCTTTATCTGCTTTGGATACAGCGCGAAAAGCAGATGGACGCTCTTTTGGCACTCTGTTCAGCAGTGCTGTACGTAATACGTTTCAGTCCATGCTCTTTATTGGTGGCTGTATTATGATGTTTTCCGTCCTGGTGCAAGTGGTCACAGCCACCGGGATTTTGCAGCCCATTCGGGCCCTTCTTGCAGTAGCTCTCAACTTCGCCGGTCTGGATCCTGCCTTGGCTCCAGCTCTGATCAGCGGATTCTTCGAAACCACCCTAGGAGCACAAAGTGCTAGTGAAACGGTGGCCTCGCTTGGTGCAAGGGCCACTGCAGCAAGTTTCATCATCGGTTGGAGTGGACTTTCCGTTCAGATGCAAGCTGCTTCTATGCTCACCGGCACGAAGGTGCGCTTCAAACCCTATCTGTATGCCCGTGTCCTGCATGGACTGTTTTCGGCCATAATCACGGCTCTTCTCTTGGGACCTATGAGCTTTATTCCGGCTTCGGTAAAAGACACCTTGCCGGTGGTAAGTACTGCCCAGTACCTCAATGGAAGTTTTGCTGCTCGTTTCTTGGCTTCAGCCCGACTAGCCACGAGCTTCCTCTTAATCCTGGTCATCATCTTAAGTATAGTATGGCTGCTAAAACGTATGATCTACATCTCGTTTAGGCCCCGAACCTAGTCTTCCTTCTGCAGCTCTTGTTGGCCCGCTTCTACAACTTGTAGCGTCTTTTTTAACGCCCCACCTAAATCGGCAAGAATCTGCTGGGCATATTCTTTCGAACCCTGTTCAATCTCCAAAGCTTGGCGCCTGGTATCTTCAAGCAGAAGTTTACTTTCCGCCTCTGCTTGGCGGTAGATTTCGCTGCTATGCACCAATTTTGTCGCATACTCCTCAGCCTTGGCGATCATGCGCTCGGCCTGTTCCTGGCCATCGGCAATCATCTTATCCTTCTCCGAAGAAACGGCCTCGGCTCGCTTCACCTCTTCAGGAATGGCGGTCCGAATAATGTCGAGTAGGTCAAAAAGCTCGTCGGCATCGACCAGAACCTTACCTACTAAGGGAACTTCCGGTGCCTTTTCCACTAGCGCTTCCAGTTGGTCAATTAAGACCTGAAGGTTCACTCGGTTCACTGTTACCTCTCCCCATTCTTAAAAATCTGTTTCAACCGTGCCGCCACCGGGGGGCTTACCCATTTCGATACATCGCCGCCAAACTCAGCCACCTCTTTCACGGCAGATGAGCTAATAAAGGAGTATTCGCTGCTGGTCATCATAAAGACGGTTTCGATCGTAGGATCGAGGTTTCTATTCATAGAGGCAAGTTTAAACTCGAACTCAAAATCCGTTACCGCTCTGAGACCGCGCACGATGGCAATCGCTTGTTTCTGTTTCGCATAGTCAATGGATAGCCCACGGAAGACTTCAACACTCACATTGTCAAAAATCTGTACTTCTTCCTGTAACATCTGTACGCGTTCGTCCATACCGAAAAGCGGGTTCTTATGAGGGTTATGCAAGACTGCGACATACAAGTGATCAAACAGTGTGCTTCCTCTTTTGATAATGTCCAGGTGTCCATAGGTAACAGGGTCAAACGTACCTGGACAGACGCCTATTCTCACTCTAACTCCTCCTCAGTTCATAAAACAGAAGTATCGTATCTCCATAGCGCTGTTCGCGCTTCAGGCAAAGTTTCGACACGTCCATGGGTCCTTCCTCTTTTTTGCTCGCCTCGGCGATGATAATTCCATCATTTTTGAGGATGGCGGGTAAGGAGAGATGTCCCAAGGTTTCTTGAATCAAGCCTTGATCGTAGGGAGGATCCATAAAAATGAAGTCAAACTGGACAGCCCGCCGCTCCAATTGCCCTAGGGAACGGAGGACGTCATTGGTGTAAATCGTGCCGCCCGTTAGTCTTGCTTTCTCCAAATTCGCTCGAATTTGGGCCCCGCAGCTCGGATTGGCATCAACCCACACCACTTCATCGGCCCCCCGGCTTAATGCCTCTAGTCCAATGGCCCCGCTCCCTGCATAAAGATCCAGGAAGGCGCTGCCGAGTATACCTGGTCCGAGAATATTGAAGAGCGCTTCTTTCACACGATCTCCGGTAGGCCTTGTGGCGAGTCCCGGACGACTTGTTAACCTGGTACCCCTGGCTTTTCCGGCGATAATTCGCAACGCTTACACCTCCATTTTACCAATCATAACGTTCTAGCTCCTGACGCAAGCAGGGATAGCCTGCCAAGAGGGGATCTCCCTCCACAAGCTCCCGAGCCTTGAGAGAAGCTAGGATCAGTATGTCTTGATCGTCCTCGAGATCGGCTAATCGAAACAAGGGCTGGCCCCATTGGCGGATCCCCAAGAGATCGCCTGGACCTCGTAAACGCAAATCTTCTTCCGCAATAAAAAACCCATCATTCGATCTTCGCACAACTTCGAGCCGCTCCCGACTGTGACTGGACAGGTTGTAGGCAAGCAGGAAGCAAATCCCGCCCTTGGAGCCGCGCCCCACACGGCCCCTGAGTTGGTGAAGCTGGGCTAAGCCAAAGCGTTCCGCATTCTCAATCACCATCACGGTGGCATTAGGAACATTCATGCCCACCTCGATCACGGTAGTGGCCAGCAAGACGTCGATTTCTCCTGCATAGAATGCCTCAAAGACAGCTTCCTTCTCCTTGCCCATCTGGCCATGGATCAGGCCAACCCGCACAGACGATAAGGGACCCTCCTTGAGTGCCTCCATCTCCTGGGTAGCCGCCTTCAGATCCAGGTGCTCGGATTCGTCGACAAGGGGAAAGACGACATAGGCCTGTTCGCCTTGGCGAACCCTTGAGACCACGTAATGATACACGTCATCACGTCTCGTGGGATCAACCAAGCGCGTATCTACCACTGTTCGCCCCGCAGGGAGATCCCTGATCTCAGTCGTATCTAGATCGCCATACATCGTAAGGGCTAAGGAGCGAGGGATGGGTGTGGCGCTCATGACAAGCAGGTCCGCATTTCCCTTGCCCAAGAGGGCGGAGCGCTGGCGCACCCCAAATCTATGTTGCTCATCGACAATCGCTAAGGAAAGATTTTGAAAGCTCACTTTCTCTGTAATCAGGGCATGGGTGCCCACAGCAACACTACAGGTGCCCGCTTCAAGGGCCGTCCGTACCCGTTCTTGTTGCTTAGCCTTCATATTTCCGATCAAAAGCTCCACCGAAATCCCCAGCGGTTCTAAGGATGCTTTTAAGCGTTGCACCATTTGCCGAGCCAAGACTTCCGTGGGCACCATCATGGCAACCTGACCTTGATTCTCTACTGCCTTAACGGCACCATACTCCGCCACCACCGTCTTGCCAGAGCCTACTTCGCCCTGGACTAAACGGCGCATGGGACGATCTGATTCCATGTCTGCCGCCACTTGCTGAAGGGCGGCAGCTTGACCAGGCGTAAGCTCGAAAGGCAGGCTCGTAAGATAGCGCCTAACAAGCTCACCGTCTGGCTGATGGGCAATACCGGGTTTTTGCTCATGGCCCGACTGAAGCCCCAAAAGAAACAAGAAGAACTCCTCAAAAACCAGGCGTTCCCGGGCCTTGGCATAACTAGACCAGCTCGAAGGAAAATGGATTTCCCGGATCGCCTCGGCCCTGCTTGGGTGTACTTGGCTCATCTCGTCAGGTAGGCACTCTGGTATGAGATGGACATGCTGTAGCGCCGTTTCTACCCAACGAATTCGCTGATCATTGGAGATTCCCGTCATTAATGGATAAACCGGCGACAAACCGAGTTTCGGTGCCCGTAGAAAGAACTCAGGCGAGCTCATTTCGGCCCCGAAAAGTGCAGGCTTGGCCACCCCATATACCCACAGCTTCTGTGCCTTTTGTAACTTACGAAAGAGGAAACTTGTACCTGGCCCCTTGTGGTGGACAAACCAAGTCAACGCTAGGGATCCAGCGAGCTGTGCTTGGATCACTCGGCGTCCCTGGGGAATTCTGCGTTCTGTCAGATTGGTGAGTTCTCCTGCGGTGAGCTGCTCGACACCAACTTCAATCTCACTTGGGGGAACAATGTTCTGAAAGTCCTTATACGTGCGGGGATAAGCAAATAGGACGTCACGCACAGTCTCGAGCCCTAGGGTCTTAATAGCCTTGGCCCGCCTTTCTCCAACACCAGGGAGCACTGTAACAGGAGCTTCTAACATGTTTTCGTGTTTCGACATTCTGCAGACCACCCCTATTTTACGAAAAAGCCCCTATCCTGAAAAAGAAACTAAAGGATAAGGGCTGCATTCCATTTGATAGGCCGTTCTAGATGGAATAAAGAAAGAGCGCTACGACTCCAGGACCCGTATGAACACCAATGGTAGGTCCAATCTCACCAAGCAACACATCGCCCTCACCAGGCAGCATCAACGACAAAGCTTCGACTACTTGGTCCGCTTCTTCCTTGGT
>CAZAJB010000135.1:0-5223 GCA_964485345.1 uncultured Clostridiaceae bacterium
AACCTTGGAGACAAAAGGGAACCGGGCGAGCACGCCAAGGCAGCACTCGTTCACCCCAATGGGTTGGCGGTGGGGTGGTCTTTGGACCAACTCCGAGAGACTTTTCGTATCGCCTGCCGAAAAAAGCACGCCGGGCAGCGTTAAGATCCGCCCTCAGTGCAAAAGTTGCTGCTGGTAACATCGTGGTCTTGGATCAGCTCACAGTGAACGAACCCAAGACAAAGGTTTTGGCGGGTATGCTGAAAGCTCTAGATGTGCAAAAGCCGCTGCTAGTTACTGCAGAATGGGATACCAATGTGGAGCTATCTGCACGAAATATTCCTGGGGCAGTTGTGGCAAAGTCATTTGGATTGAACGTATACGATGTTCTCAACAGCCAGAAGTTGATCATGACGAAGGATGCAGTGACTAAGCTCGAGGAGGTGCTCGTTTAATGGAAGCACGGGATATTCTTAAGCGACCAATCGTAACAGAAAAAAGCACCGACTTGATGGCAGACAATAAGTACACCTTCGAAGTCGACATGCGAGCCAATAAGTTGCAGGTCAAAGATGCGGTAGAGGAGATCTTTAACGTGCAGGTTGAGCACGTTAATACCCTGCGAGTTAAGGGTAAGTTTCGCCGGATGGGACGTCACGAAGGATACACATCCGATTGGAAGAAGGCTGTGGTGACCCTGAAACCAGGCCATAGCATTGAGGTATTTGGAGGATTTTAAGGAGGGACGGAAAAATGGCGATTAAGAAGTATAAACCGACCACTCCGGGGCGTCGAAACATGACCGGTTATACCTTCGAGGAGATTACCAAGAAGGAACCGGAGAAATCATTAGTAGTTTCTCTTAAATCAACCGGTGGACGTAATGCAGAGGGTCGCATTACTGCCCGTCACCGCGGTGGCGGTCATAAGCGCAAGTATCGCATTATCGATTTCAAACGCAATAAAGATGGGATTCCAGCAAATGTTGCTTCCATTGAGTATGATCCGAATCGCTCAGCAAGGATCGCCTTGTTGCACTATCTAGATGGTGAAAAACGCTACATTTTGGCCCCTGCGGGCCTAAAAGTTGGCGATCAGGTTGAGTCGGGTCCAGAGGCTGATATCAAACCCGGAAATGCGCTACCATTAGCTAACATTCCCTTGGGTAGTGTTATTCACAACATCGAGCTTCAGCCTGGTAAGGGTGCCCAGATGGTGCGCTCAGCAGGCACCTCAGCGCAATTGATGGCTAAAGAGGGTTCGTATGCTACAATACGTCTTCCTTCCGGAGAGTTCCGCATGGTCTTACAGGCCTGCAGGGCAACAATGGGTCAGGTTGGCAACGTAGAGCACGAGAACATGGTTGTGGGTAAGGCAGGACGGTCTAGGTATTTGGGCAAGCGGCCACATGTTCGCGGTGTAGCCATGAATCCCGTCGACCATCCACATGGCGGTGGCGAGGGTAGGGCTCCTATCGGTCGTCCTGGCCCGGTTACTCCTTGGGGTAAACCCGCTCTAGGAGCACGGACTCGTAAGAAGAAGGCAAGCGATAGTCTGATCGTTAGACGTCGTAAGAAGTAATGAAGGTTCTCTACGGGGAGGTGTAGGAATGAGTAGATCACTAAAAAAAGGTCCCTTCGCTGACGCTCATATACTCAAGAAGGTCAGGGAGATGAACGATAAGGGCGAAAAGCGGGTTATTAAGACATGGTCGCGGCGCTCTACGATTTTCCCGGATATGGTTGGGCACACCATCGCAGTGCATGATGGACGGAAACATGTTCCGGTTTATATTACAGAAGAAATGGTCGGTCATAAACTCGGTGAATTTGCCCCAACGCGGATGTTCCGTGGGCATGCCGGTGAAAGATCGTCGGGCCGATAAGCAGAACGGGGTGAGAAATAATGGAAGCGAGAGCAATTGCTAGACATATTAGAATTTCACCACGCAAAGCGCGCCAAGTAATTGATTTAATACGTGGTAAGGATGTGGAAGAAGCTTTGGCCATTCTTCAGTTGGCGCCAAAGGGAGGCTCTCCCATAGTTGAAAAAGTTGTGCGCAGCGCGGTAGCGAATGCAGAGAACAACTATGATATGGATGTTGACTCATTGTACGTGGCCGAGTGCTATGTCGATCAAGGTCCAACTATGAAGAGAATTAGACCTAGAGCGAGAGGCATGGCTAATCGCATCCGTAAACGCACAAGTCATATTACTGTGATTTTGCGGGAAAAGGAGGAATAATTGCGTGGGTCAAAAAGTACACCCGGTAGGGTTTAGACTTGGAATCGTTAAGGACTGGGACAGCAAGTGGTACGCTAACAAGCTTGATTACGCTGACCTCTTACACGAAGACCTGGAGATTAAGCGCCTGATTAAGAAGCGCTTCTTCCAATCAGGTATCTCGAAGACTGAGATCGAAAGAGCTGCGAATCGCGCTAAAGTGACGATTCACACAGGCCGTCCAGGTATGGTCATCGGTCGCGGCGGTACAGAGGTTGATAAGCTTCGCAAGGATTTAGAAGCTATGACCGGTCGACAAGTGCAAGTTAATATTGTGGAGGTAAAAACTCCCGAAACAAATGCCCAACTCGTGGCTGAGAATATTGCTTTTGCACTGGAAAGACGTATCTCTTTCCGCAGAGCTATGCGTCAAGCTCAAACCAGAGCTATCCGCCTTGGGGCACAAGGTATTAAAGTCATGTGTTCTGGTCGCCTTGGAGGTGCCGAGATTGCTCGGACAGAATGGAATCCAGAAGGATCGATTCCGCTCCATACTCTGAGGGCAGACATTGATTATGGGTTCGCAGAAGCGAACACAACATTTGGGAAGATTGGGGTTAAGGTCTGGGTCTACAACGGTGAGATCCTACCGCAAAGAGTACCCCAAAAAAAGGCTAAAGGGGGCGAGTAGGGATGCTTATTCCAAAGAGAGTAAAGTATCGTAGAGTTCACCGCGGTCGTATGACTGGTAAAGCCCAAAGGGGCTCCGAAGTCTCTTTCGGCGAATTTGGCCTCCAAGCATTAGAGCCCGCGTGGATTAAGAATACGCAAATAGAAGCAGCCCGTATTGCCATGACCCGTCACATCAAGAGGGGTGGGAAGGTTTGGATTCGGATTTTCCCCGACAAGCCTGTAACCCAAAAACCCGCTGAAACTCGGATGGGTTCCGGTAAAGGTGCTCCCGAGCACTGGGTAGCAGTGGTGAAGCCAGGGCGAGTAATGTTCGAGATTAGCGGTGTACCTGAGGAGTTGGCTCGCGAAGCAATGCGCTTAGCCGCCCATAAGTTGCCCATCAGGTGTAAGTTCGTATCTCGGGCTGTGGCAGGTGGTGACGCAAATGAAGGCTAAAGAGGTTCGTGATCTTTCTGTGAACGAGTTAGAAGTGAAACTGGATGAGTTAAAAGAGGAACTCTTTAACCTCAGGTTTCAGTTGGCTACGGGTCAATTAGACAACCCAATGCGTATCAGTGCTGTGCGGAAGGATATTGCACGGGTGAAAACTGTCATGCGCGAACGGGATTTGGATATTAAGCGAGCTTAAGATCTTCTAAAGTTCCGGGAAGGGAGGAGCGGAAGTGGAAAACGAAAGAAACATGCGACGGACTCGGGTCGGAGTTGTCGTTAGTGATAAAATGGATAAAACCGTTGTGGTCGCGGTCGAGCAAACGGTTAGACACCCACTTTATGGTAAGACCATACGGAGGAACGCAACGTTCAAAGCCCATGACGAGCTGAATGAGTGTAGTATGGGCGATCGGGTGCGGATTATGCAGACCAGACCCATTAGCAAGCAAAAGCGTTGGCGGGTAATGGAGATCATTGAAAAAGCCCGTTAGTTAAGAATATAGCAAGGGAAGGAGGAGCTATGATGATCCAGCAAGAGAGTCGTTTAAAGGTCGCTGATAATACTGGTGCTAGAGAAATCCTCTGCATCCGTGTACTCGGTGGAACAAGACGACGTTACGCTCGTGTCGGTGATGTGATCATTGCTTCTGTGAAGCACGCGGCTCCTGGTGGCGTAGTGAAGAAGGGCGAGATCGTCAAGGCCGTGGTCGTTAGAACCAAGAAGCAGTATGGACGTAAAGACGGTTCTTTCATTCGCTTTGATGAGAACGCAGCAGTAATTATAAACGACCAGAACAATCCAAGAGGGACTCGTATTTTCGGGCCTGTGGCCAGGGAATTGCGGGAAAAAGATTTCATGAAGATCGTCTCTCTGGCTCCTGAAGTTCTCTAGTAGAAAGGAGGATGGGGAATGGCAAAAGTTCATGTAAAACGTGGAGATACAGTGGCCATACTTTCCGGTGACAGCAGCGGCAAAAAGGGCAAGGTTTTGGAGGTTAAACCTCGGTCTGGTAAGGTTTTTGTAGATGGTGTCAATATTCAAAAGAAGCATACCAAGCCTAGTCAAACGAATCCGCAAGGCGGGATTATCGAGACACCGGGACCCATCGATGCTTCTAACGTAGCCGTGGTTTGTCCGAGCTGTAAAAAGCCTACCAGGATCAGTCGTGAGCGGCAGGCTAATGGTGAGTTGGAACGTCACTGCAAAAAGTGCGGAAAAACAATAGATTAGACTAGATCAGTGGGTGTTTCGTGCCATGTTTCGTAATACGAAACTCGAAACTCCAAGTTGATTACGTAGTAATCAACGGTTGACTGAGTCAAACGTCTACGATGTGTATGAGAAGGGGGGAGTAGTGCTTGGTACGGTTTAGGGAAAAATACGAAACCGAAGTGGTACCAGCCATGATCGAACGCTTCGGCTATAAAAACGTCATGCAGGTGCCCAAGTTCGATAAAATTGTTTTGAACATTGGCGTAGGCGAAGCTGTGCAAGATCCGAAGACATTAGAAGCAGCTGTAAGAGACCTAGGGATAATTTCTGGACAAAAACCTGTAATCAACCATGCGAAGAAGTCTGTAGCTGCATTTAAGCTCCGCGAGGGAATGGCCATTGGCTGTAAGGTAACCCTGCGCGGTGAGCGCATGTATGAGTTTCTTGATCGGTTTATCAGTATCACGCTGCCGCGTATTCGCGACTTCCGTGGTGTCTCGGAGAAGTCTTTTGATGGACGCGGGAACTACAGTATCGGTTTGCGCGAGCAATTGGTCTTTCCAGAGATTGAGTACGACAAGATCGATAAGGTCAGAGGCCTAATGGTCGTAATCGCTACCACTGCTGGGACTGATGAAGAAGGATATGAACTCTTGAAGCTTATGGGTATGCCATTTAGAAGC
>CAZAJB010000136.1:0-5206 GCA_964485345.1 uncultured Clostridiaceae bacterium
GGCAGGACTCTGCTAATATTACTAACATGAACCTCGTCTGCCGGAGAAAACGGCGCATCCATGACCAAAGGATAGGGTTCCGAACCAAGTTCTACTGAATCATCGCCCATCTTATTTACTATCTTGTCACGGGCTAAATCCATGAGACCAGCCACAAACGCGAAGTTCTTGACGGTTTCCAATCCCGTTGATTCATCAGTGTAGAATTTCTCGTCGATATGTGTTGTTAACAGCGATACTCTATACTTCTCATCAATGACCACCTGACGCTGACCATGATACATTTTGGAAAACACTTCGTTAACCCTTGATTCCAATACATCCCTGATCTGTTGCTCCTTTTCACGATAAGCGGTGGCAATCCAGTCATAGATTTTTTCGGCATATGCTATATAGACCGCAATGCGTTTATTCTGTTCAGTAGCGACCACCGATCCATCATATATCTTCTGATGGTTCTCAATTTCCCTTCGGCAACGTTCATCATCACGAACGAAATTCTCTATCTTGTCATCAAACTCCCTCAGCCGCCGTTTTACGTCCATCAATTCTTCTTCATATCGTTTCATATCGTCTTTACCTTTGATCTCATCACTGATATTAGATACTTCATCTCTCCATTCCTGTATCCGGTTCCTGTATCGATAAATATCTTGAAAGTAACCGCGAAGAGAGTCATGATAACTCTCACCTGCATTTCTATAAATATCCACGTTCGCTCGGAAGTTCCTAATGCTTGTCCCAAAGGATTGTGGAGGCACAAACCGCCTCTCTTCCATGAGGCAACGATAGGCCTCGTTCCCTTTGATGATCTTTGCTCCACACACACAGACACCTCGCTCAACAATCTCGTCAATGGTCTGAGCTGTAATGTCACTCAAGCCCTTGTCATCTACTTGAGCGTCCTTAAGTAATTCTAAAGCCCTTGCCATTAAAGGTTGTGCAAAAAAGCAAGTCGTGTTAGTGTTGAAAGAAGAAAAAAACCTATCGTAAGCTTGTTCTAAGGCCTTTTCTTCAGCCCTGATTGCTTCCTCGGTGGTCTCCTTCTTACGCTGCAACTGGGCAGTTGTACGATTATCTCTCAATATTCCATCTAGTTGTTCTTTCCGTGCCTCATAATGTTTCTTTTCGTTCTTTGCGGTTGTCAGTTGTTCATTGATAATGTTGAGATTTTCCTGCAAACTCTGGATCCTGGCAAGAGCTTGTGTCGCCTTTCTGTTACCTTCGAGATCCATGCTAGCCTTGAACTTAGCTATTACATTATTACGCGATGTTCCTTTCAGATGATTCATGGCATTTTGGAGAATAGACAATCCGAGCAAGCCTTTGACCGAATCCGTTACATCGCTCTTACTAGTTATACTCCCTATGCGCTCAGCATCAAAGAAGAAATATGAAGACAATTCTTGAGGTAAGATCTCGTTAATTGTCTTATTTACGTAAGTGTCTCTAATCCGCTTTGTTTGGCCATCGGTTTGTCTAAACGTGATTACTGGAAGCCCCAATGGTCCCGGTCGTACACCTTTAGCCTGATATGTATATTCCTGTGTTCGAGTTATCGTATATTCCATATTGTTGTGAATCAAGCAAATCTCCACGGATACTTCTTCACTATCCCCAACGTTCATGTCAAGAGCCAACTCCATGTTTAGCATGTCGCCTTTGGTTTTAAATACTGCAAACCCATAGAGACACCAGTTAAAAGCTTGAAGTAATGTCGTTTTCCCACTTGTATTCGATCCCAAAATTACCGTAACATTACGTTCCTTGTCACAGGAGAACTCAATAGACTGAGTTCCTTTGAACTGACGGAAATTCTTCATGGTCAACGACTTTATAAGCACTCTCCCACCCCCTAGTATTTCTTATTAACCTGATCCATAATGAGCTTGCGTATCGAATCTACCATTTCATCGTTTGTTTTTTCCTTCGTCTTAGAGTTGTCACGTTCAAGCTGCAAAATGCAGAGTTTTATGTGATTTAGTTTCCGCTCATCGATAACCAATCCATCAGATGTCATCCTTCTCTCCTCCAATGCGATCAAGATAAAAAGCGGATGATAGTTCGTTGATCAAACCATCCGTTGCCGAGGGATTTTCGGCGATCGAGGCAAAGTCTTTCATCCGTGCTATCTCTCGATTGATCAACGTTCTAAACACTTTCAAATCTTCGACAGATATGGTGTAGCCCTGCTGCAAATCCACTGGAATGGTGATGAAATCGTAGATAGTCGCATGACTCTTGCCAGGATGTCTCCTAAGAACGCGGCCACGTCGCTGAACATACTCCTTAGGGTTAGTGCTGCTCGCAAGTATGAACGCTGTCCTAATGCTAGGTATGTTAACACCCTCATCTAAGCACCTTATAGCCACCAAAGCCTGTAAATGACCATCTTCAAACATTTCTTTTAACGTTTCTCTTTCACCAGCAGATTCCTCAGACGTGAACTTAGAGATCCTCATGTTAAGGTCGTTTCCTAACATGTCAGACACAACATCAATTTGCCGTTTTTCCTCAAGATCGACCACCCCTTCCCTATAGCCAAGATCACGTATCGTGGCTGCCCCACAGTAAACGAGAATGTGTGACTGTTCCTTATAGTCTTCCATTATCTCTGCTAACTTCGACAACTTCCCTTTGGCGCCGGCTATCAATCTCGCTCTTTTGATTAGCAGCATCTTTCCTGCATCACTTATAGAAAGTTTTCCATATCTATCTCTACGGCACTGCTTAGCCACTTGAGAGGTAATCGCCTTATACTCCGAAAATTCATCTTCTGTAAGCGTAACAACCTTAGGATAATAGTAGTATGGGGTAAGTTTGCCATTATCAATGGCTTCCTTTAGCGTATACTCAATACTCTTTTCTTTGAAGTATTCGTAAAGCTTGCTAGTTCCCTCCTCGTCACCATGCCTTTCTAAGGTAGCCGATAAAGCAAGACGATATGGTATGTGTGGAGCTAACGTCTTACTCAAACGTTCAGCACCAAAATTATGTGCCTCATCCACCAACAGAAGGATATTGCCCTTCAAGTCGTTTATCAGCCTTTGAACCGAATCCGAGGAAAAAGTTGCATTCGTTGAGATAAAGCAGAAATGAGACCGTACTCCCAGATTGTAAGATATTACGGCATCCCTTAGCCTCGTTTTCCAATCCCTTTGTGAAGATGCAGAATGTCCTATAATTGGTCTCATCCCAAAGAGTTCCAAATCGGGTACCCACTGGTCAACTAAATGTTGATATGGACATACGATAAGGACTGCCAACTCACCACATAGATGTTCACTCAACCTAACGACAGCTCCAAGTCCCGCGTACGTCTTGCCCGTTCCAGTTGCCATATCAAAAATCCCGACAAACCCTTGTTCTTCCCATCGTTCGATCGCTTGGTGCTGATAATCGTGCAACTGAATTCCCTCTGGAAGACAAGGTCCTGCGGAGGTTTTCGCAGCTCTATTGAGTACAGTCTCTCTACAATTACTTGAGCTTTGGAAATGAGTTTCATCTATCGTCAAATCTATTGGCCCAGTACGATAACGCAGAAATGTCTCCTTAGCAACTTCAGGAAAATCTATGACTTCTATGTTAGCCTCCTCACCACCCCACAGTGCCGAAAAAGCCCTCTCTTTGGCATATGTTCGCTCCCTATCGATAGTCCACGAACAAAAAACATCGATAGACTCGTAGTTGTACGCAAATGCCGTACCAGTCTCATTCATCGATCCACTAAAAGCGACGATGTTATGCTCTTTGTCAAACATCAGACCAACTTTCTCATGAAACATTCCGACAGATTTGTTCGATTCCGTAAATGCTATTTTTATCTCCAAGTGGCCGTCAGCAATCAAGTTTGCAAGCAAATTGAGACGTTCCTCTTCAAAGACACTTCTAGGAGCAACGATAGAATCCGCAATGACCCGTTCAATCACTTCGTTCTTCAATTCGAACCCTTTGTTGATGGCGTCAAGATCCTCCTCAGAAAGATGCGGGGACGCAATCAGGAACACTTTACCCCCATTTCTAACAAGCCCTGTAATCCCGTTAGATATCTCAATGAGTGCTGTAGACGAGAAAAAGCCGACTGCCCGCTTGTAAATGACAGCCTCTTGCAGGAGAGGAATATAGAAATCTCTTACTATGTCATCACGAAATGAACGATACTCCGGCTTTATGTTGATTTCCTTAAATGACACCCTAACCACCCCTCCAAATGCCATGTATGAGAACCACACGACACTTCGCTCAACACAAAAGCTTTCGGAGAAACGCGCGTGCTCCCTAGTCCACTCACCCGTTAGACCTACTGAGAACGTCACAAATAGCAATACATACCAGCTCTCGTAGAATGTCGATAACACAATCTCGACAGAAAATTAAATATTCGCGTACAAAACCCAACAATTAGTATATTTAATTCAACACTTATCAATTGATATCCTTCTTGCCCAAAATCGCTATCCATTGCTGCTCACTGCCATGAAGGTTTGCAGTTGGTCAAGATCGTTCTTCCTCTAGTCTGTCTGTGTCTGTGCTTAGATGGGCACCACCACTCTAGAAAGTAAGAGCGACACGACGTACAACGAAAGAAGGGGTTTCTACCGAACAGTCGGAATTAGAGCGTCTGACGCCTAGTTATTCGGTATAAACGACCGCCATGTCTCTAGTGTGCATGGATTGGACTCTTCAACGTTAATGGTTGCTCAATTCGTAGCAGAGAGAAATGTTGCCTTACGCATGCTACGTTTCACCACTAATGTTCTAACCCGCAATTCTTGGCTTCAAGGTGTTAAAGACAAGGTGAAGCAACCGCAGGAAGCAAGACTCATCAGACCGAGAGATGGGTAGTCCTAAAGTTCCAGAGCCACGCTTCGACTGAAAACACGCTGACTATAGATGAAAATGGGTACCTTTGCTCGCTTCTACGATGCTTTAGTTCAATTGCGCATTCTCGCTATGATGATCTGCGAATATAGCGATGTCAATTTCCTTTTTGACAGTCCCATTATCGTCCGCACAATAAGGGACATTCCGTGTTGACATCGTTGCGCAAAGCATGGACACAATGTTCCTCGAAGAATCGAGTGCCCCCTATAAACACAGAAGACTAACGGTAGCCTAGGCTACTTCCGATTGGAAAACAGGAAGGTCTTACCACAAGGCCCCTTCTGCTTGTTCACCCAACGCTTAAAGTCAACGTTGCCAAAAA
>CAZAJB010000137.1:0-5093 GCA_964485345.1 uncultured Clostridiaceae bacterium
CTACATTCTCCCAATCCATGGGTCGGCCAATGGGACCAAAACGATTCGTATCAGGAAGGGAACATACCCTCCTCCATTTTCGCGGTCTGGGCATTCTCTCACCTCAACAATGGAGGAAAGCAAGAAAGTTAGCTGTCCTGCTTTCCTCTGCTTCTCACTCTACAACTCTTCTAATTCTTCCTCAATTTCTTTTAAACGGGCCTTAAGTAGATCCCTTTCTTCTTTCAAAAACTCGTTTTCTGTCTTAGCTACAACCTGATGCCAAGGGGCAACAGGACCCAAACCGTATCCATAACCCCAGCCGCGCCCGCGTCCAAATTTCCTGCCAAAGCCAGCACCATAGTACCCGCCTGGGTAAGCACCGGCACAATAGCCAAAACCTCTGCCAGACATTGGGCCAAAGCCTCGTGGTCCAAATCCGTCGAATCTAGGCAAAACATTCACCCCCTTGTTTTCCGGCATATGTCCGTTATGATTTTATTATACCCCTTTTCTGGCATATGTCAATAACCGAAAGGAACCCTAGACAACCAGGGTTCCTTCGCTGGTCCGGAGTAACATTACGGTCGTCATTCGGTGAGACATGGATTTGTACACAGATAGATGAATTCCTGCATAATCTCTGTGAGGTATTTGTTCTTGTGGTGGATGATAGCAAACTTCCGATTGAGCGATATGCCTTCGATCGTCCTCGTGACAAGGAGGCCCTGTTCTAAAAGAGGTTCTACCAAGAGGAGGGGCAGCACCGACCAACCGACGCCCTTCATGACAGCCTGCACAATGGCTTGAGTGCTGATACTTTCCCATACGGGTTCGATCTTGATGTCATTTAGTAATAAGGCACTCTCCAATATCTCCCTTCCTCCGCTACCATGTTCTCGCGCCAAAAACGGCTCTTCTGTCAACTGGTCTGGCATTACCGACATCTGTGTCGCCCAACGATGATCGGGAGCAAACAGTAGCACTAGTTCATCATCCAAAAACGCCTCGTGGACTAGTTCAGAGCTACGGGTTATACCCTCGATTAGTCCGAGATCGACATGATTATCTAAAACCGCTTGCTCTATTCTTTCGGAATTGTCGATCTGGACTTTGACTGCAACGCCAGGACGATTTTCGGCCAAGATTTTTAGTAGGCCTGGTAAGAGACAGTTTCCTATGGTTACACTCGAGCCAATATGTAGTGTACCACTGTTGTTTCGATTCTTTGCTCGAGATTCCATTTCGTCAAACATCAGAAGTATGTGCTGAGCATAGGATAACAACTCTCTTCCGGTATCGGTCAAATACAGCCGTTTTGAGAGCCGATCAAACAACGTGACCCCATAGTACCTTTCTAGCTTTGATATGGCTAAACTGACCGTGGGCTGCGCTATAAACAGTTTTTGCCCGGCTTTCGTCATACTTCCTTCTTTACAAACGGCCACAAAGATTCTCAAGAGTCGAAGATTCACACTCTACCCCCTATCTATCATAGCCAATTGACTATGATTTTCATTCAATAATACTATTTCTATTATGCGAAAGCAAGGTATATACTTATGTAGTATATAGAAGGAGTAGAGCGATGGAAAAAAGTCCAATACGTCATTTTGACTTGTTCAAATCCACCTTCTTTTTGAGTGCCTTTACCTTCGGTGGTGGGTATGTTATCGTCCCAATGATGAAGAAGAAATTTGTGGATGAGGTTAATTGGTTAGAGGAAGAGGAAATGCTAAATATAGCCGCTATCGCTCAGTCTTCACCAGGAGCAATGGCGGTTAATGCATCCATCCTAGTGGGCTGGAGATTGATGGGGTTATCTGGCGCTCTGGTGGCAATTATAGGCACCATACTTCCGCCATTCATCATCCTTTCAGTCGTCTCGTGGTTCTATGCGTCCTTTCGCGATAACGCACTCGTGAGTGCGGTGCTGAAAGGTATGATGGCTGGTGTGTGTGCTGTCATTTTTGATGTGGTGATCACAATGGGTGGGAGAATTGTTCAGGCGAAAAAACTGCTGCCCATTCTAATCATGCTGGGAGCCTTTGTTGCCCATTACATCTTGCGCATCAATATCATTTACATCATTGTGTTTAGTGGTACCCTAGGAACACTAATAACCCTACATGACAAACGCACAGAGAGGGAGAACATCTAGATATGATTTACGCTCAGCTGTTTTGGAGTTTTTTGCAGATCGGGCTCTTTAGTTTTGGTGGTGGTATGGCTGCTATGCCATTGATCCAGAACCAAGTGGTTGACCTCCACGGTTGGCTGACTCTGACCGAGTTTACGGACCTCATAACTATTTCAGAAATGACTCCCGGCCCCATTGCGATCAATGCAGCCACCTTTGTGGGCACTCAAATCGCGGGATTTGGGGGATCGTTAGTGTCTACCCTCGGTTCCATAGTGCCCTCCTGCATCATTGTCTTGTCGCTGGCCTGGTTATACAGCAAATACGAGGAGATGGTGATAATCAAGGGGATCCTAGCCGGTTTACGACCTACTGTGGTGGCCCTTATCCTATCGGCAGGATTTTCAATCCTAGTGTTAGCGTTCTGGGGGCCTAGTGGCTTCACATGGAATATTGCTTCTGTGGACTTTATCGCTGTTGCCCTGTTTATAGGATGGCTTTTCCTACTACTGAAGTTCAAATTGAATCCCATCTTTGTCATACTAGGTAGTGGCGTGATTGGTGGAGTCTGCTACTTGTTGTTTTAGGAGACAGGTCAGCAAATTGTCTTACCGCTAAGCGAGTGTTAGCGGTTTCTTGCTTAGGTGTAGGTAAAACATATTTGACAGAGCGTTTGGGGCAAGTGTGGCAGTGGCATTCGCCAAGCCCACGCTTGGCCTCTAAGCATTCTTCTACAATCCTTTTTAACGGCAGGAGGCACGATGAAGCCTTCAAATCGCATATTAGCTTCGGCAAACCGCATCGCTTTTTCGTGTCACTCCACCAAATCCAATTAAGAGCTTCGTGAACGAAAAAGGGTATTACACGGATCAGTGGACGTGTTGTGACTTGACTATAGAACACTAACATACTTACCTTTGATAGGAGGCGAGTCTTTGATGCGTGGGTCATCCTATAACGAATTAGATGATGTACAAGGTGCACTAATGAATACAGAAGAAGGAATAGATCAAGCGATTGCTGAAGTCACTACTAAGTGTAACTACTTGCGCAACTGCTTAGACGCCTTCCCCAAGCACAATCTTACCACAGGATATTTTTGGGGGCTATCTGAAAGATATAAGTTTGACATTCTAGTTCGAGAACTAGAAAAAATAGCACGACAAATAGTTACGTCATTAACATTTTCAGCTCGATATTCAACTAGACTTGCTGATATTAGTACGGGTACGTACGAAGGAACAATAGTTGATCATATGTTCTGGTATCATGTTGATTTCGGAGTTAGATTGCTTTCTAGTGGATGGGATCGGATTGCACTACTCTTGGATCTGGCTTATGACCTAGGGTTACATGATAGATGCAACTTTTCTAGGGTGATGAAAGAGCTACCAAAGGCTGCAATAGACATTGAAAAAAATGAGAATTTTAAGTTCCTCAAGCAATACAGAGATAACGAGTTCACTGAACTCGAGAATGGTCCCGGAAAAGGCGCTAGACACGAAACAACTCATATACTAACACCGAGTTCACGCCATTTCTTCAGTTTCTTAGGGCCGCATAGCGATGATACCGGCGTTCTTGGGCCACATAAATGGATGACTTTGTTGGAAAAACAGTTCCATTTATATTTACAGGGTATTAAAAAGGCTGCTAGCCTAATAGAAAAACATGAGCTTAATTGAAGACTGGGCGATTTAAGAGCCATTATGCAAGAGGTGCAATTGTAATGGATTTATTGACAAATGCGGTTGAGTCAATACAAGCAGGCGTGGAGGATTACCAAAACGGCACACGGCGCCGATTATTGTCTGCTGTTCGCAACATTCATGCAGGGATTCTCTTATTATATAAGGAAGCCCTTGTTAGACTCTCGCCAGATAACAGCAACGAAGCACTTATCAAATCCAAGATCGTACCAATCGTCAATTCCAACGGCGTAATAGAGTATATTGGAAAAGGGAAAAAGACCGTAGACGTTATTCAGATTAAGGAACGGTTTACAGCACTCAATATTATAACTGATTGGGAAAAAACCAAACTGATTACAGACGTGCGCAATGATATTGAACACTACTATCCACAGGTTACTAAGGAGGCAATGCGTGGCGTAGTTGCGTCTGCTTTCGACGTCATCAAGGGGTTTGCAGCTAATGAGCTGCAGGAAGATCCTAGAACCTTACTAGGGCAAGATGTATGGGATGTAATGTTACAGATTACTGACATATACGAGAGAGAACGTCAGGAATGTGAAACCGCTTTAGAAGCAATTGCTTGGAACTCCATTGTGCTTGAAGAGGGCGTTCACCTACTTAACTGTAAGAAGTGTGGTTCCGATCTCCTTAAGCCCATAAGTGGAGTTTCCAATGCAGACGCTATTCTAAGTTGCAGAGCCTGTGGGTCTGAATTTGATCCCGTTTCCTATATCCCCGATGCAGTTACGGCTAGATTTGCTGAGGACTTATATTATATAGTCAAAGACGGAGGAGAATATCCTTATGGCGAGTGCCCATCTTGTGGAGTTGAGACCTATATATTGCTAGAAGATCGATGCGCCTTTTGCGGAGATACAGCAGTAACGGAATGCGAAAGCTGCGGATGTAAGATACCGATCAGCGAAATGGCCTCATCCCCACTTTGCGGATATTGTCACCATATGCTTTCTAAACATGATTGAAATGAGCCATAAGATTGATCACCAATTGATCACGAACGTGATCAAAACAACCTAAACCACCCGGACTAAACAATTACATCAGTAAGCGCGGACGTAGACGTACTAAGAGTTCCCGCAATTGCTGACATTAACCAAAAGTGTCCTGCGCAAATCCCACCTTCGGCACCATAAGAAAAGAAACCCCAGTTTAGCTGGGGTTTTGTTAATTTTCGGGGAAAATTGTTCGCCATTTGATCACGAATCTCACTTTCCGCACCCTTGATGCTTAGAAAAAAATAGTTTTGACTTAGCAGGATT
>CAZAJB010000138.1:0-5066 GCA_964485345.1 uncultured Clostridiaceae bacterium
CAGGAATATTATGACAGAGGTAAGATAGTATTTCCAGGAGATTACGATTTTTTACGGATCTCGACCCCTGCATTTAGGGTGTTTGAAAGGGAGGATATAGAGAAAATATCCAAAAATACGGAATGAAAGAAGCCCAGCGGGCTGTTTCAACACTTTTACCGAAAGAAGTGGGTATGACAGAAGACGGGACGGCAGAAATCACAGCCTTATTGACTCCACTGCGAAAAAGGGTCTATGCTTCGCCAATATCTCAATTTAGACGTTTTTTACAGCGGTCTTCTTAAACTCAGCACCAAAAGGCGCCATTATGGGCGTGGATCTAGCTAGGAGCTAGCTGCAATCCCCCCATCTCCTCTCTTTACCCTGCTGCGGGAATGGGTAATAGCCCCTTCCTGCGCTTTCGTTCTTCATCCTGAAGGGAGCGCCGCTTTTCGCCACTACACCATCTGAAAAACTGTCTAACGTTGCGACCGATGACGATAAAGCCAAACAGGACACCTATTCTGTTATGGCCGCGCACCCGGAGTTTTTCACCCCCTTGGTCATGCTTGACGCAGGAGATGGTGCCTTCAATGGCCGCTCTTTTGCTTGTGTTTTCCTTGTGTTGCTGTTTGTCGTTAAGCTGTTCTCTGGTTTCAGCTGCAATCCGTTTTTTCTTAGTGATTGTCAAACTGTGGGCGTTACTGTTAGGCGAGGTGGGACATCGATCTCTATCTGGGCAAGCTTTACAGGTTTCTAAGTCAAAATGAACTAAAATGGAACCCTTCTCTTTATCGTGAATCGAAAAGTCACTGGGGTGACCAGCGGGGCAATGGGTTACTGTGTCTCCGTCAAAGGTGAATTCGCTAATAGGGATTTTCTTCGTCTCTCTTCCGGTCATGTTCGTGTAGTGCATTGAAACGTCATTCTCAGCAGCAATCTCATAAACAGATTCTCCAGAGTAACCGCCATCAACATAAAGATCCTCGAGGCCATGTTGTTCCGTCAAATGGGGCAGTGCCTCCTTAGCCATTGTGGTGTCCGAGGCAGTGTTCGGTTCCACAATGTAGTCGGTTACAATTTGAACAGGATTCTCATCAGCGCAGGTTTCAGTTATGTTGGCCACATAACCCACATACACCTTATCGCCCTTCACGCGGCAGGTGGCGTCTTCATCGTAAGCCGAACGAAGGTGGTGAGATGTTGTACCCTTCTCATGTTCTTTGGCTTTCCAGGAGCTAGATTCTTCATCGTACTCGGCTTGTTCTGCGAAAAAACGAGCCAGCACCTTAATCTCACGTTCCTCCTGCAATTTTTCATGTTGAGCGACTATGTTAAGTAGCGTTGCGCACAATCCGAGCATCTCTTGTAGACGACTGGGTACTTCGCGGGATTTCACCTTGTAAAGCAAGTTGTTCTTAAAGGATGGTTCAAGTACCTCCAGAAGCTCCGGTGTAAGCAGATCCACCGGACAGGCTTTTAACGCTTGTTTCAAAACGTCAAAGCTCAAGGCAAGGCGACCAGCCCGGCGAATGTTGCTCATGAGTTGGGTAGAATCCATTCTCATTTCCTCACGAGCCAGTCCCATGTAAGTCATGAGATGATCCGATATCCCTTGAAACTCGCCATGGATCAGGCACTCTCTGCCAGGATTCGTCAATGCATACTGGTAGAGGCGTCCTCGGAACTCATAGATGGTTCGTTCGCACGAGGTGTGCTCCCATAGACCACGAACACCTAAAGCCCAGCGCACTTGAACGTTAAAATTAAACTGGTCCAGCGTCTCTTCGACTGTATAGCCACGCATTGCTGCGATGATTTCTAGGCCAACTAAAATGTTAATCGGAAAGTTAGGCCTCCCAGTGTCCTCGGAATATAGCACGGAGAAGGGTTCCTCATTGATTTGGCAGAAGACATGCTCATAGAAGACGGGTGCCCAAGATTCGTTTAGTCTACGAACAACTGTTGGATGCATGTCGCTAGCCGAGGTGAAAAGAGTCATTTGTTTATGGTCATCATTTGGTCTGAACACTGAAAACCCCTCCAAGCAAATTAGCTCTGAATATCTCGAAATTTCTTGAGTTATCCCAGTATTACTTCTATATTCGCTTGGAAAATCCTTGTCAAAAACCTAAGAAAACGCTGTTTTAGTGGGGTTTTCGCAGTGGAGTCTGGGTTCTTCTGTGCGGACTAGATATGTAGCAAAAACTAGAGTTTAAGGTCACTATGTCGATCATTTGCCAAAAAGGACGCTAAGCGCACTTTGCACTTAACGTCCTTTGCTTGTCGAAGTTCGTTCGCAATTAGACCTTAAACTGTTCCACCAGTTCCTGCAGCTGGGCCGCCAGCCTTGCTAGATTTGCGGCTGTAGCCCCAACTTCTTCAATAGAAGCAGATTGTTCTTCAACTGGTAGCGGCAATCTCTTCTCCACCAGCGGAAAGCTGTTGATTGGAGCTTGCCAGGTTGCGAATACCCTCAACTAGCTGATCCATGGTAGCACGGATGCTAGCGAACACAACCCCTGTGTCTTGTGCTGCTTTTGACCCTTGCCCCACCCGTTCTACATTTTCATCCGCTTGAGCCACTGTTTGCTGCATGACCTGACGGATTTCATCAATAAACGAAGAAATCTCCTGGGCTGCCTTGGCCGATTCCTCTGCCAAATCTCGAACCTCACCGGCTACAACAGCGAAACCTCGTCCGTGCTCCCCCGCCCTGGCCGCCTCAATGGCCGCATTTAAGGCTAAGAGATTGGTCTGATCCGCGATGGCAGTAATTACTCCAACAATGGTCTGGATCTGTTCAGACTGTTTTTCTAGGCGTTGAATCTCCTGCCCTAAACCATTCATATTCTGGTTAATCTCGTCCATAATATCCATGGTGTTATTAATCTGCTGGGCACCCTGTTCGGTTTGACCCTCGGCATTTTGGGCTAATGCTACGAGATCCTGGCTACCATCACTCATGGCCTGTAAGGTTGAGGCGAATTGATTGGTAGTCGACGCCACTTCTGTTACCGAGGCAGTTAACTCTTCTACCGTAGACGAGAGACTGGCAGCATGATCCGCCGTTTGATCGGTGGAGCCCTTGACTGAACCAACCATCCTCTGCAATTTTTCGATAAAAGTGTTTAAATTCGTTGCCAAATTGCCTAGTTCATCTCTGGTGTTGACAGGAATACGCTGGGTTAAGTCCCCATCACCATGCGAGAGGTCTTCGACGCGAGCCACAGTATACCGGAGGGTCTGGCAGATTGAACGCACCGTAAGCCCTCCCAGGAACACGGCTATCAAAAGTGCAAGAGCCGCACTCACTATGATAGTCATGGTAGACTTAAAGGCTACTTGATCGGCTGCTTCTTGAAGTTGTACGATGTCGCCCTCCAGCAAGTGACTAATCTGGACAAATCCAGAACGAACTCGATCTAGGATAGGATTTGTCTCTTCGACAAAAAGTGCGTAAGCCTCGCTCCAAGCCTGATCAGAATAGTTTGCCTGACTCAAACTTGCGCTCATGATGCGGGCCGTACTATGTAAGTCTTCGTGCGGTTTTTCGATATCGCGGAAAGCCTGAGTGACCGCAGGCGATAATTCTGCAAACTCAGGCGTGGTGATAAAATGATAATACCACTGTCCAAACCCGCATTGGCTATGATCTAATGCCCCCGTAAAGCTAGTTTCCGTTACCAAACTCATCGATAAATCTAGAGCCCAATCAAGATGGGCGACCTCCTGTTTGACCAATATATCACCAAGTCGTAAAGCCGAAATGACACCATCCTTTTGTTCCACTATATTACCCATGTTAGACCAAGCAAAAAACCCTAAAACCAATAATAGTACGGTTAAAAGACTAATGACCCCATAAAGACGGGTGGAAATTCGTAGTCTACTCAGCATCGTACGCCCCCTCTTCACTGCAACTTCGCTACCACATACGTGACTTGAGGAAATTCGACAAAGACATATAAAGTCCTTCACTAGAAGACATAGATTGTTACACTAATTGACAAGGTCTAGATATGAGGGGTTTATGACTTTTTCCTTTTGTGTGCTCGAATGCTGGCAAGCTCGGGCTGCTGAGCAAACGTCCTGGATACGCTGGTTCCCTATTTTCTGTTTTTCCTTTTTCGGGGACACTCGAAGAGGAATCCGGGGTACAATCAACAACCCGGCCGTTTAGGACCAAAGGCAACGGAAGAAAACCCCCTTTCTTCGGCGCTGTGATGAAAAAGGGTTTTCCAGTCGTTACGTAGCGTTCCTGCGAATTACATCCTAAACTTCTGAATTACCTCCTGAAGACTCTGAGCCATGTTAGATAGATCGTTAGCTGTTGAGGCGATCTCCTCAGTGGCTGAGGCTTGTTCTTCCGTGGCACCCGTAATGGCATTGCTACTTTCAGCAGCAAAAAAGACCGCCTCAGTAATCTCTTGAATTCCCCGGACAGTAGCTCCAATGTTATCCTTAATACGCTCCAGATCCTGATGGGTTTCTGTTAACAGCTCTGTCCCCGAAGCTATGGCCAATTCCGCCTTGGTCATAATGTCAGAAGACTGTTCAGAAACGGACACCAGAGCATTGATCATCTGAGAAATTTCCTTCACAGATGTCTGGGTCTGTTCTGCCAGAATCCTGACTTCATCGGCAACCACTGCAAAGCCGCGTCCTTGATCACCTGCTCTAGCTGCTTCAATTGCCGCATTTAGGGCCAATAGATTTGTCTGAGCCGCTATATCCGAGATAATGTGGAGAACACTAACCATGTTCTTTGCTTGCTGAGCCAAATCAGACAAGGATCCCCTAACGTCTGAAGCTACCTTGACAATCTCATCCATGGACTCTCGCGAAAGATCCATCTGAGAGGCGCCGCGCATAGCCAATTCGTTAATTGTATCAGCATCTTTCCTCATACCTTCGGCCTGCAATCCCGCCTCTCCCATTTTTGAGTTAAACTCGTTACTAGAAGAAGCCACCTCTTCAATTGTTGCCGCGTTCTCCTCACTAGAAGCAGATAGACTTTCGCTGTTAAGTGCCACTTGCGCGGAGATCTCGCGCAGGGAAACGACTACTCCTTGAAGAGATGTTCT
>CAZAJB010000139.1:0-5007 GCA_964485345.1 uncultured Clostridiaceae bacterium
CAGGGACGAAACGTTGACTCCAAACGAAAAGGTACTCCGGGACTCCGTTGAAGAGCGGATTTACCCGTTCACGAAATATGAACCACGTCTAGACAATAGAGATGATAGGGGTGAAGTCAAATCCCTGGCATATCTTGCCGCAAAGGGATTGCCCTTCTTTGCATCACGTGACTCCATGGTCATCCGGCTAATCGAAAAAGCACAAGAACTGTCAACTGGGTTAGATAACATTCAAGCCATCGAAATGTACGAAGTTATCTTTTATCTGCGTTGCCAAAACGTTAGCACACCCAAGTTTTTAAGGCAGCTGTATAAGTATCTATACTATTTGACGGGCAGGGAGAAAGCGGACAACCCCGAATGGGGTCAGTTTATCCAAAGCATGGACAGGCTATATAGAGGCTAGCGGTTCCTTCAATTCATAAACTCTGCGTCGGGAGATACAACCTCAAATGGATGGATTAGCTTAACGTAATCCTCCAGCTGATCGATCATGTTGGAAATCGCTGGCTAAGGGTCCTATTCTCCCGCTCCAACTTGGCAATTTTTCTGTCTTTGTCATCGTTCTCTGGTGGTAAAATCCAATCCTCTGGTATCATGATATAAGCTAATCCACATCGGGTGGCACTAATCACCATACCTATGTCATGTGCCAATAGACGCACATCGATATTCTGACTTTGCTGCTGGTACAGCCAAGCTGTAGCAACTAATTCATCATCGTTCCGGCCAACATCCAGTTCTGGCACTTCTCCCTTCAAATCCTGAAGCTTATAGCTTGGGGCGAATTTGATGATTATCCGTTTATCGCCTTCTTGCCTCACCAGTTCCTTTTCATCAAGCACTTCCCTAAACAAAGATATTTTCTAGCTCATCGATCTTCCAGTCAATTTGGTCATACTTATCAAGAAATTGGTATCAACAAATAAGTGCACTATTGCCAATAGCTATACCTCCCTCCACTACTTCATCATGCATCGACACCGGCGCATCGACATCCAGTAATAACTCCTATATTTCCTCTTTGAAATATGAGAAGATGATGGCAAAAGTTGACACACCACCCACAGACAACTGCAAGTTTTCGAGAGGTAGGTGCTTTGTAATGGCCATAATACAGGCCTTCCCACCTGACGGCGGGAAGGCCTGTATTATGAGTGGACATTCCCTCTCAAAAGGCAGACGCCTAATTGATCACTTTGAAAAGATTACCTTCACGATCATCATAGAAGCCTATGTGTGGGTAGACCTGTCGCGACCGGCGATGCCGTTGACGAAGTCCGGAGGGCGGAGTCGAGACAGATGTTTTTGAAAAGACCCGCTACCTGTGGCTATCCAAGCCGAAAAACTCTCAAGCTTAGCGGAGCTAAACTTGAAAACCGCGAGGGCCTACCGCATCAAACTAGCATTAGCGCACTTTTTTGAGCAAGAAGACTATACATCGGCAGAATCCTACCTAAACAGCTGGTATTATTGGGCCACATCCACTTCAAAAGTCGTCAGATTCTAAGTGGTGGTAGTTCACACTTTATAACCGAGTCGGATAAATCACCCTACCCACACAAAGTCACGATGAGCCCCATAATCCTGTAAAATACGCCGTAATTCGTAGAATTGTGTGAGGGACAGTCCCCCGATTACCGGTCCGCGCGCTACCACACTTCATCCAAAACACGGAGGATGTTCTTTCCCAGGACCTTTTGGATGTCTTCCGTTGCATAGTCCTTTTTTACTAACCAGCGCAGGATGTTGTGGGAGGCTTCTGTGGGGTTCTCTAAACCCTGCACATGCTCCACCTCGGGAAACTCCTGCCTTGCTTGGGTTCCTTTTGTGGAAAGTTGCGATGCAAAGTGACGATGCAAACCCACATGATCCCCATACAAGGTGTCGGGTCCAAAAGCCACATGGTCAATCCCCACGAGATCTTTGATATACTCGAAATGTTCCATATAAGAGTCCAGATTGTGGGCTGGATTCTTGTGGGTGATTGTGGTGTGAGGGGCTGCTTCAATTCCGATTACACCGCCCTTATCGGCACAGGCTTTCAGGACCTCATCGGGCGTGAGACGTTTGCTGTCCCAGAGAGCGCGTGCCCCCACATGGGTTAGAAAGATGGGCTTGGTGCTGTGTTCAATCACATCTAGGGTGGTAAGACTACCTGTGTGCGAACAGTCAATGGCCATACCAAGCTTGTTCATGCGCTCTACAGCCTTTCTACCAAAGGCGGTGAGTCCCCCATCGCGTTCTTCCTTGAGACCTGAGCCAAGGGCATTCGACTCGCTATAGGTGATCCCTAAAAGCCTCACTCCAAGGCCATAGAGAATATCAATGCGGTCCAACTCATTTTCAATGGGAGCTGCACCTTCAATGGAGGGTACCCAGGCTAGTTTGCCTTCCTGATGGGCACGATAGATATCCTTAACCCCCTCGCAGACGATGACAAAATCTTGGTGAGCAATATCGCTACGCCGCATACCGAGGTCATGAAGGATATCCTGCCACTTCCAACCCGCTGGTGAACTAATGGTACAGGTACCATCCATCAAGTTATCAAACACGCAGTCCAGATAAGAATGGGACAGGGCAAGAAACGCTGTGTGTTCCCTCCCCTGCCGCTCATAGGGATCCAGGTCTCGCGTGACATCGTTCGGCATAATCGTGGGGTGCTCATGGAGGGAAATAACGATCGACTCCTGGGCCAAATGAGCTACCCGTTCTTCCTCTTCAGAATTAAGGGGAAGGAGATAAGGCTCCACCCGCCCCACTTGGTCTGCCATTTCATAGCTCACAAAATCCTTCCCTGCTTCTAGATACTGATAGGACATATATCCTGAATATTTCTTGTTGGTCCCCACTTCTATTCACCAACCACAGAGAGTTCACCGAGGGACTTCACCTTGCCGGTGGCCAGCTTCGGTGGCAAAGCGAAAGCCTGCTTAGAATGGGACAGGCCGCTCCTCACTAGCGCCTCGGCAGTGGCTAAGGCCACACGGGAGGGGTTGATCACAGGAATACCAAGGACCTGTTGCAGCTCTTCTGCTACCTGCAGAAAACCCATGGACATACAGCCCAAGACTAAGGCCTGGGCCCGATCTTCCCTTATGGCAGCTCGACCTTCTGCAATCATCTTCGCCACAGTGGCAGCTCTGTCATTGGCTAGCTCTAAAACAGGCACTTCCACAGCCCGCACCGAGGCTAACTTGGCCAAGACCCCCGCCTTGTAACCGAGTTCAACGCTGGTATCAATCATGCTCTCAGCAATAGTCAAAACCGAGAAGCGGTGGCAGAGCATGGCAGCAGTCTGGTAACTGGTCTGTCCAGGGCCCACCACAAGCATTTTGCTTGTGATCTCCCGCATAGCATCAAGACCTGGGTCTCCCGCACAGCCCAAGATGGCGGCATCGTAACCTTCTTGTTCGAGCTCAAAGACAGCTTGAGCAGCAGAAGAAATGCTGAGATACTCTTCGTACATGGATTCGATGGAGGCAGGCCCTTCCTCTACCCTACGAATGACAACATCGGTGTCAGGGGCGGCCCATTCCTTAAGAATTGCACCTCGCCTGGCTACTTCCTCCAAATCCATAGGACCTGGTACTACATACGCGATTTTCATACCACTTTTCCTCCTTCAAATTTGAGACTACGATGATTGGAACAGACAAGGCCACAGCGAACGAGATGACCATCACCCACATCGGTTAAAACCTGCCCACAGCCCCTACAAGCCTTCGTAACATAAGGGCAGCGATCCTGAAGCAAACAACCCTCTGGTAAATCCACTGGGCTTGGCACATGATTACGTAGGGGAACTTCTTCTGGACGTTTCGACGGATCCAGTGTGGGAATTGCTGCCACCAGAGCCTTGGAATAAGGATGGAGGGGCTTCGTTAAAATGTCTTCTGTCTTGCCGTATTCTACGATCTGCCCCAAGTACATAATGGCGGTGTGATCGCAAAGGTATTGAAGCAAGGAAAGATCATGGGAGATATAAACTGTTGTGAGCCGCATCTCCTCTGCAATCTGTTTCATTAAATTAAGGACCCCGGCCCGCACCGAAACATCGAGCATGGAGACAGGTTCATCAGCGACTAAGAAGATGGGCTTCAAAACCAAAGCCCGGGCCAAGACCACACGTTGCAGCTGTCCACCACTCATTTGATGGGGGTACTTTTCTAAAAAGGACTCTGCAGGCTGTAAATTCACCTTACGGAGAGCCTCCTTCACGAGCTCAAGGCGCTCTTCCGTCGAGGATCCAATACTATGGATGGTCAAAGGCTCCATGATCGAACGCTGCACCGTAAAGCGGGGGTTCAGTGCCTCAAAAGGATTCTGAAAGACCAGTTGAGCCTGGCGACGAAACGTTAGCATCTCCTCCTTGGTGCAGAACTTCGTCACATCTTCACCGTTAAAGAGGTACTCCCCCTCCGTACTCTCGGTGAGCTTTAGTAAGAGGCGGCCCATGGTCGACTTGCCGCAACCACTTTCACCAGCTATCCCCAGAGATTCTCCCTCTTTTAGACACAAATCGACACCATTGACCGCGGTCAGGCACTGGCCTTGTTTCGTTTTCCGAAAGAGACTTTGGCGGAGGGGGTATTCTTTCTTGATCTTCCGTAGTTCAACCACATACCGCTCTTCGTCCCTTGAGTTTATGCTGACTGCCATGTCTCCACCTCCTTAGCAAGCTTTTGTAATTTCTGAGCTTCAGCCAATCTAAAACAGGCCGCTCCATGCTGGGGATCTTCGTCCACTTCTTCATATTGAGGTTCTTCAGCAAGGCAACGCTCCATAGCAAAGGGGCAACGGGGGGCAAACCTACATCCTGACGGTGGATTGACCAAATCAGGGGGCGAACCTTCAATGGAGATGAGCTCCTTATCTTGCTGTCTGGGATCGGGAAAGGCGTTTTCCAAACCCATGGTGTAAGGGTGCAGTGGATGTTCCAAGACTTCTTGCGTAGACCCCTTTTCAACCACCTTTCCAGCGTACATCACCACAATATTGTCA
>CAZAJB010000140.1:0-4886 GCA_964485345.1 uncultured Clostridiaceae bacterium
TCAACGGCAAGCATGGGTCTCAAACTAGAGCTAATCAATGCTTAACCTCGTTGGAACCGCGGCCCAGCTTCTCATGTTGAGCCTGAATGGACGCCTGCAGGGCAGCAAGTAGATCAACGGGCGCTTTATCCTCCTGGATGCGGTCCACAAAGATGGTCTCTTGTCCTTGAATTTTGGCCGCGATTAAATCCTGCAGGCCTATGCGTCGTTCATCGCTGTACTTCTCGGGTTCGAAGGGCTCCGTCAGACTTTCGATCAGAGAGAGAGCCATTTGCAGTTCCCGCTCTTGGACCGGCATCCTCGTATAGGCCAGACGCTTTTGATCGCGAATCTCATCAGGATAGTGAATTGTTTCGAGGGCTAATAACTCGTCAAGAACTCTAACTACGGCTAGAGACGGTTTTGAGCGAATGGTGATCTGGGCAACCGCGATTTTTCCAGATATGGATAAGGCCTCCTGTAGGAGTGAATAAGCCTTCGCCCCTGTTTCCGTTGGCTCGAGATAGTATGTTTTGTTATAATAAATAGGATCGATTTCATCTAGCGCAACAAAACGCAAAATATCCGCCGTTCGAGTGGATGTCGCGTTAAAGCTTTCCCACTCGTCATCCCGGATAATTACATAACGACCTGGCTCATATTGATAGCCTCGTACAATTTCAGCCGTCTCGACCGCGCGGTTACAGTTCGGACACACTTTTTCGTACCGAATAGGAGTATGGCAAAGGTCGTGTAGCTGATTAAAGCGAACATCCTTGGTCTCGGTCGCACTGTACATCTTCACGGGAATGTTCACTAAACCAAAGGAAAGAGAACCGTTCCACATACTTCTCATGGCTCTTGCCCCCCTTTTTCGATAGTGTAATGCTCCACAAGAGAAATTACCCTTGCAAATCCTAGAAAATGTGGTATCCTATGAACGTAGATCTAACAAGGCGCGGCTGCTTTGGTAAATAGACATTAGATTTTGGATTGGAGAGAAGTACATGTCACGTTATACAGGACCAACGTGGAAAGTGAGTCGACGTTTAGGGTTTTCTCTAAGCGAGACAGGAAAAGAATTGCGCAAACGTCCTTACCCACCTGGGCAGCACGGTCAAAACCAGCGCCGCAAACAGAGTAACTATGGACTACAATTACAAGAAAAGCAAAAGCTTCGCTTCCTTTATGGATTGAGCGAGAAGCAATTCAGAAACCTCTTCCAGGAAGCCTCAAAGTTGCAGGGCATTACCGGTGAGAATTTCATGATTCTCCTGGAGTCCCGCTTGGACAACCTAGTCTTCCGTCTGGGATTTGCCCGCACCCGAGCCGGTGCAAGGCAGCTCGTCACACATGGACACATTACGGTTAACGGGAAGAAAGTCGATATTCCTAGCTACCGCCTGAGTGTTGGCGACGTTATTGGTCTTAGAGAGAAGAGCCGTAACTTGGTCGTTGTCGAGGAGGCGTTGGAGGTTCGCCCCAACGTTCCTGAGTATCTCAGTTTTGATGAGAACGCTCGCACCGGTGAGTTCATCCGACTCCCCCGGAGAGATGAGTTGAACCCAGATATTAACGAAGCTGAAATCGTCGAGTTCTACTCGAAATAGGCACAAAGAGACCCAGACACTACGTCTGGGTTTTTTCTTTCTTCGAGCTCGATCCAGTGAAGCAAATAAAAAAACGGCTCACGCCGTTTTACTATTTTCCGCATGCTTTGCAGACATGTAGTTTGTCTTTCTCCCAGAGTAACTTTACTCCAGTCTTATGGCATGAAGGGCAGGTCCCTCTCCAGCCTAGCGTCTTGATATTCTTACCTCTCTTTGCTTTAGCCATGAATTGACTCCCCCCTTCAGTAATCTTCATAAAAAATGGAGGCGGCACCCGGATTTGAACCGGGGAATGGAGCTTTTGCAGAGCTCTGCCTTACCACTTGGCTATGCCGCCTCGAGCCACTAAAATAGTACCATTCTTGAGTGCCCATGTCAAGGGGTTGTGGGCACCGATTTCACATCCTCTCCAGCAAAACCATACTATGGTAGCGTGATGCTAAGGAGGTTGTTGCTTATTATGTGGATATCTGTGCTTCTGCTTGCCGTCGCCGTTAGCTTTGATTCGTTGGCCATGGGTGTCAGCTATGGTATGAACCAAATTTCCATCTCTGTGTGGTCAAGGGTTGTGCTAAGTATTGTATCGGGCCTCTCCGTCTTGGTCTCTATGACTCTTGGCTCGTTGGTTGAGCAACACATCAGTCCAGGTCGAGCGACTGTGTTAGGTGGCTTTTTCTTCATCCTCCTTGGTTTCTATCACCTGTGGAGCAACTATCGCACACAACAATCTCGAATATTGCTAAATTGGCGTATCCCCCTCCTTGGCTTGATCATTCAAGTAAGCCAGGAACCTCTTTTAGCAGACCGTGATCATTCCCAATCCATCTCGGGTGGTGAAGCACTCGTTCTCGGTGGAGCTTTAGCCCTAGATGCCATGGCGGCCGGCTTCGGAGCTTCCATGTTAGGGTTGCCAACTTGGCCCACCACGATCGCAGTCATGGTAGGAAGCTACTTTTTTGTGGTGCAGGGGCTAAGGACAGGAAAGGCAATGGCCTCCTCAACACGCCGTCAACATCGCTTCAGGTGGTTACCGGGCGTTGTTGTCTTGAGCATTGGTTTGCTAAAAATCATCGCCGGATGAGTATATTTTTCGGATCCCTATCTCATAATACAAATGAGGTAGGGCTCGTTTGACTGAAAAGCCCAGCAAACCAAGGGGAAACGAATGAAACGTAGGCAAGGGAAGCGCCCGCGAAAGAGGCTGGAGCTCACCTCCGTTTCCTTTTTGGTGAACAACAACAAAACACAAATGTGCCAGTATTTGACGCCAGTTGGGCTTCTTCAGAGTCATCGCTTTCCTTGTTTACGCGAAAAGAGGAGCAATTCGATTTGCTCCTCTTTGTCTTGCCGTCCCTATTCTTCTCCTACTTCTTGTCCTTGTAGGGAAGCACCAGATTCAAAAGAACACCCGCTAAAGCAGCTAATCCCATTCCCTGCAAGGATAATCCACCAACGCTCAGCTGGGCTCCGCCAATCCCAAGGACCAAGACGACGGAGGAAATGACAAGATTGCGCTTATCGCCGTAATCAATGCCGCTTTCCACCAGAGTCCTTAAACCTGAAGCCGCAATGATTCCAAAGAGAACAATGGATACTCCACCCATAACTGGGTTTGGAATTGTGGAGACCAGTGCACCCATTTTTGGCACAAAAGACAAAGCTACTGCCAAGATCGCCGCGGTCCTAACCACAGACACACTGTAAATGCCGGTAATCGCTAGAACACCAACGTTCTCGCCGTAGGTGGTATTGGGAGGCCCGCCCCAGAGACTTGCCCAAGTTGTGGCGATTCCATCACCGAGAAGTGTGCGGTGCAAGCCTGGCTTGCGATAATAGTCGTTCTTGGTGACCTTACTAATGACCAAAACGTCACCTAAGTGTTCTGTGATGGAAACCAGTGCAACTGGCACGATCAGGGCTATAGCCGACCAGTTGAATTTCGGGGCCACAAACTGGGGTAAGCCAATCCATGCAGCCTCACGCACGGTCGCAAAGTCAACAATACCTTGCGTTAAGGCAAAAAGGTATCCAGCTACAATTCCTATCAGAACAGGAATTACGGCGAGAAAACCTTTAAAGAACATTGTACCGGCCACTGTAACCAAGAGAGTGAACAAGGCGACACGGACGTCAGGATTTGCCAGCGAGCCACCGTCTACAAATCCGGCCATTCCCACGGCTGTACCCGCTAGGCCCATACCAATGACAACAATAACAGACCCAATCACAACCGGAGGCAACACCCGATCAACCCAATTGGTTCCTACCCTAGAGACGATCAATGCAACTAGAGCGTACACTAACCCTACTACAACCCCACCACCTAGTGCATAGGGTAGCCCGAATTGACTAGAGGCAGCTATAATTGGGGCAATAAAAGCGAAAGAGGACCCTAAATAAGCTGGGACCTGACCCTTGGTAATTAACTGAAAGATAAGCGTACCGGTACCTGACGTGAAAAGAGCGACTGCTGGATCTAAACCTGTGAGCAGAGGGACCAACACTGTTGCACCAAACATCGCAAACAGGTGTTGGAAACCCAAAGCCAAATGTTGGGCTGCACCGATCTGAATCTGATTCTCCACTTTTACGTTCACAATACTCCTCCTTTGAAGTCTCACTGGACTTTATTAAAGGTCCTGATGTTCCAGAATGAGCACGCGCTCATCTTGATCCGTTTCCTGCAAGCGTACTGCGACTATTTCCCTCGTTGATGTCGGTAGGTTCTTTCCTACATAATCAGCACGAATCGGCAATTCTCGATGACCACGATCGATCAGTACCGCCAACTGAATTCTTGCCGGCCTTCCCAAGTCCATTATGGCGTCAAGGGCTGCTCTGGCTGTTCTACCGGTGAAGAGTACATCATCAACCAAGACAACATTCTTACCTGTGACCTCAACTGGCATTGATGTGTGGTTTAGTACGGGCTGCTCGGCTACCGACGACAGGTCATCTCGATAAAGGGAAATGTCCAGGATACCTACTGGGACTCGAATGCCTTCTATCTCCTCAATAAGCTGGGCTAAACGCTTTGCCAAAGGCACACCCCTTGTGCGGATACCTGCCAAGACTACGTCCTCTGTCCCACGATTGCTCTCTACTATCTCGTGACTGATCCTCTTCAACGCACGTCTGATCTGCGTTCCATCCAAAATTTGCGCCTTTTCTTTGAAAATTCTCGTTCCCTCCTTTCATAAAAAAAGCTTCTTGCGCATAGTTCGCGGCAAGAAGCGTCAATATCTCCGTTCCTTGCCAGCCTCACTGTGCTAACTTAAAGGACCATCTTCTGAGAGT
>CAZAJB010000141.1:0-3022 GCA_964485345.1 uncultured Clostridiaceae bacterium
AACACTTCCTTAGCAGTAATCTTGTCAATATCGCCAGCGACTAGATCCCTTAGAATTCGCCCTTGCTCGGGATTTTTCCGGAGATCATGGATGGCTTGGCGAGCAATTCCCGGACCAGCAGCGGTGGATTCTAAGGGTCCAAAGCCCCTCAATTTTTGGATGGGATCGAGTGATCCCAGCAGCCAATAGCCAACCTCACCAGCAGCACTGTCCGAGCCCCTGTAAACATGCTGATCAATTACGATTCCTACGCCAATGCCGGTACCGATGGTGATGGCGAGCCCGTTTGTTACATTCTTTAGCGCTCCTTGCCACAATTCACCTCGGGCAAAGCAGTTGACGTCGTTATCGGCAAAGAGGGGCACCCCAAATTGATCGCTGATAAGGCTTCCGATATCGAGGTTTTCCCAACCAATAGCTGGTGCAAAACTGACCTGTTGTCCGTTGTTCGCTGTGATTCCTGGGATTCCAAGCCCAATGCCCCTAAAGTTTTCTCGTGGCTGATCCGCTACTTGGATTAATTCTTCAACGAGTTGTTGGAGAACAGGTAGGGCCTTTTCGCCCTTCATGGTGTGCAAGGTTTGTCGTGCTACGATATTTCCACTCATATCCACTGCGGCTCCCGATGTGAACGTTGCGCCTATGTCAACCCCAATTAGAAAGCCTGATTTTGCATTGAACTGCAAGAGGCGAGCTGGACGTCCACCAGTGGAATCTGCGGTCCCAATTTCCTGGACAATGCCGTCTCTCAATAAAGGCTCCACAAGAGTCGAGACAGCAGGATTGCTCAAACGCGTCCGTTGTGCCAGTTCTGTGCGGCTTATAGGTCCGCTTTTCTGGATGATATTTAAGATTAACGAAGTGTTCAGCTGTTGCATCAGCCTCGCACTACCCTTGAGTATTTTTTTCGACATCTCTTTTATCCCCAATTTCTAGACATGAATAAGTTTATTACATGGTATTGGTTCTCCATAACGGACATCATATAATGGACCCAGGAATTGAGACAGGGTTTTTGACAGGATAAGCGACAACCACTCACGAATTTAGCACAGAGGTTGAAAGGAGCATATCCATGGCCAAAAAGAGTATCTCACCTGAACTTAAACTGAAGATCGTCATAGAAGCTATCAAAGAAGAACGTCATATGAGCGAAATCGCCTCCGAATACGGGGTCCATACTGCTACCATTAGCCGTTGGATTCAAGAGCTATTCTCCAGTGCCGATAAGGTCTACGCCAGCAGTAAAGCTGACAAGCAGGCGGCTAAGGAAAAGAAGGAGCAAGAAGAGCAAGTAGAAAACCTTTACGCACAAATTGGCCGTCTGACTACCCAGTTGGACTGGCTCAAAAAAAAATCTGAAGGAATCCAGCTCCCGTAAGGAGCGTGAAGCCATGGTTGAATGGGATCTCAACCATCATCCAGATCTCAACATCAGGGCCCAAGCAGAGTTGCTTTCAATAAGCAGGACTGGCCTCTATCGACCGGAGCCGCAGCCATCTGAGCTGGAAGTGCAGATCAAGCACTTGATCGACCGAATCCATACCGAAAGACCAGCCAGGGGCTCAAGAGGCATACGAGACGACATCAATAAAATGAAGCTAGGGTTTAGGGTGAATCGCAAAAGGATACAGCGCTATATGCGGGAGATGGGCATTCAGACGATCTACCCAGGCCCCAACTTAAGCAAGCGCAATAAGGCACATCATGTTTATCCATATCTTCTGCGAAATGTTAAGCCTTCGCACCCCAACCATATCTGGGGGATTGACATCACCTACATAGCCATGCGGGGTCGCTGGATGTATCTCGTAGCGATAATAGACTGGTATTCACGAATGGTTGTTGGTTACAAGCTGGCCCCCACCATGGCCAAGGAATTTGTCATCGAGGCCGTCACGGAAGCCATTAAACTGCACGGAGAACCCGATATCATGAATTGCGATCAAGGCAGCCAATTTACCTGCCCAAGCTACATTAATTTTCTGAAGGAACACAATATACTCATCAGCATGGATGGTAAGGGCCGAGCCCTTGATAACGCTATCACTGAGCGCTTCTGGAGAACCCTGAAACGGGAAGACATCTATCTCAAGCAATATGATACGCCTAAAGCCCTGCGCATCGGCGTTGATCAATACATTCAGTATTACAACTATGAACGTACACATTCTTCGCTAGAGGGGGAGAGGCCGGCAGAGATCTATTTCTCATACAATTCAGCGACCAGAAAAACAGCTTAACAAGCGTCGCTTAAAAATCAAAAATCAGTGTCTTGACAATGGGGTCCTTTACAAAGAGTGTCGTTACGGTTCCGACTACGGCAGTAAATACACTGTTGCCCACTTGCTGTCCAATGGGTATCAGTTCAAAGAGCCTCTTGTAGTTTGCTAGAGTGGGGGATCCGATTTTTAGAGCGTCAAAGCCCGAGATTCTCTCTCCAATTGGTTTCAACGAAATTATGCTCATCCAGGCGATGGGGAACAAACAGATCAGGACAATGATCGCCATGAGCGCATAAGCACTGAATTTCCAAATTCTTCTCTTTGTCACACTCGACATATCGCTCTTCCCCCCTTAAATCTCGCCCTGTGCACGGCGAGCACGAAATTGAATCAAAGAGATGCTCAAAAGCACTGCAGTCAAAACGACCCCCTGGGCTGATGCATAACCCAGCTTAAAGATTTTGAAGCCATTTTCGTACATCAACTGAAACAAGGATGTATTTGATGTGCCCGGACCTGGCAAGGTATAGGGTTCGTTAAAGATTTTCCCGATATCTACGACGATGGTCACAGAACAGAAAAACAAGATATTGCCCAGCTGGGGCAGGGTGATCTTAAAGAACTGCTGCACGCTTGAAGCACCGTCAACCTTAGCGGCTTCGTAATACTCTTCTGGAATTCCCAGCAGACCCGACAATATGATCAGCGTATACCAAGGTGTAGTTCGCCAAATGAAGAGGGTGTGTACTGGGATCCTGGCCAAGCGACTACTTGTGAGCCATGGCTGGGCTTCGCCG
>CAZAJB010000141.1:3032-4877 GCA_964485345.1 uncultured Clostridiaceae bacterium
CCCATAGCGACGGATGCGCAGACATAGGGAAGAAACGTCACCGTCTTAAACGTCGACTTGAACCGCAGAGAGCGACTCTTAATCAAAAGTGCTATCATCATCGCACAACCCAGAGTGCCTACGATTCCTACCCCCATGTAAATGGCTGTATTGCGGACAGCATCATGAAACATGTAATCATTGAACATTTGCGTATAATTTCTTAGGCCAACCCAGCGAGCTGGTCTAAGCCCATCCCAGTTGTGAAAACTAATATAGACTGTCCAAATAACGGGGATAAGTTGAAAAACCACGAACGACACAAAGAAAGGAAGAATGGCGAGAATGGGAAAGCGATGTGTTCGTAGCGCTTTTTTCATACGTTGTTCACTCCTCCGAAATCCAAAGTGATTAGGACCTGACTGTTTCCAGGACCCACTTAATATGTGACCAATCAGTATCTGCCGGAACAGTACAGTCTGCTCCCAAAATGAAGGGCACTCCTTCCATTTCAGCAAGCACGGCCCGAACTGCTGCTTTCACCTCTGCCTCGGTACCGGATGCTAACGGATGGTTCCGCCTGTTATCCAACCCACCTGAGATGACTGTTCCTTCAGGGAAGAACTCTAGACCTTCCCTTAAACTCATGCCCTCAATTCCGACTCCCCAGTTTTTTACACGAGATGGGTAATCTTGCCAATACGACAAGTGATTTGCATCTCCTGCCCAGGAACAGAGGTGCAAAATGTTGTAGTCGCTTACTTTGTTGGCTGCGCCAATCACCAATAAGTCAGACGGCTTAACAATTCGATCATACTCTTCTTTCGTCATGCGACCTTTCTCAGCACCTTGTAGGCTTTGGTAAATGCCAAGGCATCCGCCTTCGACAATCACTTGTTCAGCCAAGAAGGCCATATCTTCTCCAATAACCTGGAGGGCATAGCGCACTGCTTCTTCATCTTCTTTAAGATGGGCCATGACTGTTTCATCCCAGCTTCTACCCTGCAGAGCGTTTTCGGTAAAGACATCTCGACCGCGAATGATGTTGAAAGGTGAGAAGACGTTGTAGAAGGTATAACATTCGCCATTGAGTTCTTCGTTGATTCTCTTACAACGATGAATGGTATCGGCAAAAAAGGAGTGGTCACGGGGTAATGGCTTCAGATTATACCAATCCTTCGGCGAGTCAATGACTTGCAGAATCGGATAAGCAATACCATCACACATGATCTTGATGAAGTCAATGTCTGTCGCCCTATAATAATCGAGGTGAGCTTGGACACAGGCTTCGCCAATGACCTGATCACCTTCAAAGTGGAACCAAAAACTCGCGGGAATTCGATCAGGGTTCTCTCCATTTAAAACTGCCATTAAACGTTCTCGTTTCGTCATTTGCATATCTACCCTTCTCTAGCTTTTTCAGTTAGTGCGTGACACTGCCTGTCACAACATCGACTGTGGCAGGCAGTGTATGATAATTTTTAGGGAAGCAAGGCACGTCCAATGCGAGCTTTCAGTTCGCGATCCATGTTAGCAATGGCTTGGTCCATGGTTTGCTCACCGGCCACGTATTTTTCGATTTCGGCACTGATAATCGAGTCTGCTTCGGCGTCAGATGCTGTTACCATCATGTTCTTCGATGGATTCTGCAATCCTTCTGCTTCAGCTTGGCGGAACGATTGACCACCATAGAAATCAGAGGGTTCTTGCCAGAAAGGATGTGCTAGTGTTTCTAAAGCAATTGGATTAGCGTAAGGTCCATTAATTTTGTCCATCTCGCCAACCCAAGTGTTGTAGGCTTCAACATCAGTGGCAAAGTCATACCACATTTTCTGAACGAGCCCTGCATATTCATTGGTACGAGTA
>CAZAJB010000142.1:0-4862 GCA_964485345.1 uncultured Clostridiaceae bacterium
TTACATGCATAATGAGGCTATCAAGACCTTTTCCTTTTACCTGACTACACTAACGTCAACGGGCGAAAATGCTTATGACATGGTCGCTGCGCTAACCGGGGCAGGAAGTGCCGCCAGCGCTGTTGCGGGTATGGGGATCGCCGCTGCAGGAACGTTGATCATGCTCCTTCCCAACTTAATTCTTTTTATCTTCCTACAATCTCGTGTAATGAATACCATGGCACACTCGGGAATGAAGTAAGGGGGCTGAGACATGAAGAAAGGCGGAGCGTTTCTGCTTCTACTACTGATCCTCGTGGTCTTCCGAGCACCTGTAAGGGCCCTTGAGTCCACTGCTTATACGTATACTCTGTCTACCGATTATCTTTCTGTTCGGACGCAGGATGCCTATGTGCCCGGTAGTGTGTTATTACGCGAAATTGGCCTGCGTTCGCCTGAAGACTTGGTTATCGTGGGCAGTGATATGTATATCGCCGATGCAGGAAACCGGAGAATTGTCAGGTATCAGATGGATTCTGGGTTGGTGGAGTTTCTAGGTGAGGGAGTTCTCAAACAGCCTACCGGAGTATGCGTGGCACCTGATGGCCGTATCTTTATTGCCGATTATGGGGCAAGCGTCATAATCGTCTTGAATCATGCTGGCACGGATGTCCTAGGCATTATTGATCGACCTAGTGCAGCTTTGTACGGCGCGGCTACGCCATACAAACCTCAAAAGGTGGCTGTCGATGCGTTTGGCAACTTGTATGTGACGAGCGAGGGAACGCATGAGGGGATTCTGCAATTTGACGTAAACGGGAACTTTGCTGGATTTTTCGGAGCCAATAAGGCTGCTCCCCTCAATCTCATGGAGTGGATTCAAGAGACCTTTTACACGGAAGAACAGAAATCCCGATTGCTATTGCGCAATCCGCCACGTATTGTCAACTTGCACGTATCCCGTGAGAATTTGGTTTACTCTCTCACGCAATTTCGCTGGCGCGAATCGATCAAGAAGCTGAACCTGGCCGGGATCAACATCTTGCTCTACAAGCGTATTCAGGGCGAGAACAACTTTGTAGATCTGGCTGTGGGGCCTGGAGGAGAGATGTTTGCGGTGACCAGCACTGGCTCGATCACCGAATATGATCGAGATGGCCGCTATCTGTTTGCTTTTGGTGGTAGGGCCATTGCCTCTGACCGCAATGGCTTGACTAGTGTAGTGAGTGCAATCGCGGTCGATGGCAAGTACAATCTCTTTGTTCTGGATAAGCAAAGGGGAATCGTTCAGCCCTATGTTCCCACCGACTTCGCTCTGAGTATTCATGAAGGTTTAGCCCATTATGCAGCGGGGCAATACGCTGAAGCTGCAGACATCTGGAGTGATTTTCTGCGCTTAACCCCGCGAGCCTCCTTCGCCCATTGGGGCTATGGCCTGGCGTTGTGGCAGCTCGGCGAATACGCGATGGCCCAGTATCACCTGGAATTAGTCGGTGACCTAGAGTACGCTTCAGACGCTTTCTGGGAACTGCGCAATGAATGGCTGATGGACAATCTAGGATCGATCCTGGTGGGACTAGGCATTTTAGCAGCTGTGGTCGCGTTCGTGAGTTTACTGCAGAAGAAGTACAATGTTCTTCGCCCTTTGAGTATGTGTAGGCGGAGACTAGAAAGGTACAGCTTGCTAGGGGATTTAGCGTATACGAAGCATATGATTCGCCATCCCATCGATGGGGTATATGATCTAAAGCACGCTAACTACGGGAGTGTCTTCTCGGCAAGCCTACTCTATGCGGCGGCCCTGGGAGTATGGCTTCTGGATAATACCCTGACTGCAAACATCTTCAATCGAAACGCCTTTACGTATGCGTGGCAAAACCCCTTTGTTGTCACGAGTATGGCAGTTATCCCCGCAATTTTGTTTGTGGTGGGCAACTACCTTATTAGCTCTATAAATGACGGAGAGGGTTCCTTTGTGAACGTATATATCGTCATGGCTTACGCCCTCTCGCCTTACATTATTGTAACGCCTATCATAACGCTGCTATCCCATGGCCTTACGCTCAATGAGGGGTTCTTACATGGGCTCCTCAAACTCCTTGTAGTGGGGTACACCTTCGTACTGGTATTTATTGGGGCTAAAGAAACGCACAACTACAGCGTAGGGGATACAATTAAGAATTTACTTTTGACCCTATGTTTTATGGTTCTCGCGATTCTTGCCGTCCTGATCTTATACTTGATGTGGAATGAGTTGATTGGATTTGTGCTAACGATGATGGAGGAGGTGCGTTATCGTGCATAGACGGTTTGTGGTAATCTTGTTAACTCTGATTCTGTTGTTGTCGGCCCTTAGCAATGCTATGACAATGACTGTCGATCCCTATGATCCTATGACGATGGAAATAACTTCGAATCGACATGTTAGGCCAGACGGTGACCTGCAAATAGTTCCAAGCACCCTTGATACCCATGGTTTCGAGCTTGTTACAACTACGCCCCACGCTGAGCTCTGGCTCTCCGAAGCGTACCATACGATTCGTTTAGTCGACCGAGCATCTGGATATACGTGGGGGGCGATTCCCTTGGAGAATGCCCGCAATCTCAACACATCATGGAAAAGCTATGGCGGGTCTATTGTCTCCATTGAATGCTACGACACGAAGAACAACGAGCGGCGTTATGGACTTTTAGGCAATGCGAAGGTTGACTACGAGCTGTTGGCTGACGGGTTTTCATTTGATGCGAATTTTGAGGAGTTGGGAATCGCCTTGGAAGGGCGTGTTACCTTGCAGGGGAATCGACTAACCTTTGAAATCGATAACAATAGCGTTGTTGAGACCGGTGATTATCGGATCAAGTCATTGGCGTTTGTGCCCTACTTTGGGAGCGTATTTGAAGATGAAGTTGAGGGTTGGTTTCTCTTGCCTGATGGGCCCGGTGCGCTCATGCGCTTTCAAAAACCGGGGAGTTACATTGCTGGGTTCGATAAAAAGGTATATGGACCTGATCTGGCCATTGACCAATTAGGTGAGGCGCAGTCACTCAACGCGATTCAACGTCCAGATGACTATGTTGTTCCCGCAAGTCAAGTACTAATGCCGGTCTATGGGATTGCCCATGGCACAAGACAAAATGGCCTTTTAAGTGTGATCGAATACGGAGAGGAATATGCGTCCATTGTGGCCACACCTGCCGGGCTCGGTAATACCCGTTATAACAGCATTATGGTGCGCTTTGAATATCGTCAGAAGTTCGGCCAGGTTACCAATCGTTCTGGGTCGAGCTCACTTGTTCCACAGGAGAAAATGAATATTCTCACGCCAAGACAGTCATTTCACATACTCTCGGGAGAGCAAAGCGCCTATGATCAAATGGCAGTGTATTACAGAAGGCTGCTTGAGGAAGGGTGGGTGCTGGATAAAGCCTCTTTTGATCAGATGACCTTGCGCCTGGAAACCCTAGGTGCTGATTTGAAGCAGACAGCTTTGTGGAAGAAGTGGCAGGTTTTTACCACCCTAAGCGATGTGGCAAACATGGTGGGAGAGCTCCAGTCTGAGGGAGTCGATGCTACCACTGTGGTTCTGAGAAATTATACTAAGGGTAATCTTCCCGGCCAGGCACTCAATGATAGTGTTGGCACGCTCGATGCGCTAGTGGAGCTTCAAGCCATGCTACAAAGTGGCGGTGGACATCTTGCCCTGTATTTGGACCCACTTCGGGCTAATGCAGATCAAATCAATCAACGCTTGCAGGCCGCCCACAACATGAGTAGACGGCCCATTCAGATGGTCCGCAACAACTGGGATGCTATGTACCCTGAGACGTTCTTCTATCGCACCGAAGTAGCTATTGCTAAGACAAGGGTGCACCTGGAGCATTTTGCCGATTGGGATATGGCTGTGGATCAGCTTGGCAGTCGTTTATACGGTGATTTTACCTCCGGCAGGGAACATACCCGTAGCGAGAATCTAGTGCAGTTCCTCGGCACAATGAATGCCCTTACCCAAACACACAGGCTGGCCCTTTACACCCCTAACCAGATCATGTGGCCTTTTGCCCACAGTTTTTATGATGTGCCCCTTGCCAATGGGCAGTATCTTTATGAGACTGATACAGTGCCGTTTTTGCCTATTGTACTGAAAGGATCCTTGGCGTTATATGCACCAGCTCTCAACACCATGTCATTTAGCCAAGATCGCATTTTGCGCATGATAGAATATGGTGCCTACCCTTCGTTCATTGTCACGCAGGCTGAGAGTAGGGAGTTGACAGATACACCACTTGAGGATTTGTATTCAACCTCCTTTGCCGACTGGAAGGAATATATCGTCGCAACCTACCTGTATATGAGAGACGCTCTCAAACAGGTGGAAGGGCAGCGGATCGTAGCTCACAAAGCCGCGGCTGTAGGACGAGTGATTGTGGAGTATGAGGGTGGGTCGTCAATCCTCATCAATTATACCGATGATGTCTGGCAAAGTGTGGCTGGCATTGTTTTACCCCATGATTACTTGGTGTTTGAGGGGGGAGCCGCTCTATGAAAAAGGCAAGATTAACGATGGTATGGCGCAACAGATTGACTGGATTGGTCTTTTTTCTGCCTTGGATCCTTGGTTTTCTATCGCTCACTGCCTTTCCCATGATTTACTCCATGGTTATTAGCTTTTCAGATGTACGCATCAGAGTGGAGGGTACTGAGCTCACCTTCGTTGGCTTCAATCACTTTCGTTACGCTCTCTTTCAGGATGCCGGTTTTCCAACCGATTTACTAGAAAGCATGTTCTTGATTATTTCGGGACTCCCTATTGTCCTGGTCTTTGCCCTGGTCATCGCCTTACTCTTGAATCGGCAGTTTCGAGGGCGAGTCTTCTTTCGAGCCA
>CAZAJB010000143.1:0-4830 GCA_964485345.1 uncultured Clostridiaceae bacterium
GCAAGTACCATCTGGGCTAATTGGTGATCTGTTTTTGGTGAAGCCTGAAGAAAAATCTCACCATCAATAAGCTCATAGCGCTCTTCGCTACCCTTCGTTAATTCAAGAAATTCTTCGTAGCTTGCTTTGCGCAATCCATACCCTTCGGCTAGAGCTTTTTCAGATACCATACTAGATTTGCTTTTTGGGGCATGTAAGCCCGAAAGGCAGGCTACCTCTTGACCATTGCGGGTAACGATTATTTCTTGTTCGTTAGCCAAGAGGAGGTATTTGCCGAACTTGTTTTGCACCTCGGTAGAACTAACTTTTAACATAGGTTGCACCCCATTCTGTGTGTTTAGCTAAAGTGGCTAATTCCACCATAACAAGACAGAGCAATTCCGTCAATGCTTGTGGTTCAAAAACAAGAAAAGCGCCTCTAGCGCCAGAAGCGATTCGGGAGATCTTGTTGCTTCCACAATGATGAGAAAAAAACACTAGAAAAACAGAAAAATATCAAAAGAAGGGAGGAAATGGAGTGTTTAAGGTGGAATTATCTCGCATACTATACACCCGGGCACACGGAAGACCTAATAGTGTAAAGTGGATAGTGTAGGGAGGAAGTTAATATGCTAGTACGTTTTGCGGTTGAGAATTTCCGTTCGTTTCGTGAGACTACGAAAATTTCGCTAGTGGCTAACGGAAGATTGAATCAGCTAGAAAATCATACCATGGCTGTAGGTGACTTCAAATTATTGAAGGCAGCCTACGTCTACGGTGCAAATGCTTCGGGAAAGTCGAACCTAACCAGAGCCGTGCATTTTGCCCGTGAAGTTGTCTTGGAGGGCTCAGCACGCAATGTTCGTTTGAATCAATATAACAAGATGTTTGAGGACGGAGTTGATCATCCAGGCGTATTCCAGTTTGAGATCTTGATCCAGAACAAAATCTACTCCTACGGATTCGCCCTTTCGTACCAGGATGGATCAATTGTCGAGGAATGGCTTTATGAGCTACGCCGGAATGGAACGGAATTCTGCATTTATGCTAGGGATAAAGCGACAGGTATCGCCACGGACCTAAATCTTAAAGGCGAAAAAGAGACGAGATTCAGAATTTACTCGGAAGACATTAGGTCTGTACCGAAGGATCTCTTTCTCACAGAACTGGCCGAGAAACCTCTCCAAGACGAGTTGGGGATTTTTAAGCAAATCTACCGCTGGTTCGAGGCCTTGATCGTGATCTACCCGGATTCTGAGTTTGGACCATTGCCGTTCGTTACCGAAAACGAAGAAATGCAGAGACAGTTTGAGAAGTTCTTGGCCCATTTCGATACGGGGATCCAAGCCATTGACGTGGAACAGACGACTATTGATGAGGCATTGAAGCATTGGCCAAAAGTTGCGAAGGATGACTTTCTGAAGAGTTTTGCGCAAACGATTAGTGACCGGGATGAGTTTGGGGTGAGGGGTCCAGATGTACTCTTGGCATTAAGTCGTGGGGAAGACAACGAACTTATTGCAAAGAAACTCCGCCTACTGCACAGTGGAGCTTACGAGCGATTTGATCTCCACGACGAATCAGACGGAACCCAGCGGCTCTTTGATTTGGTACCTCTTTTGTTCGATGGGGTGGAAGACAGGGTTGTGTTTATTGACGAAATCGATCGAAACATGCATCCGAACCTCACGAGAGAGTTCATTAAGTTGTTTTATCAACATACCAATAATCTGCAAATGGTTGTTACTACACACGAGTCCTCGCTATTGGACCTAAAGCTACTTCGGCGCGATGAAATTTGGTTCATTGAACGGCAACTACAGGGGTCTGGATTGTACTCTCTCGATGATTTTCGAGTGCGTTATGACAAAGAAATTGAGAGGGACTACCTATTAGGTCGCTATGGAGCAGTGCCTCTCTTCGACTCATTTGACATTTTTTCAGGCAGGAATCAGCCAAATGACTAGGTATAGGTTGAAAGGCTCAGTTTTTGACAGAGAATCTAGTGGAACGCTCGAACCCTATCGCGTAATATTTTTATCAGTAGAAGGCAAAAAAACGGAGCCTGGCTACTTTGAAGGACTAAATAGGGAGCTCTCTTGGGGTCGCTTGCCATTTCCGCGGTGTGTCATCAAGGTGCTAAAAAAGGAAGATCATGGCTCCGATCCCGGTAGTGTCATCTCTCTATTGGACGAATACCTTGATTTACGGCGCGGACAATATGATCAACTCTTTCCTCCGATATTCTTGGAAAAGTACACGGACGACACAATAGAGCGGTACTTCCAAGGCTTGCTGAGCGTTGAGGAGTGTCTGGAGTTTGAGGGATTTGCCAAATCTTGTGGGGTTCCTGCGGAAGGACTCAAGAGGCTATGCGATCCCACCACTGAACGTGACGTCTTTGGCGTGGTCATTGACCATGACAGCCGTTTGGATCTACAAGAACATCTCGAGCGCTGCAGACGACGAGGTTACAGTGTCTTTTTGACTACACCGTGCTTTGAACTGTGGCTGCTCATGCATTTCGTCGATGTCCTTCAAGAATACGACGCACAAGACCTGTTCGAGAATAGAGGTGTAAGCAAGAACCATACCTATGTAAGTAGGGAACTATCGGAAATTGCGAGGACAAATAAACGGGTGAATTTTGATAATTATGCGGACAAGCTCTTAGACGCCATTGAGCGGAGCCGTCAGATGGGAGATGACATCTACTGTTTATTGAAACAGCCTGGCAGCAACTTGCATCTCTTATTCGATATAATTGCAGGCAAACGCGAAAGTGTGTGGGAAGGTGTAAGCGAACAGGTGGCGGCGACGAGGGAAGAACCATAAAGTACCCATCGTGCCTGATCTGCTGTACGAAAAGCTGAAAATAGCGGATATCTTGATCCTTCGTAACAACCAGAAGGTCCAGGAAAATAAATGGACTTCTGATTATGCGCTGCAGATGTGGGTGGTAGAGCGCATCAAGAGTATGCGCAGCCTAGATCTAGGCGAGGGCGAGATTGCAGGCTTTAGGCAGGAATTTTGGCATCTATCTAAAGTGAGAAAAGAGTACGCCCAGCAGTGCCTGGAGGCAGGTAACTACGAAGCAGCCATCCGTACCCTAAAGAAGAGCAAAGAATTGGATGCAGATCTACCTGGCCTTATAGCTGAGTACCAGAGGCAGCTTGTTTCGATCTACAAAGAACAGGGAGATCTAGAAAAGCTGAAAGAAAAGTTGTGGGAGCAAGGGCCACGTTAGCGAATAGTCTTTATTTTCTAGAGCTCTATAAAGAGGACTTGAATCCCTATTACGCCAAAGAGCTTGTGGCTATTCTTGAAAGTGAGGTAATAGCTCTAGCAGGAGAGGTTACTAATCGAAGCGGCTACCGGAGGGTAGTGAGGCTGTTACGAAATATGCAGGAATATCCAGGGGGAGCAGAGCGGGCTCGGGATTTGGTTCTGGAGCTCAAAGACACGTACCCTCACCGCCCGGCGATGCTGGATGAGCTAGCGAAGCTTTAGTTCAGAGGATAGAAGAGTACTCCGGTGCTACTGCTATTGTAAAGGAGCTGAAGCTAAAGGGGGCTCGACTACGCATATTCTTTAATTACCGAGGTGAAAAGTTCACCGTATTTTTTAGCCTTTACGGCCCCTACGCCAGATACTGTCAGGAATTCGTCTCTAGTTTGGGGTAGCTTTTTGCACATATCTCTTAAGGTAGCATCGCTAAAGATAATGTAGGCAGGCACATGTGCTTCAGAGGCAAGTTTACTTCGCAGGTTCTTTAGCTTGGCAAATAAATCATGATCGATATTTAGTTCTGGGGTTACTGCTTTGGCCTGGGGCGATTTTGTTTCGAGGGGAAGCTGCATTGTAATCGTTTTTTTGTCTCGGATGATCTCGGCCGATTGAGCGGTTAAGGCCAGCACGGGATAGCGATGATCTATAAGTTCTAGATAGTTGTTGGCAACTAGATAGTCTATGTAGCGACAGATTCTGTGGATGGATGTGTCCTGCATGATACCATATGTGGAAAGTGTATCAAAACCTAGCTCCATTATTTTGCTGTTCTTACTCCCGCGGAGGATGTTAGCAATCATAGTTTTTCCAAAGGCTCTCTTTTGTTCGCTAACACGATAGACGCATGAAATTATTTTTTGGGCAGGGATTGTAATGTCCACTGTATGAAAATGCGTGTTGCAGTTAGAACACTTCCCGCAGAAATTAGAAGTGGTGTCACCAAAATATTTGAGAATGTACTCGCGTAGGCAATCGGTTGTTGCACAATAGAAGGTCATGGATTTCAGCCGCTCCCGATCCTTCTCTTGAACCGCTTGCCTTTCTGCTTCTGTCAGATCGTTGTTGACACTGTCATTGTTTTCGATCAGATATTGATTTGTTCTCACATCTTGGCCACTGTACAGAAGGATGCAGTTGGCCTCTTCGCCATCGCGTCCGGCGCGGCCTGCTTCTTGATAATAGGCCTCTAAACTTTTTGGCATGTTATAGTGTATGACCAAAGCTACATTGGATTTGTCGATACCCATACCGAAAGCATTTGTGGCAACCATGATTGTACTGCGGTCGTAGAGGAAGTCATTTTGATTTGCTTGGCGCTCCTCATCGTTCAAACCAGCATGGTAGCGCGTTGCAGCAAAACCTTGGTCGATTAGTTTTTGGCATACTTCTTCAACTGTTTTGCGGGTGGCGCAGTAGATGATGGCTGATTTACCGCGGTCTTGGTGCATAATTTCGAGTACCGCGCCAAACTTGTCTTGTGGTTTATCGACAGTGAAAAACAGATTTTCCCTGTCAAATCCTGTTGTGATTGCATAGGGGGCGATCAAGTTTAGGGTGTTGCTG
>CAZAJB010000144.1:0-4825 GCA_964485345.1 uncultured Clostridiaceae bacterium
GGCACCCAAGACCGGCATACTCAACAATACAACAACCAAAAGCGTTAGAACTAAACTCTTCCTGTTCATGTAGATACCTCCTGTAATTTGGTGTTCGTCCTTGTTCCATCATTACCCTTGAGCTAAACACCCCCTTAACCGACCAGACCAGTCTTTTCAATACTCTCGATAAAGTATCTCTGCAGGAATGCATACAAGAACAAGACTGGCAGAATATACAAGAGCATTCCCGCGTTGTTAACCAGTTGAATGTAAGTGCCTTCCACCGCCTTATTGGCCCAGGGATAATTGAACTGGGAATTGATGCGCAGTAAAGCAATTTGCAAAAGATTGCGCCCTTGCAAAAAGAGATCGGTATAAAACAGATCGTTCCAATGCCAGACAAAGGAAAATAAGAATACAATCACGGCAATGGGCGTAGCGTTGGGTAGCATAATCCGCAAGAACGTTTTCAAATGACCGGCACCATCCACATAGGCCGCCTCCTCCAGGCTGGTAGACATACCCCGGAAGAAATTGCGGGTGATAAAGATAAAAAGTCCGCTCCTCTTGGCTGTCCCCGTTAGGGCCATGAGGACCATAGGCCAGAAACTCCCAATTAAGTTCACCCCCGGCTCCGGTAAGAGGCCAAAGAGGTCAAAATAGCGGAAGTTCAAAAAGAGTGGCACCATCACCATCTGGGGCGGAATAATAATCGACAGGATCACCAGGCCGAAGACAAGATTCGATCCAGGATAGCGCCAGCGGGCAAACCCATAACCAATGATCATGGTGGAGGCCAGTTCAAGTGTGCCCAAAAGGAGGGTGACCCCAAGGGTGTTGATCAGTGCCTTAGAATAATCCAACATCTCCCAGGCCACCTGGAAGTTGATCTTGGTAATATTACGGGGAATCCAGTTAACCGTGAGATCAAAGAGATCATCTGGATGCATCACCGCAAAAGATATTTGACGCAGAAGGGGATAGAGAATAATGAACCCAATGCCCACAATCAAGCCATAGCGAATTAAGTGCCAGAGCCCATTTTGAAGTCTATCAAGTCTCATAGTGCACCCCCCGCCCTGCAAAAAATCCAGTGATCGCTAGAATCACAACGATGATACTGAAATAGAACCAGGACATGGCAGTACTGACCCCAAAACCTGCTCCAGCCCAAGCTGTCTCTTGGATCAGCTCTAGGAGCCGATTGTCCGGCGCCGTAAAGGAATCCACTATGGTATAGACTACATTGACTAGCATCAAGGGGGAGATCAACGGAAAGGTGATTTTCCAGAAAGACTCCCAGGCCGTAGCCCCTTCCATATCAGCTGCTTCATAGAGTGATCGGGGAATGGATTGCAGGGCGGCCAAGAAAATTAAGATCTGAATGCCCGAGGAGCGAATGATCACCGGTACCTGATTAATGGCCTCAAAAATGAAGTTCACAAAGGCCAAGGGCAGCTTTAAACTGACTAAAGACTCCCGAATCACACGGAGTGGAATCAAACCCGATTCACTCAGACTCATGGCCTGCTGCATATAATCGGCCTGTTGCATCTTGAGGGTAATCTCAGCCCCCATGACCACAGGAAGGAAGAAGATCACCCTAGCCAGGGTACGCCCGGGAAACCTCTGGTTGAGTAAGTTGGCTGCGAAGAAACTGAAGACCAAGATCACGGGAATGCGAGCGGCCATGGTCACCACCGTTTCCATAAAGACCTGCCTGAATTTGGCATCCACCAGCAAAGCATGGCGATAGTTCTGAAGACCCACAAAATCCAGGACATACCCTGTGGGAACAATGGTCAGTTTACTCACGCTAAAAATGATCGACTGGATAAAGGGCCAGGTCAAGAAGGCCCCAAACCCCAAAATGAAAGGCAGGGTAAATAACAAGCCCAGCAAGCTTTTCTGCGTCTTTAGACTCAGTCTCCGAGATCTGCGCATCTTAGTTCACTCCCCTCAAGCGCACAAATGTTCGCGCTGGAATGACAGTATCTGCATATTCCCCATCGTTAGATCCAAAGTTAACCACAATCACATCGCCACCCTTAAAGGTTGTCACAGATAAATCTGGACTCACTTGGCAAAACTCCTCAATGGGCTCCGCGGCCAAGTCTCCCAGCTGGGCTTGGTACTCTTGGTAAATCCAGACCCCGTCCTTGAGCCACTGTTCTTTTTGCACACTTAGGAGCTGGGCATACTCCGTCTCCTTGAGGATCGCTGGATCTTCCCAAATCAGCTTGAAATAAAGGCCGCTGGCGGTTTGGGCTGACCGCAGGATGCTTTCCTCAAGGTTTACAGCAAGATTCAAAGGCTCTCCACTATAGTCCACAAAGCCATGGAGCACCATCTGCATAAAAGGCACCTCAGCATCGGTCAGATTATAGCCCGTGCTTCTTTGAGGAACATTCAAGATGGAACTGACATAGCCCAAAGCTAAGGCATTGCCCCCATCTACCTGCAGTTGCAGACCCTCACCGGCAAGTTTAGCCAGTTCTTCTTCGATCGCCTTTGCAGCCTGGGCTCGGTCGACCAGGCGAGTGTCGCTTCGCTGGAGATCAGAGTGGACCTCCTGACCGAAGCTAGGCAGAGCCAAACCTCCCAAGGCCAAGGGGCGAAAGTCTTGCATAAAGTTCTCCACTAAGTCAGGCAACACCCGGGTAGATAAGGCGTAGCGCAGGGGCTGCGCCAGAGCCCTATTTGTCACCGGATCATACTCTGGGAGGGTGGCATAAAGTCCGTGTACTGCCCGGGCCGCATCTCGGCGGGCGTAAAAACCCTGCAAAATCCCTGAACGCTGCACCTTGAGAAACTCGGCGGCAGGATAAAACGTCACATCCTTTTCTTGCAAGAACTCCCCTAAGGCCATCAGCCCCTTACTGTCGCCGAGTCCCGGAGCCAGTTGCACCCCCGCTGGGTAGCGGTGATGAATTCCTCCGCTGAGCCAGCCTGCATAGCGCAGACTAAGGTTATTAACCCCGGCGTCCCAGAGCTCTTCCACCATGGCCTGAGCCTGGGCAAAGGTTGTTAAGGGAAGCTGCACCTCCCGAGCCACGCCCATAATGGGCTGGATCTTAGGAACCACCCCCATGACTTCCAAGAAGAAGGGTATCCCCTGCCCCTTGGTGAGGGGATTCAGCACGCCTCTATCGATTAAGTACTTTTGGTATCGGCGGGCCATACCGCTGTAGGTGGCATCAGAGCCTGAGAGAAACTCATAACGCACCGTGACATTCCCTTGGTGAGCTCTGGTCTGGTAGAGATTAATCTGCGTAAATTGATCTAAACGTCGCGAGCTCTTAGGGATGGTTTGAAAAGCGGCATAAGCCACATTATACGCCGAAGAAGGTCTGGCAATATCTGCCCTGATCTGGGCCAAAGCTTCCCCTTGTTCAATCACAGCTAAAAACGCCTGATCGCCGCGCTTCATTCCAAAAATGGGAAAGTGGTTGGTTTCTTTAGCATAGGGGAGCCGCTCTTCTAGGGGAAAAGCTCCGTCCCACCCGTACACAGGCTCACTATAGGGGGTTTGGTCGACTTTACCATTGTTCAGGTAGATCAAGGCGCCGCTACCGTCGGGGACAAAGACATAGCCTTCTTCTGTTCCACCTGCTGCTCCGAAGAACCGCAGCAAAGCAATACTTGTTAAGGGACAGGAAACCAGCTCTCTACTATGATCATATTCCAAAATTTCTTCTCCCGGGGCTGCATCCCACCTCACCACGTAGGCTGTAGGCTGATCTTGGGGATAGACCACCTCATGCATGGGAATTTGCACAAGGAGGCTCTCTCCTTCCAAACGGTATTCCACCGGCACAAAGAAGCGTTCCACCAAGGGAACCGGGGGATCCAGACGGTTGGCCACATGATCAAGGGCCAAATCAGAAACTTCATAGCCAATTTTCTGGAAAATCCTCTGGAGCTGATCCTGCAAGAGGGGTGCCAAGCGACCCAAAAGGTAACTTGGTTCTTCAGCCAGGTGGGCAAAGTCCGCTGGCGTGAGATCACTCGCGGTAGTGACATCCCCGCGGTAACCCGTGGAGCGCTCCCCTTCGCTACTCCCCAAGAGATATCCCGTAAATTTTTCTAGTAATCCATAGAGCACATCCATGCGCCGTTTGGCAATCTCTTCTTCGAGCTTGCGTAACTGGCTTGCCTCAGTCGTCTGCTCAGCTTGGTTCAAAAGGAGTAGATACTCTTCTGTAAGGGGCACAATAATCAACTCTCCAAAGAGCTTTTGCTCCAAGGTGCGAGCTGCACCTGTCACCCTGAGTTCAAAGGGGTGGGGCTCTCTAATCTCAATCGGTGTGTAATAGCGGAGCAAGGTCCCTTGTTCACCTGGAGAGACCTGGCTGAGAATGTCCCTTTCAAAGCGCTCGGTCTTGACCATCTGGGGTAAACCCAGGGCCCTTGCATCATACTGGGAACCCAAAAGGTACTCCACCCGCACCCCATTTTCTAAGGGGATGATCTGGGCCTGCCCCAGCTGGACGCTATGGGTGTAGCTGTTCATCAGCTTATCAGGGCTCGTGGGCGCGTCATAGCGAATCTGCACCACATCATGGCCCATTCCCTGACGCATATTGCGCCCCTGGGGATTAGAAAACCACAGCGCATCTGCCCCTTTATCCCAGAGGGCAATTTCTGTTGTCTCAGGATGAATGTACAGAGCTAAATGGGCATTTTCCGCCACCAGTCCCATTTCAGACGGTAGGTTAGCGCCGCAGAAGGAAGTCCAGAAGAAAATGCATCCAATGGCCATGGCTAATCGAGCTAAAGCGCGCATGGTTTCACCTCCTCGTATATTAAGATTTAGGGAGATCATTTTAGGTTCTTTCTCCCT
>CAZAJB010000145.1:0-4814 GCA_964485345.1 uncultured Clostridiaceae bacterium
AATCGGTAGTAATGTATCCCTGCTTATGAGCCCACTTGAAGAACCCCTTGAGTGTCGCAGCAATACGCCGTCTACTAGCTGGTTTATACTCTCGTTCTTCCTTCAAATACAATAAAAACGCGTTAATTTCACTTCCTGTAATGTCCTCGATGCTAACTGGACCATTCAGTCTTTCCTCTAGCCACTTTTGGAAGAATAGCAGCTCTCCTAAGTAGCCATCAATCGTCCTTTGACTGCGATCTAAGTTGTTCAAATGCGCCTTGTATTCTACCATTTCTTGGTTCATGGCATCCAGTCCTTTCTGCTTGTGATCAAGGTAATAATATATACTTGTAGTCCGTGTCGCTACATGTAAACATGGTTTAGGGCAACGTTGCCCCATTCTGGGTAGTGGAATAAAAAATAGATTACTACTGTAACCAAACAATCAATTAACCCATACCCACTAACAAAAGTGACACATATAAGGGATACACGAGCTCGCCCCAATGACCACTTGGTTATGGAATTTTCTAAATGGGGAAGCAAAGGTGGGTAACTTCAGAGACAATTAAGTTAATGTCCCACCTATGCAACCCGAGAGTAACACCATCGAACTGGTTAGGCATGAATGGCCGGGATACACACCGTAAGGTCATGCTCCAAATATTCCTTCTCGTAGGCAAATGTCAAAAACTCACCTAGAGCGGTAGCAATAGACAAGCGGGTTCTGGCCGAGTAACTAAGATCACGTTCCATCCAAGTGAAGAAATCGGTAACTGCCTCCTGGGAAAGAACAGAAACGTTCGGGTTGACCCCAAAGTGCTCCTCTAACCACATCAACAAAAACGCAATGTGCAGCCAACTTGCCTGAAAACCTTCATCTTTCGACTTCTCCTGGACATACTCGTTTTTCAAGCTCATCATTTTTCTATATCTGTTCATAGGTATTCTCCTTTGAATTTATCGTATTTTTGGTATTCGTGGAAGCCCACACAGTAGGCCTCCACGTTCGATACTAGATAACATATTCCATGCTGCCGTTAGAGCGTTTACCGCCAATATGAATATGATCAACAATTCCTAAATCAACTAGCAGCTTAAACCATCGACCATAATACTGTGGCCGGTTAAAACTAGTCCAAAGTGGACCAAAGAGTTCCCTTAACGTATACACACCGGGCTCATGCGCTAAAAAGTATGACTCCAAAAAATCATAGTCCTGTAACTGTACAGGAACCCCGTTAACATTCAACTCAACGTTCACGTTTCTCACCTCCTTCAATCTGCGACATAATTAGCGGACATGCCTCCTGGTATTCTGATATTAGAAACGGGAATTCCCTACTACAAACGGGAGAGCGGGAATCACAACGGGTGTCGATAACCCCCAACCCTTCATACTTTTTGAAATGAAATCCCGTTTTCCCGTTCCGGAAAATAGTATAGTTATAAGGTCGTTTTTGAAAGACATGAAAGATCTAGGCGATGGAGCTTTTCTCAAAGGCATGGTGGATCGTGGAACTTTGCCTTTTCGAACACTCCCTCGCCAAGGAAAGAGGATAGCACTTCAATCGCCTTGCATTCCCCGGGTTCGCCCTAGGTGTCCCTCGGGGGATACCTTTAGGGCACACGATAGCTTGTCTAACGGGAAAACGGGAATTTCCGCTGTAATGCCCATCTAGACGGCCTTTAAACCTCCCGATTTGACCTTTTTCACCGGGACTTTCCCGTTTGGCAAACGTGAAGCCTGTCTTGGTTTCTCTTCTTCATCCACATCCGTCATTAGGTCTCGCTCCACCTTGATCACGTAGAGATCTAACGTGGGACCTTTCGAGCCCAGTTTGCGGCGCCGAGTGTGACGGTCTGACTCGCAGTTTAGAAGCCCTTGTTGCTTCCAGCGGCTGAGGATCATCCTAGGATCTTCATAGCCACCATCTTTAAGGATCTGCTTGAAAGCCTCCTTGGTAATTACAATCTCAGCCCCTTCATCTGAGTGGTCCCAATGACCCCAGTGATCACCCTGCACATTCTCGAAATCCTCTAGCCCTTTGGAAAGCTCACCGTGGCTGCTACTGAACTTATGCTGATGGATGGCTACTTGCTCTAAGAAATAATTGTATGCCTTTGCTCCGATATCCCTGTCCTCCATGGTTTGTCTCTCGCTATCCGCAATAAATCCCATCATTTTCTCAACGTCGATGGAGAACCCAAAGTGCCGCTTAACTAGCTCTGCAGTCGCCAGCAGAATGGCTATGTTTAATGACGAGCGTTCGGTAAGGCGATCATCCCCACCGTGAAATTCTGATAGATATCTTTCTCGCCAGTTGTCGACTGTTTGAATCACTTCGCTTTTACCAAGCTTAAGCAGGTACTCCGCCAGGAGGGGTGCTGCATGACCGTAGTTTTTTAACACGGTCTCTTTAATCACCTCGGCGTTTTCAGCACTTTTGGTCCAATTAACACCGAAAAACTCTAAGATACGAACCCGAAGCCCAGTATTTTGCTTGCTTTTGCCGACAAGACCATACTCACCTGTGGAAAGGATGCTTGTTCGCCAGTTGGCCTGCTCTCTCATATCGAGTTCCTTTGTCAACCTTGCTTTCTCTTTGCCCTCAGATAACATGTACAGGATATTGGTGTAATCCTTGAGCCCACTCATACTCGCCTCATCGAAGATTACCGGAAGGCCATAGTTATCCCGAAGATGTCCCATTAAAGCATTGCGCGTAGTGTTCCACGTTCCAAAAAGTCCGTTTTTCTTAGAATCCACACATCCAGCCACTGATCCTGCCAGCATTACCGCTGTTGTTTTCCCAGTTGTACTATCTCCACTAAGATGGGAGACGAGGGAGCCGGAAGCAAGATCTTCACTGATAAAACCAATGGTAACAGCGGAGAATCCAAGCACTAAAGCAAGCTCTAGCGGTGTATGACCCAAAACTTCTGTCTCAACCATGCTCTTCCACTTGTCAAAGTCACCCTGCGGTTCGATCGCGAGCGAACCGGTGAAGGTAGATTCAATGCCGACAGCTTGATGGTGCTTGTAAATGGGCTTGTCCCCATACTTACCCCAGCCAATTTGATGATGAACATTAACCATGGGGGCGCTTACTTCTTCGTTTCGGAGGTGATTGATTACAGTGGTCACATTGAAGTCAAAGACGTCAGCTCCTGACTCCAGGAGCCGCAAAAGCTTGACTTTGGTTAAGTCTGCCCGTTCAACCCTTTTCTCTACAATGCGCTCTCCGTATTGGAAAGTAAGAATGTAAGCTACCGCATCGGTATCAAGATCAGTCTCAATGCTCTTGATGCGAATTTCCCTACCTATTTTGGTGAAGTCACCATCACCATTGTCGATTACGATGTATCCACCCTTAATATTGATGTTGGGGAAGGGCAGATTTATTGCCTTTTTTGGCGCAATTGCCTGTTTGCTCCGATTCATTTGCCTCATCATATCGATATCTCCTTTCGATGGGTGGCAGAAGCCACGGCCCCTTCTGCGGGGTAATCTGGGTTTTTAATCTCTTTTTCACCAACCGATCCAGCGGGATAAACCTCTGCAACATTGGCAAAGAGCTTACCAGTGCTATCCGAACGGTTGTGCTTGATCGCCACAAGGCAGCTTCGTCCAATAAGGTGGTTTGCATCCATTATGGTCGGATACTGTCCAAGCACAGAAAGAAAAACCTGTCGCAGAGTTCGATTGCTGGCAAATGCCAAATAGCGTTGCCTTTTTCGCTTCAGGGAGCCCACCATATTCTCAAGCTCGAACTCGACCTCTATCGTTGAGCACGGTCCCCGCTTGGTTGTGGCCACGGAGCCTTCATGAACTGCTATGATTCTGGCCTTGTACACGCCTTCTTCAAGTATCAAATCTTGGATGATTATGATAATCAACCCCTTTCTAGGTATTGAGGGCTGGAAGCCCAGCCCTCACTGGGCAGCATGGGCGTCTAGGTTAACGCCCACGCCTACCCTTAGGTGAGCCTAATAGCATCGTTTAGAGAAGATTCTTAGGCAAACTAAACTTCACTCGTGGTTCATTACCGTCCCACAAGACTTCCAATAAGAACGTTTGTCCTATCAGCTCTTGGGTCAGATCCCAGATATCTACAGAACAAAAAATTCCTGCGGCAGACAACTCTTGACGCAATTGCTCTCTTTGTTCAACGGTGTGGTATTTCGACATCTTGACCAAGGGGATGTCTAATGGCGAAGATGGTCCGTTCAAGGAGAATGTCCACAGCAAATCCTTGATCTTTCCAGTGCCAATCAACTCAATGTTCACTAATCTAGCCCAGAAGTATTGCAGGTGCGGCCTAGGGGCAAGCTCGCTATACATCGTTTTTGGCATTTCCGTCGTCAAATTCTTATCCATTACTACCATCCTTTTCTATAATGCTTTAGAATGCGATTCTATCTAGTGCTTGTATCTGGCAAAAATGGCGATCACATAGGAACTACTTCTGTTAACAGGAGCCAAGTTCAGCTCCGTTGCGCCACAGTCTCAGAGAAGGCACGTTGTATTCAGTTGTAAAAATGCGGGTTGATGAAGGCATCACCCCCTTTCCGCCTGGGCCTTAAGTATCTAGCAGTGCCCTTTGGAGCTACATCTACATCTACACCTGCGTCTACCTAGTTTTAGGTCATTGCAGCGAAGCTACTGAACTTCGCTCGATATTAACCATTCTGCTCCACCCCTATGACACAAAGCCAATTGGTGGGTCGATGGCCACCGATACAACGATGGCTACGTCGACCTAATGTATTGTTCGTAAGCGTTAAAGCGAATGCACCTTGACAGTATGAGTATTGGGAAAAGTAGATAG
>CAZAJB010000146.1:0-4777 GCA_964485345.1 uncultured Clostridiaceae bacterium
TGCCAAATGGAGAGGAAACCACGGTGGTGGGGCCCATCAAGTTCACGGTTGAGAACATTCTCAAAGGCGAGAATTTGTATCGGTACTTAAACGTTCAGTAAGGAATCCAAACTGAATGGGGGGGCTTAGAAAACAGGACTGGTTGTAGGAAGAAGTCGTCAATGTTCACCAAAATTGAAAAGGGGGATGTTACACAGTGATGAAACGAACGAAAGTTTTGGCAGCTTTGTTGTTGATAGTTTCCACGGTTGTGCTCGTTGGCCCCATCGCTACTGCACAGGCTCCAGATACCTGGATTGTGGGATTCTCACAGATCGGTGCAGAAAGCGAATGGAGAAACGCCAATACCTTCTCGGTGCAAAATGCAATTGGTGAAGATCCCACACTTCTATTGATTTTCTCCGATGCCCAGCAAAAACAAGAAAACCAGATCAAAGCTCTACGGTCCTTTATCGCTAGAGGAGTAGATGTCATAGCCTTTACAGCACTGGTAGAAACGGGCTATGGTCCGGTCTTGGAAGAAGCCAGAGATGCAGGCATTCCTGTGATCATGATTGACCGAGACGTTGCTCCCGAAGATCGTCATCTGCGTTTGACCATCATGGGTTCTGACTTCGTTGAGGAAGGAAGAAAGGCTGCAAACTGGCTCGCCGACTACCTGAAAGAACAGGGTATTGACGATGGACAGAGGCAAATCAACATTGTCGAACTACAAGGCACGGTTGGTTCCGCTCCAGCTATTGAGCGGAAAGAGGGCTTTGAAGAGATCATGAACGCCAACCATCCGAACTGGAAGATCGTGCGTTCGCAGACGGGTAACTTCACTCGCTCCGAAGGTAAAGCTGTTATGGAAGCGTTCTTGAAGGCTGAAAAGAACATCGATGTACTCTATGCCCATAACGATGACATGGCACTTGGCGCCATTCAGGCTATCGAAGAGGCTGGACTTAAGCCAGGTAAAGACATCATTATCATCGGGGTTGACGCTGTTAAGGGTGCCTTTGCCGAAATTTTGGCCGGCCGTATGAACGTTACCGTTGAATGCTCACCACTCCTTGGACCACAACTCGTTCAGGCCATCCACGACCTCAGGGATGGTTATGAACTCCCAGAAAGAATTTACACAATTGAAGGCATTTTCGATCACACCAATGCCGCCGAAGCATTTCCAACCAGGCAGTACTAGAACTACATGCTAAGGACGAAGTGACCACCCCGCGCCTGTCGTGGGGTGGTCTTGCAGAAATCTGACGCTGCTATGTGCAAAAAGGGGGTCGGAACATGACCAAAAAGGCACCAATAGTGGAGATAAAAGGAGTCAGCAAACACTTTCCAGGTGTGACGGCTTTATCGGACGTGGACTTTAGGCTCTATGAAGGAGAAGTTCACGCAATAATGGGGCAAAACGGTGCTGGAAAATCAACCCTGATTAAGGTTATGACGGGTGTTTACCAGCAGGACAAGGGCAGTATTTTTCTAAACGGCCGGGAGATTCGGCCTAGTTCACCTTTGAATGCCCAACGACTTGGCATCAGCACAGTGTATCAAGAAGTGAATCTATGCCCCAACTTGACTGTGGCCGAGAACATTTTTATCGGACGACAGCCCATGAAACACGGACGAATCAACTGGGCCAAGATGAATCGTGATGCCAGAGCACTGCTCAAGGAAAAGCTGAACATTGACATCGACGTTACGCAATTGCTCTCATCGTACTCCTTGGCCATTCAACAGATGACGGCTATTGTCAGGGTGCTTGATCTCTCCTCGAAAGTATTGATCCTCGACGAACCAACCTCTTCTCTGAACAGAAATGAAGTGGAGCTTCTCTTTAACGTGATTCGTCGACTGCGCGACGATGGTTTGGCCATTGTCTTCATAACGCACTTTGTAGAGCAAATGTATGAGATATCCGACCGCGTGACCGTTTTGCGCAACGGAGTTGTTGTCGGAGAGTGTGAAACCGAGGCTCTGCCGAGATACGAACTCATTTCTATGATGGTTGGTAAGGAACTGTCCGAACACGGTTACTTTGGCGAAGGAGAGCCTGTTAAGAAGAAAGGGGCTCCTGTAGCAGAGGCAACTACGGCTGCGCTTACAGCCAAGGATTTGGGAAAAGCGGGAACCATCGTCCCCTTTGAGTTTGACATTCGAAGCGGAGAGGTTCTAGGTTTTGCTGGACTTTTAGGCTCTGGCAGGACCGAAATGGTCAAACTTCTCTTCGGTATTGATCGGCCCGATCAAGGGGAGATTTTGATCAATGGGAAGACGCGGCAAATCAACTCGCCTAGTGATGCCATTTCCTGCGGTCTCGCTTTTTGTCCAGAAAACCGTAAGGAAGAAGGTGTCATCGAAGAACTGTCCATCCGTGAAAACATTGTCCTGGCCCTGCAGGGAAAGATGGGGATCTTCGAGACCATACCCGAGAAGAAACAGCAAGAGATTGCGGAGAAGTTTATTGACCTTTTGGACATTAAAGCGCACAGTACCGAGCAGGAAGTACGAACGCTCAGCGGCGGAAACCAGCAAAAGGTACTGCTAGCTCGTTGGTTGGCAACCGAGCCCGCCATTCTACTCTTAGACGAGCCAACCCGCGGTATTGACGTAGGGGCCAAAGTGGAAATCATTGATTTGATTCTGCAGCTCCGAGAAGAAGGTATGGCCGTCGTGTTCATTTCTTCGGAGTTTGAAGAGGTTACTGGTTGCAGCGACCGCATCATCGTCTTAAGAGATCGCAGGAAGATCGCTGAACTTATTGGCGATGAGACCACAGAAGAGAACATTCTACAGAGTATAGCGGGAGGTAGTTAGGATGGCGAAGATAGCCGAGGTCTGGAGAAGGTTCTCCAAATCAAAGTTGTTTACCCCACTTCTGATCTTAGCGCTGATTTTCCTGTATAACCTAATCTTCACAGAGAACTTCTTTGTGATTGAAGTCAGAGACGGGCACCTCTATGGTAATTTGATTGACATCTTGAAGCGGTCGGCTCCGATCATGCTCATTGCCACAGGATTGACTCTCGTTATTGCAACCTCGGGGATCGACATTTCCGTCGGCTCTGTAGTGGCCATCTCCTGTGCAGTGACGGCGTTTTTGATTGGTGGTGACTTAGTCATTGTGAACGGCGCCGTCGTCTCGTCCTCGCGCGTACCCATGGCGGTTGCGCTCCTGTGTGGAGTCTCTGCGGGTGCACTTGCGGGGGTCTGGAATGGAACGCTAGTCTCCAGAGTCGGTATGCAGCCCATTATCGCCACTTTGATTCTGCAGGTTGCAGGCCGCGGTATTGCCCAGATGATCACCAGAGGCCAGATTATCACCGTCTATAATGACTTCTTTTCCAGTATCAGCAATGGATACTCGCTCTACCTTCCCAATCCCATTTTCATTGTTGCCTTTGTCTTTTTGGCAACGCTCCTGCTAGTTCGAAAGACAGCACTAGGTTTGTTCATCGAGTCTGTGGGTTCCAATCGAACAGCCTCAAGATTTACCGGCATTAAAGCCAGGAACATCATTTTCTGGTGTTACGTGTTCACCGGGCTCTGTGCTGGTATTGCAGGGATCCTTGTTTGTTCGAATGTACGTTGTGCGGATGGGAATAATGCGGGTCTCCTAATGGAACTTGATGCCATCTTGGCTGTGGTCATCGGCGGAACTTCGATGAGCGGCGGAAAGTTCTATCTGTGGGGAAGTCTGATTGGGGCCATCATCATTCAGGCTCTAACAACAAGCATTTATGCTCTTGGTGTACCGCCGGAGATTACACAGGTTGTTAAGGCCGTTGTGATCTTCATCATCTGCATAATTCAATCCGATACGTTCCGCAATTCGATTGCCAGTGTCGTGGGCGGCAGAAGGAGGTTGACGACAGAATGAAATCGAAACTGCCTCTGTTTGTGACGATTGCTTTGTTTATCTTGATGTATGGATTTGGATCGGTTCGCTACCCTGGATTCTTTGCACTCCAGACGTTCTACTATCTCCTGATCGACAACGCCTTTTTGATCATCATGGCCGTGGGCATGACGTTCGTGATCCTCTCGGGGGGCATCGACCTTTCCGTTGGCTCTCTGCTCGCCCTAACCACGATGGTCGTGTCGAGTCTGATCGAAAAGAGCCAGATTCACCCCTTTGTCGTCATCCCGCTCGTATTGCTGATGGGCACAGGATTTGGTGCTGCGATGGGGTTCTTGATTCAGTCTTTTAAGATTCCGCCCTTCATTGTAACCCTGGGAGGACTCTACTTGGCTCGTGGTTTGTGTTACGTGGTTAGCATCGATACCATAGCCATTACACATCCCATCTACAACTTTTTGTCCCAGTACAAGATCAGGATCATTGGCAGCAACTTCGTTTCTGTCAACGTCGTACTCGCCCTGGTTATGGTCCTAGTTGGAGTGTATCTGGCCCATTATACGAAGTTTGGGCGTACCGTCTATGCCATTGGCGGCAATGAACGATCGGCTCTCCTGATGGGCCTTCCGGTAGGTCGAACCAAGGTGATGATCTATGCCTTCAGCAGCTTTTGTGCTACCTTATCCGGCATAGCTTTCACGTTCTACATGCGTTCGGGGTATGCTTTGCATGGTGTGGGAATGGAAATGGACGCCATCTCAGCTGTGGCCATTGGCGGGACACTGCTCACCGGTGGATATGGGTATGTGGTGGGAACCGTTTTTGGGGTTTTGATTTCGGGAACGATCCAGTACTTAATCATGTTTGAAGGTACGCTCAATGCTTGGTGGACCAAGATTGCCATTGGTGCTCTGGTCTGCATCT
>CAZAJB010000147.1:0-4731 GCA_964485345.1 uncultured Clostridiaceae bacterium
GAAGAGCCTTCGTAGCAATCATATGTGGAACTTCGCTTAAGTTCACTCCATTGGCCTGACCACGACGGCTTGAGCTTACTGCCCTCCAGAGGTGCTTAACCACAATTTCATCGAATGGCAGATCGCCATAGTCGTTGATCCAATCTGGAACGAATTGCCCAGTAAAAGCCTTGGTCAATTGATCCACTGCGACATTCGTTTGCGCACCTTGATCTACAGACCCTTGTCTTCCATGTTTGTTTTGTGCAGATATCACAACAAGCCCTTGCTGCTTTGCTTGGTCTAGAAACTTGAGCCCTAGTTGATTCTCGTGTTGAGGTATCCAAAAGCTGGGTAGAACTCGCATGTTTCTGACTTTTGTAGAATCTTGATTCCACAATTCAGCGAGCTTCGACAATGCAGAACTGTCCAAAGTAACGCTTGGATATTGTCCTGTGCCGAGTGCCTGATGTGCCAAAAACTGCATTCTATCGCAGACCAGATGATAACGAGCGCGAACGTTGTGCTTGTTAACACCACGCCTTAGTTCATCCTCATCGTAGACTGCCTGCTCGGTTAACTGAGACAATGAAAGTCTTCCGACAACCAAGTTACGAGGAACTGCCACCAGTCTGATTTCAGTTAAATTAAAATCAAGCTTTGGTATAACAGCCTTGATCTCTTCGCGGTTCTCGCCACTTCCGACATCGTGCCGCATTGTTTCGCATTCTCTGAGTCGTCTCATGACTTCTGTATCCAAAAGTGCAACACTCTCTGGACAAATCATGAGATGAACTTTATGTTCGAGTAGCCTGTTCCGATATAGTGCCAACTTTTCGTCCGGAAGTTCCGAGATATTTCTAGGAACCAATAGACAATAATAGGTTGGCCGATCTGAATATGCCTGACGCATTTCTTGCAACGCAGCCAAGTCTTGCTCAAAATAGATTTCAAAGTCTGCCGAATCTCGTGCTCGGACCATTACCACCATCCGTTTACCTTCTGGTATAGTGGTTTTTTGAGCAGAAATCCATGGAATTGGAGTTTCCTCTTTGGTCTCATATACTTTCGCAAAGTACCTCGAGTCAAACCCGATCTGGATATATCGATCAGTTTCCTCAAGATCTGTCACTCTGCCGTCTTCACCAACAAGCTCTTTGAGCTTGAGAGCTCGATCTAAAATTCCTCCTAAAACTATGTCTCTAGCTCTCAGAACAGCATCTTGGTATAGCAGATACTCCTGAGGTGTCACTTTCCCCAACAGAATGTTCTCTGGGAACTCAGCTCCAAGAAGCAATGATTCCATTTCCTCCTTAGTGTAAGTCAGATGATGAACCATATAGCAAACCCGTTCTGGAGAAACTTTGTCTGCCAAAGACAACTCCATTGCGCGCTGCGCAGCTTCTGGACTAAATTCAGTGAGCGCTAGATATAGGAGTCTAGCTTCTTTTGGAGTAATGACCCCAGATTCAATATGCTCCTTTTTTAGGAACACACCATAATCTTCAGCCATTATGACAATCGCTGCTGGTACGCTTCCGCCCTCAACATTGTTAGTGAATCGGATCCCCATCGAGGAGCCGCTTTTGTAAGCTTGAGAGAGAATGTAAATGGTTGCGAATTTTGTTCCGCTCCAGCCAGAAATAGCACCTGGATCATATGTCAGGAACACATCCACTTCCATTACATTGTCTTTCTCTTGTAGTCTTGCCACTACTTTGAATAAAATGACATCTCTTATGGCGTGCCTTACTGGACGCCAATCTTTGTCTCGAGGTGTCCTGCCTGCTGAACTAAACTGCTTGGTAAACCTATCCAGGTACTGATCAAACAGGTCTGATGCATTCATTTCAGGTCTCCTTGTACCTAAATGTCAATGTACGAAAAGTGCTCCTTTTGAGCTGAAGAATTATATCCTATATTTGGGGGAATTGGAAATGCGAATGATTTCTATCTATCTAAAGACTCACCCAATACCTTTACTTGAGCAATCGCTTGGGGCAAGGTGCTGAATGGATGAAATGACAAATGGTCTTTTATTAGATATGTATAGTTTTCTGTTTGTTTAGCATCAGGAAAGCAATGATTGACAGCATTGGCATATAGTTTTGGTAAATCTTGATCTGGATTTTTATAGACCTCAAGTAGAAAGATGATGTCAGCAATATCACTTAAGATACTCAATACTCTAGCCTGATAAACCTTAGGTAAAAATTTCTTTAGTAACTTAAACTCTATCCAATAAGGATCATGTTCAACTGAATCGTTTATAGATTCTGAGTTCCAGTTTGCTTCAAAAGAGGTTAAATCACTAATCACATTGGCAATGCTGTTGAACAGCTCAACTGTTTGTTCCCAGCGATCTTTGTCTTTGTTTATTATGATTTTAAAAGTATCGGTTTTTTTCTCATAATAAGCTTTAGAGTCCTTGCAATCTAAATCAAAAAATATTCGGCCTCTAAATTTGTTTAAAATTGGATATTCTCCTGATGCTATATCTAAAATCTCATCAGGAAGTCCAATGTCGGGTAGATTTGGTAGCAATTTAATAAAATTAAGATTTTTCTGTCTGTTGAACTGAGAATAAAACCAACTAGGAACTTTCATCTCCGATATCTGTTCTTGGCAATGTTTAACTACCGCTTCTTTGTTATCAGTAAATGATTTAAGTACTTTTTCATCAATCCTAGACTCTAATTGAGATTTATAGCCACGAGCTTGTGCCAAATTATTTAATGCATTTACAAGACTAATATACTTAGGTTTTAGCTCGCTAAATAATGGTAAGTGGTCTTTAAGTATTTCTTCCTCTGTATCAAAAACAATCCTTTCATCAATTTTTCTCCAGATATCTTCTGTATTTGGGGTTCTATCCTTCGGTAAGACATTATTATCACCACCGGGTAAAATTGTCTCATAGTACTTGGCATGTGCCTCAGTATGTTTCCTCCACGCGCTTTTACATTGTTCGTTTTTTCCTTCCTGTTCTCTTATTAATTTTCCTATGTTGGAGTTATCTTCATTAAAAATGATGGCGCTTTTAATCCAAAAAGCCGTATAAGAAAACAAGCTGCGTGTTTTTGGCTCAGGCAATTTATTATAGTTTTCTTCTGCATCTCTAGCAGCCTTTTTGGCTACCTCCATAAGAGGATCTAGGCCTGCCTTTTGAAAATTGGATGGAAGACCCTTGCAAATTGTTTCTAATTGTTTGTTTGTTAACATGATTGTATTTTAGTTGTTTAACCTTTATTTCTCAAATATAAAAATATTTTGAGAAGGGGTAAATTAGAAATAAATCATGATTACCCCTTCTCACAGGCAGCTACCTCCTAGAAGGATCAGGTACAAAGTCGGGCGCAAGACGAGCGTCTTGAGGACAGTTGCCACCTGTGACTGTAAAAATGCCACTTTGCTCTAGGCCCTGATTTGCAGCCACCGCACCTTCCGCGTTCCTGTGAAGTGTTCCTGTATTATCTTGAAACATCACTCGACTTCCCACAACAACAGGGCCAAAGGCTGGATTAGGCATAACCGGAATGACATCTCCATTTGGTCTACACTCGAAGGCTTTTACTGTTTCATCGTTGTATATTACAACGTTCACTCTGCCTTCCGGTACCATTCTAACGTCGACTGCCACCACATCTTTTCCTGTACCGAGCTGATCTTCCAGACTTTGCATAGCCTCCTGAAAATTATTTCTGTCAGCTGCAAATTCCTTAGCAAGCTCAATCTGTGCTTCGTTTGGAGTGAGCTCACCGTTTACGCAGGAGTCAATAGTGTTTCCAATCACTGCCTCGGCCTGCGTTTGATACTCCTTTGCTGCTGCAACAATACCAGCATTCTCTGTGACGTTTCCGTCCTTGACACACACAGGATTCCCTCCTTCAAACTAGATTTACAAGGTGCTTCCGTTTTTGGAATACTAAATTATACACTATGAGTTCGTTTTGTGCTATCATACTGACTATGCTTTTGTCCAAATCATTGGACCAAAGTGTACATTAACAGTTGGGTTATTTTACACAAGGGAGTGTAGACAATGACTCGTGAATGGGAAGCGCCATGCAAATGGCCAGGTTGTACCAATATGGTTGGATATTCCGATCGCTCTTATCGCAACTCACTTCAATATGGTTTTTCGCGACCTGAATACTGCGAAAAACACCAAGAAGAAGAGCGAAAGATGCGAAAAGGAGTAGCTACTCCATATTTTCGTATTCCTCGGTTTATTAGGGAACTTAAACCCGGACATTTGGGATTTATTCAACGTCCAGAGAAAAGGGTTCACATTCCTACTGATCGAGAAAGTAGCTTTGATGAGACCCGCTTCGGGTTAACTCCAGACAAGGTTAGGGAAATCGCAGCTTGGTTTCGGGATCCTAACCATCGTGTAGTTATAGTTGTCGGACCAACAGGTTCTGGCAAATCAACGGCTCTACCCTATTGGCTGGTATATCCACCACAAGGAATAGAGGAAGATTTCTTCACCCGAGATGGACAAATTTTGGTAACTCAGCCGCGCATCGTGGCAGTAACTGGGATTACTGAATATCTGGGAAAAGATTTGATGGGTTCATCAGTAGGAGCTGGATACGATATTGGTTATTCATATAGCCAAGAGGACAAGGCTGATTGGCGAAATGCAATCGAGTTTGTAACCGATGGCAAGCTAATCAACTGGATTGTCGCTGGACGTATTAGCCAGTACGGGATCATCATTATTGATGAAGCTCACGAGAGAAGCGAAAA
>CAZAJB010000148.1:0-4705 GCA_964485345.1 uncultured Clostridiaceae bacterium
AAGACGCCTACCGCGTCAATCGGGTTGGCCTTGCCATACATCAAGAGATTTGCGGGATCTAAGTTGATTCCCAGATTGTCCAGGCCCACATCCTTGATGGTGCGTAGCAAGGTCACAGGTGTCTCCTGTCCCGTTTCAAAGCAGAAATGCTGCCCATATTGGCCGCAATACGCTGTGATCTCCCGCACCGCGCAGACCACCTCGGTATACAGCTGTTCGCAGGGGTTTTCAGGGATAAACCCAACATGGGTAGTGAGATCTGCTGTGCCGATTTGGGCGGCAAAATCCGCCGCCCTTTTCAAAATGCTCAAGCGTTCACTGCGATAAGCCGGAGGTACAAGTCCTAGGGTAACAGGGCCAGAATAAAAGTCCCAAATGGCTGGGCCAGGCCAGCCGGCCCACAAGCTCGTGACGGTGACACCCGTCTGTTCTGAGGCCTGCTTGACCTTGCTAGCCACCTCTGCTACTATAATTGCCGGATCCCAAAAGGAAACTTGGCAAGTGCTAATCCCCATCTCCTTCACTTTACGAAGCTCCGAGAGAGGATCATCTGTGAGGGGAACAAAAACACCGAGTTCTAGAGTCATCTGTTTAGCCCTTCGTTAGCTCGGACGCATTGGCTTGGATCTTTCTCACTGCTTCCGCAATATCCCGCATATCTTGTTCGTCGCCTAAGAGGAGATTCTGCGTAAACCAAACTGCCTCATTGCAGGCCTGTTCTGCGCCTGGAAGATGCAGCTGCCCATAATCAATTTCGGGACCAGCATAGTGGGGGCAAGAGAAGGGACAACCCTTGGCCTTAGCGGTCTTGGTCATAAAGAGATTTTGCTTATACATGGGAACAGGGTAGCCGCCAGCTGCAGGTACGCCCTCAGCCGTCAGGGCTTCAATAAATTGCGCCTTGCTTAATCCGGCAAATTGCTCCGGTTTATACCTGAAGACGTAGAGGTGATAAACACGCTCACTAGCATCGGGGCCTTCTGGGTCTACACAAGTGATGCCCGGAATCTCGCTCAAGAGTCCTGTCAGGAGCGCTGCATTTTCACTGCGAAGCTTGTTCTCTTCTGCCAAACGTGCCAGTTGAATCCGGAGGATGGCAGATTGCATCTCTGTAATCCGCAGGTTGCCACTGTACATGTGGTGCTCGTACCAGGGCCGTCCAGGTAGACGTCCAAAACTGTGCAGGGAGTTAGCCCGCTCATAGAGATCCTTGTCGTTGGTGAGCACTATGCCGCCTTCACCGGAGTTCATATTCTTACTGGCTTGAAAACTAAAGGAACCAAAGGCGCCAAAGGATCCTACACCTTTCCCCCGAAACTTAGCGCCGTGGGCGTGGGCACAGTCTTCTAGAACATGTAGTCCATGCTCTGCTGCCAAAGCCATGAGCTCCTCCATATTCACAGGCAGGCCAGCGAAGTGTACAGGAATAATGGCCTTTGTTCTCGCTGTGATCTTGCTGCGCACCGAATCAAGATCGAGATTGAAGGTATCGGGGTCAACATCAGCAAAAATGGGAATAGCGTTGACAGTCAGAACACAGGTGGCAGAGGCAACGAAGGTATAGGCAGGCACAATCACCTCATCACCGGCTCCAATATCTAGAGCCGCCAAGGCAACTTCTAAGGAAGTGGTACCATTGGTGACAGCCAGGCCATAGTTGGCATTATGGGCCTGGGCAAACTCTTGCTCGAAGAGCGGTGTTTCTACCCCAGCAAGCCTTCCCCAGTTACCGCTACGCACAACCCGCGACACAGCCTCGACTTCCTGTTCACCATGGATGGGCCAGGCAGTGAAAGGCTTGGTGCGCACGGGGGTTCCACCTTGAATCGCTAGTTTTGTCATCATTAAAAACCTCCATTTGTCTGTGATTGTTATGTATCCAGTGTCTCAACAAGCTTCAGGTAGGGAGAAAAATCAAGCATCGGTCTGGGATCAAAATTGATGTAAAGTTCGAGTACTCCATCGCCCAGGCGTCGATGCCGCCGCGAGCTGATCAGGGGAGCAATGGTCGTTGCTTGAGATTTAAAAGCGTTAATGGCAGCAAGGACCGACTCTTCGGCCTCAATGGGACCCTTTAGGGCCCGATTGGCCCTGATGCCCTTATCTCTTCTCTGAACCAAGGCGTCTTCTGGTGAAAAGTCACCCCAGACGGCGTACTCTAGAAAAGAGCGGATTCGTGTTTTTGTACCCCAGTCGGCTAAGATCGGATCGCCAGACTGGGGACCATCGTAGGCTCCGATGCGGCCCACCGCCTCATGGTCGATGTGCTCTCTGTAGGCATTGGGCAAAACAAGTCGTGTAGCCTGGAGATTGCGCAAGAGAGTAATCATCCGAGGGAAGGTGCCTAAGTCTCCTGCCGGAAGCTTCCAACCCAAGTGGCCTAAGACACTAAAGTCCGAATACTCCATGCGTAGAATGTGCCGCTCATCCACACCAAGAATTTCGTAGGCCGCCAGGGTTTCGTCTCTGCGCACATCAACAATGGTCGAGTGCTCGCCGATTGTGGTATAACCGGCATTACCTTCACAGAAGACGACCACAAAGACTTCACCTTTGTTAGCTCTTACCGCTTGAATGAGATGTCCGGCTCCTAACACGCCATCATCGTCGTGGGGCGAGAAGATTACGACCCGCTCATCCCCTTCCCTCCATTGGGGAAAGAGCAAGTCTATGCTGCAAGATGTGCTGCGTTCGTTTAGATCATAAAATGTACATTGCATAATGTCCTCTCCTTTACAGCCATGATCCTTATTCCCGGGGTTCGGATCAATCTTCATAAATTCGTTTTCGTATTCGAAGGAAAAAAATAGTGCAGTCTGCCTAGCTCAAGGTTCCACAGAAGGAGTAGAACTCCTTCTGTATTCCTAAAGTATTTTTATGATTTCAGTCGGCCCCAACCAAAGAGAGCTCTTCGGCACGATGACAGGCCACTTCATGATCGTCTGTCCCTGGCATCAGTCTCAGCCCAGGGCTTTCTGCATGACACCTAGAACTTGCATAAGGGCATCTCGGCGCAAAACTGCACCCTTGGCCAGGCGAACCCTCTTCGCCCAGAACAACACCACTTTGCCCAAGCCTCTGCCTTTTGCGGGCAGGGTCAGGGTGCAGCACTGCGTTCATCAGAGTCTCCGTATAAGGATGACGAGGTTGTCCGAAAAGCTCTTCTGTGGTGGCCAACTCTACGATTTTGCCTAGATACATCACGGCAACACGATCACAAAGATGCTCCACTACAGCTAAATCGTGGGCGATAAATAAGTAGGTAAGACCGAACTCGCCCTGCAAGTCCGCCAATAGATTCAAAATCTGCGCCTGAACAGAAACATCCAGAGCCGATACTGGCTCGTCACAGACGATCAGCGAGGGGTTTAGGGCTAGAGCTCTGGCAATACCAATACGCTGTCTTTGTCCACCGCTAAAGGCATGGGGATAGCGAAGCATATACTCAGGTCTCAATCCCACCTTGTGCAGAAGGCTCGCCACCCGCTCCTCAAGCTCCTTGCCCTTAGCCACATTGTGCACCAAGAAAGGCTCGCCTACGATGTCCTTCAGCGTCATGCGGGGGTTCAAGGAGGAGTAGGGGTCCTGAAAGATGAGTTGAATATGCTGCCAAATCCGGCGCAACTCCTCTTGCCCTAGACTGGCCAGATCGATAGCCTTCTCGTCTTGGTAGAAAAGCACTTGCCCCGCAGTGGGCTCTATGGCCCTGATAACGGATCGACCGGTTGTGGTCTTGCCGCAACCACTTTCGCCTACCAGGCCCAGGGTCTCTCCTTTGTTAATATGAAAGCTCACATCATCCACGGCTTTCACATACTCCACCGCCCGGTGAAAGGTGCCATGCCTGATGGGATAGTACTTCTTGAGATTCTGCACATCGAGGAGCAATTGACCAGCCATCTTAGTTCACCTCACTTGCTAAGAAGCAGCGGACGGTGTGACCAGAGCCCACTTTGACTATAGGGGGTTGGCTCTGATCGCACAATCCTGGTTGAAACAGACTGCAGCGCGGATGAAAGGGACAGCCTGGCGGGATGTTGTAAGCATCGGGCACCGCACCTTCAATCGAAGCGAGCTGCTCCTTACGTTTTTTCCCTAAGCGGGGAATCGATCGCAGCAAAGCCTTCGTATAAGGATGACTGGGGTTGGCAAAGAGGCTCTCCACTGGAGCGGCCTCTACCACCTGTCCAAGGTACATCACGACCACATCATCGGCCACATTGGCCACCACCCCTAAGTTGTGTGTGATCATCATGATGGCCATGCCAAATTCATCTTGGAGATCGCGCATCAAATCAAGAATCTGGGCTTGAATCGTTACATCTAGGGCGGTGGTGGGCTCGTCGGCAATTAAAAGCTTCGGTTCACAGCAAAGTGCCATAGCAATCATGGCCCTTTGACGCATGCCACCGCTAAAGGAGTGGGGATAATCATCGAGGCGCTTCTTGGCCTCTTTGATACCGACACGCTCTAGCATTTCTGCCGCCACCGCACGAGCAGCCTTCTGGTCGAGCTCTTGGTGCAATAAAATGGACTCCACAATCTGGTTTCCGATGGTGTGCACCGGGCTTAAGGAGGTCATGGGCTCTTGGAAAATCATGGAGATCATCTTGCCCCGGATGCGGCGAAACTCGCGTCCCTTCGGATCAAGCTTAGCTAGATCAATGACCTGGCCACCAGGACCATACGGACGAAAAAGAATTTC
>CAZAJB010000149.1:0-4691 GCA_964485345.1 uncultured Clostridiaceae bacterium
AGCAGATCGATGACTATTCCCGGATCGTTCAAACCAAGACACTTCCAAGTTTTTTAGTTCCATCAGCCATCAGTAACTCTTTTTGGTACTCAACAACCGAAGAAATACCATTTGTCGGCCTAAACGGTACTTTCAAGAGTTTCTCTGCCCCGTTGTTCCCTCGTGTTGCTTATATTAGATACGAACAACGTAGGTTCTTGGGACGAAGAACCATGTGTATTCCTGTGGAAAACCTTCGCATGGAAAACGGCATAGTCCATGTTGAGCCCGAAGCTGTGGCCATTAGTCCTCCGGAAGATGCTAAACCTAGCATTGGTGATTTGCTTGGATGCACAGTAACCAGCCTTGACAATCACGAACTAGGTACTATAACGGATCTCATGGTGGCGTATCGAAACAAAGGTTGGCTGGTGGAATCTGTAAAGGTACATGGTAGTGATTTTTTCAAGAGCAAACTTACTCAACCAGAATTTTGCATTCCCACTGAAAGAATATCACTTAAGGAAACTACGGATAAATGGCATGTGATTGCACACGTGAAAGTAGCTTCCGAAGTTGCGGTAAGCAGATCATAGGAATACTATAGCGGAGAACAGTACAGTGCACTTGAACCATTGGCGGAACCCAAAGGACCTAGAGCAAAATGGCCCAATATCGAACAAATTATGCATTTCCCGATTTGATCAGTCCGCACGCTGCTCGCCTGATGTCTGAACCCAAGATGAGTACAAGACTCCAATAGACTAAAAGAGCATTCCATGAGTCTGTCGAGTTCTTGCCGAGAATCGCTTCTCATTAACACCAGAATACTTGAACTAGGGATAAGTCAAAAAATTGCCTCACTGCGTCGGCGATAAGGGTGTTAGCGGGGTCATCGTGGCTACACGATAGATCAACGCTTGATCTATGCAGCCACCGTCACACCGAATATCAAGCTTTTTGGATATAACATTTCATTTACGCTCGACGAAGTTGCACTTTCATGACACATTGCACCACCGTAAACCTAGGCCACAAGCCTCTCGGCTTAGGAGTAAAGATACCAGTCTGTCAGTGTCTGCCTTCAGTTGGTGATTCCAGCAACAACAAAGCCCAGAGCCGAGGCAGCAACCATTGACGATGTTAAGGACCCGTTCCTTATACCACACTTCAAATGCCGCTACTAAGACAAAAGAAGGTGCGTTTCTTTGAACAAAGTATCGCCCAAGGTGGTAACAAGGTCCCTTTCTGGAATTTCAACCAGCAACCTACGCCCCAAGGCCTTGTTACCCAGCATGATACATATCTTCAGTGCCTCAATCTTCGGCTCAATGACTTGCGGTTTCATTCTAGATGCCTTCATGAAAACGTCTAAAGACGTATCATACACGCTGGCAAATCTTAGCGCGTCTGCTTGGTTGAAAAGGGTCTCATAAGATAGCTTAGCCTCGACCGCAAGGTTAGCAATCCAAAGCGACCGGTAACTAGAGGTTTCTTCTATGGACGCTGCAATTAGCTTTTTTGCGTCCCCTTCTGTCAAAGGAGCGCAGCTATCAATGGCCTCGTCAAGTAAACCCGGAATAAAAATGTCCTCAGAGTAATGGCGCAAATAGTCGAAAATGTCATCTATATCAAAGTCTCTAATATCGGACGCCAAGCAATAGCCTTTTTGATCTAGCTTTGCCGGGAGCCAGTTGTTTGGAATCGCGCAGGTGCAATTTGCCGGAAAAAGAAGATGGGTGAGTTCGGGTTTGCTTTTCGCTTGGTAGTTAAAACTAAGCCCACCCCATTTTTCGTTAGTGAATTCACCAATGTGTGAATAAAGAGTAGCCTCATCCGACCAGCCAACAACAAAGGTCTCTGTCTCAGTCTGGCAGAGCCAAACAACAAAAGCGTCATCCATGTCGGGCAATGTGCGTCCTTTATAATGTTGGAGGTAAAGGGCTCTGTTGCAGTAAACAAACTGTTCGAGGTACTGCCGATCGTGTTCGTTAGGCAAAAGAACCAAAACAGTATTGTCAATTAGGGCCCTTATTGCTCTAGATGGATTTAGTTGCGGAACTACATCAATGGTGCCAAAATACTCCTCCAACTCCTGCGAAAGCGCTCCGTAATTGGGAAATTGTTCCGTCATTCCTTCAAAGGCTTGCCCGTGCTCAGTACCATCTTGATGCAAAAGCTCATGATAAATGACCGACATTATGGCCTCTTTAGATATCTGATCCGTGTTCAGTAAGCGACTTATATAAATGTGATTTTCATGGAACTGATATTCCCCAAATGCTGCCAGCTTATACTCATTAGACCACGAAATTGTCGGGGTGAAATAACGATCATCCTTGTAATATAATTCTAAGACCAGTTGTAGCAAAGCACGCAAATCATGGCGATCCGGTTGCATTCCCTTGACCTCCCCGAACTACTTAGACTGGCACAAAATGTACTCTGTATTGGCATCGCATTAACCTATGATCCAGAATTTCCTTTCGACACCAAAAGCACCTCTTTCTGCAGCTTCAATACCTAACCGGGTGCAATACTCTACGTAATTTTCATTCAAGAACGTGTCGGATCGCGGTTTTGATCCTATGACTTTTGAAATAGCTGGGTTTGTTTCCCTACCATCCTTATCATCGCTATTAAGGTGGCTGGCCATAGTGTTGCCAACGTAACCGATGAATCTACTTGGATAGAATTTGTATTCATCCCCTTGCTTTACGGCCGCAAAACAGGTACCCTTTTTCACCCGGTCTAATGCAAAGCTATACTCTGGATCCTTTTTGCTGGCAAGGTACTTTTCAAGAGTGTTTATCGTGCCCATTAAGTCGCTCATTGTCGATACAGTCAACATGAATAATCCCCTTTCCTTGGTTAAAGCCTTCCCCTGAACTCAGAACGGTGACCAAAGTGGTCATAAAGCCTAGATCTTATATCTCTTACAAGAACTTACCCCTGATCTCCGGCAAATCACAAAGCAGAGTACCATTCTCGTCAGTCCAGCCTTCCCACCCATTACGTGATCCGTGCAGAATAACGCTAGCCGCGTTACTTAAGGCTGTATAGTTGGCTCTATTCGAATGGAAAACATGAGGACGAACGAAGACAAGGCCTTGTTCGGTTGCAGCAATGATGTTATCCTCCAAAAGGGCCTTTCTCTGGTCCTCTATATCAGAATAGTTTTCCGCGTTTTCAAACATATGCAATTCAGAACCTGCATCAATTTCCACGCTCCCGTTGTCCAGGTTCAGGAAGCCAGAAGCTTGGATGGTACTTGATTTGATGTAAATCGCCTTTTTCGGTATCACATCGACCTTCGCAGAAACATAGGGATATAGTTCCATAATTTTCCCAATTAAAAAGTGTGTTCGCTTGTCAATTTCCTCGATGGTCCACCTCTCAACTTTCAGTAGTTCCTCATTTATCTTGAGATGGGAAGTGTCAGCTAAGATCCGGTTCTTGTAACTCCACACGCTGTTCTTCATCGCACTATTGTCTGTCTTGCTAGCCAGAGTAAGGTTACCCAGTCGATGGACATTCCGTTGGTAGGTATCCTCATTAATCCTCAACTCATCATACCACTCGGTAGTGGGGCTTTGCGGCATAATGTGTTCAACATTTAGTGTGCTCAAATCGACGGGTGCAGGATTATTGTGGTGTTCTAGTTTGTCCAAGAAAATTCGGAGTGTAACCCTGATTGAATACATGTTCGCTTGAGCTATGAGATCCACCAATTGGGTATCGTCTGGCATATACATGCCATTTCCTACATTTTTATTCACGAGGTTTTTCTTGAGGATCTCAGCAATATTTCGATAACCGCCATCGCAGTCTGCTAGCATGTCTTTTAGTAACGCTGGAAATAGCCGACTGATACTACTAGTATCCAAATCACACAAAGCACGGCGCATGAGGTAGGAGTTCACAATCGTAATCAGTTCGCAAAGCTGTGCGGCACTAATATTTCCCTCATTGTGCAACTTGAAGAACTCCATGAATAAAGGAGCGGGCATGTCCGATAGAATTCTACGAAACTCTCTTAAGGCCCCTACAATCTCAGTCGGTAGCTTTGCATAATCTTGCTTATAGATAGCGTAGTGGTACTCGCCGTATTGTACTATCTGCCTAAAAACAGCTTCAATTCCATGCTCATCAATTACATCCTGGAACCAATCAACGAACACCTTGTACACCACGTTTTTGTTGGGTAACGTCTTGGTTTGGATTGCAAGAAAGAATCTAAAGAATCCCTCCAGTTTTTGGGCGTCCCCACCAAAGAGTCTCTCAAGAGGCTTCCAGTATCCTGAGTAAAAGTACTCTTGTTTTTCACTGCTCATGTCCATAAGAAGGAAGTTCCGAATCAAATCGGAGGCAGTCAATTTCACACCGGTTGAATTAATACTTTCGAATATCTTCTGCGCATTATCGTCTTCGCCCAAAGGGACACAGACAATGATGTGCATTCCCAACACAACCAGGCCATTCACACTTAGTCATCCCAATTCTTTTCATCCCACGTTATCACCCTCCATTTACATCTTTAGTAGTTGCACAATCTAACGCCATCCTACCTCGCCTCCACCCCAAGCAAAGCGTGCAGGTAACAAGCAAAATCTCCGATCTCTTTGCGGTCATTGGTAAGCATATCGCGCCAACTTGTATCCCTGCCTATCCTCCCAAGATATCGGGCTAAGGAGTTGCATGAACCTATGAAG
>CAZAJB010000150.1:0-4645 GCA_964485345.1 uncultured Clostridiaceae bacterium
TGGAACCCTTAAGCGGTTTAACCAGTCTCGAGAATCTTGAACTGTATTCAACTCAGATCAGTGATCTCAGCCCCCTGGCCAGCATGGTTAACTTAGAGATATTAGATCTGGTGAAAAACTCCATCACTGATCTCCGCCCGCTGTCAGGCCTGACAAAAACGGAACATTTGCTTCTAAAGGACAACTCAGTTGAGGACCTCAGTCCCCTAGGGCAGTTGACAAGACTTTGGATTTTAGATCTTACAAATAACCGCATCTCTGACATTAGTTCCCTGTCAAACCTGGCGGAATTGGAAATGCTCTGGCTGGACGACAATCAGATTTCTGATATCAGTGCGCTGGAGTTTATGCCAAAGGTGGAGTACTTCGGACTGAGCAATAACGAAATCTCAGATCTGTCGCCACTTGTGAGTAATCCGGGCATAGGATTTGGAACCCAGGTGGATCTCCGGGGTAATCCAATTGACACATCGCCCGGTTCTGAGGCTGTGCAGTTAATCGAAACCCTTTCTGAACGGGGGGTTACAGTTTTTTATACGGTCCTGACATACCAAGTCTCGGGCAGGGTTACTGATGCATCGGGCGCAGGGATTCCTGGGGTTGTCATCCGACTTGAAGCAGCAGGCAAGCCCAGCCGGGCACAGGAAACAAATGTCGAGGGTTACTTCTCCCTGTGGAACCTAGAAGGATCGGTGGGAATCACTGCTCAGAAAGCAGGCTGGGTCTTTGAGCCGCAACATATTGTCGTGTCACGTGAAGAGACGGTCAGTTTTGTCGGGTTTAGGGCGGAGTACAGTCTTGACATTTCCGTACAAGGCGATGGAGAGGTACGGGCAGACAAGGACGCTGGTGGTCAGGATCTCCAATTTGAGCACGGCGAAAGCGTTCGGCTCACAGCTGTTCCGGCAAGCGGCTGGCGTTTCAGCCACTGGCAGGGGGCTCTGTCGGGAGAGAGTAACCCAGAGACAATTATCATGGACGGAGCCAAAAAGGTAACTGCGGTCTTCCTGCCGGAAGAGTACAGCTTGAGCATCGCGGTGCAAGGCGAGGGGACTGTCAGTCGGAAGGTGATCACTTCTCCACAGGCCCTGGGATCGGATCCGGGCAGCTATGAACCGGGTACAGTTGTTGAACTGACTGCGCACCCAAGTCCTGAGTGGAGGTTTAGCCACTGGGAAGGCGACCTTTCAGGAAAGGAAAACCCCGGGACGATCACGATCGACGGTATGAAAAGGGTGACGGCAGTATTCGAGTTGGGTCTTGGGAGCATGGTTTCAGGCAGAATCTCTGTCGAGCACAGTTTTACCAGCCCTGAAGAGATTAGGGGCGGCAGACAGCAGTCCGCCATAGTCCAGCCTTCTGCTCCCTTGACCAGAGAAGGGGAGTTTGTGGTAATGTTTGATCCTTCCGTTGACTTGGAAGAGCAAAAAGCCCTGCTGGAAGAAGCAGGCTATACGGTAATTCACAGTCTGCGGGTGCTAAGCGCACATTTGGTTAAAGACGAAGCTCCAATGCGGCCGGCCAATTTAACCGCGGGATTCATACCGGGAGTAGTCTCCTTTGAACCCCACTATGTGACTAGACGCAGCAGTGTTACTCCGAACGATGGATATTATCCTTCTCAATGGCACTATGACTGGATTCGCCTGCCCCAGGCCTGGGGAGTAACTACTGGAGAGAGGTCCATTAGGATTGCGGTCCTGGATTCAGGTGTTGATCCGCAGCATGAGGACTTGGCAGCAAACTTGGACCTGGATCTTGCTTACGACTTTATCAGCAAGCGGCAGACCATCTATGATGTGCATGGCCATGGCACTCATGTGGCAGGTACAATCGGCGCTGTAACCAACAATTCGTTGGGAGTTGCAGGTGCGATGTGGGATGTGGAAATTCTTCCCCTGAAGGTCCTGGACGATGATGGCAACGGCAGCAACTACTATTCTTCCTGGGGTATGCTTTACGCGGCCGGTCTAATTGACTCGGAAATCCCTTTCAATCCCAACCCTGTTCAGGTGATCAATATTTCCTATGGGGGCGCAAGAAATGATCTGGAAGAAGCGGCGGTGGCCAAGGTTTTAGAAGCAGGGGTAATCATTGTGGCTGCGGTTGGCAACGATAATACGTCGACAGCCTATCCCGCTTCGTATGAAGGCGTCCTAGGCGTTGGAGCAGTGGAAGTTGGTGCAGACGGCCGCCCCACTAAAGCTAGTTATTCCAATTACGGCTGGGAGTTGGATGTGGCGGCCCCGGGAGGCGGGTGGAATTACCAGATCTGGAGCACAACCCCTGGTAATGAGTATGGGGGCAAAATAGGGACATCAATGGCGGCGCCCCATGTCACCGGTGTGGTGGGCCTGATGTTGGCCAATGGAATTCCTCACTATGAAGTAATGGAAATACTGCGGGAAACAAGCATGTCCTTGACAGAAGACGAATTTCATCCCCATTACGGCTATGGCTTGATTAATGCCTATTGGGCAGTCAGTGGAGTAAGCGAGATAAGGGTGATTGCAGGCGAGCGGGTTGGAGATGCTGTGTATTCCCTTGTTGAAACTTACATTAAACCAAAAGGCGGAAATTACCAACTCCTAGTTCCCACTGGCGAGCATCGGCTGATGGCCTGGGTTGATGTGAACGGCAACAACCTGATTGACCACGGTGATTACTTTGGAGAATCAGAACCGTTCCACTTTGAGGCAGATCAACCGGTGCAGTTTAGCGGCTACATTCAAGAAGTTAAGCGGGGAGAGCTGGATTTGGGCATTGAAAAGACCATTTTCCCCATTGCTCCCTAGTGTCTAGAGATTCGTAGAGGTGATGAAGCCCCGTGGTTTTGGCCACGGGGCTTCACGCCCTAACTCACACTTCGTAATACCTCTGGGTTGATGTCATGGGGAAAATGACGTTTGCTATTTTTGGAGAAGGTCTCGTCTGCCGCAATATTGTTGCCATTCTGTAGCATCACGGTGAATCGGAATCTCGCATTCTCTTTGTGTGCTTTTGAAAGCTGTACGTTGCCACCAGTTCCTGTCGCCTCGAAGCCATGCTCTTCGTAAAACGGGCAGGTTTTCACAAAAATCATCTATTCTACAGGCACATACGCATTGCCAACACCATCTTTGACAATGAGGCCCGCATTGATCATTTCGCGCAAAATCGCATAAGCCCTCGTCTGTTTGACAGAGAGAAGTTCTTGAACGGTCTCGTTTGTGACAAAGGGGTGTTCCTGTAGATACTCCAAGATGATGGTATGTTGAGGCTTATGCTGTTTTTTCGGCCTAAGCGGAAGGACATGGTTCATATTTGGCATAGTTAGCCTAAAAGCACCATGGGTTGCTTCAATTGTGGGTTTTGCATCAAAATCATCGTAATACTGCATAATTCTCCGTAGACCAGTTCCATAGGCTTCTATATGTTTCAAGCGATAGAAGATATTGGCGAGTTTTTCATTGCGTGGTTGAGAAATCCCCAAAAACAAATCTTCTGCTCGCAAACCAGGCATGAGACCACCTAGAGAAACAAATTCAATACGGTCATCGTAGATGTTCACGATTGTGCTTCCGGAGAAGGCGTAATCCCGGTGGACGATCGCATTGAGCATTGCTTCGCGCACAGCTTCTTCGGGGTAATCATACTGTTCAATGCGATGGAGTCCAGAAAAGGTGGCGGCAAGATTGTTCGCTAGGCTGAGAAAATCGAAGGCGGCATATGCCTGCCTCAGGACGGAACCGTTGATTTCTTTGCGCGTCTTAAACTCGCCTTTTCCGGTGCCGCTAAAGACAGCCAATTTGATGGTGTGCGTGCACTGATCTGACAACAACAGACCGAGATTCGAATACAGACCGTCTTCCCCTATGATCCCAAGGGTTCTCATCTGACTCGGACCAAACTCCACGCCTCGGTGAGAGAATTCCTGTGTTGCTGCATCGAAGGTAAGCTCTTGCTGCAAGGAGCGGGCTATTTCGAACTTGTCTCCATCGGTCAGTTTGATCATTGCTCTGATTTGATCAAAGCTGGCGGGGACACTGGATGCACCCTGCCGAACATAAACACCGGAGGGCTTCAATCCCTTCTCCGACAAGAAGTAGGGTTTATGTGTTCCTTCGAGAACCGTGATGACAATGCCGGTCTCGCTAGTTTCATATGCCAGACACTTTGTTAAATCGGGTAGAATGCTGCCGCTGATGCTATTTGTGATTTGTGTCAGTGTTCCGTCTATATTGGCTAGCGGATAGGTATTTCCCTCATTGTCACGCCCAATATAGATAATGCCACCGCCTGAGTTAGCAAAAGCTACGACTTCTTTTCGCAGGTCAGGAGTATATTGACGCTTATATTCAGTGCGACTACCTTCTACCATGATTACATCATCCCTCCACTTTCCACTATTATATCACCGCATTCCACTTTTGCAAGTGAAATAATGAAATGAGTGAGCCGAGGAAGGACGCTGTCGCCAGAGAACGAACACCGAACCCTAAGATGAATACCAAGCGTTAATCCCCAAGTCGGTGGCAATGTCGTTCATCTTCTTGGTGGTAGCGTAACTTGGTTTCACGGGGTTTCCACTATGTAGGTATGTAGGTGCCTGGCCCCCACACATTTTTTTCAAGTTTTTATGAAGCTCTCCGGCGCCTCCGCAAGA
>CAZAJB010000151.1:0-4632 GCA_964485345.1 uncultured Clostridiaceae bacterium
CCCTTCTTCGTAATTGGCGTAGCCATGGAAGAAAACGTCGGCCACATCTGTACTCTCACCGCCTTGAAAGACTGCTTTTTTCCCATACTTGGCATAGAGCTTCTTGTTCATTGCCCCTACGCCAGCGCTCGTAGCATCAAGGAGTACATCACACTTTTGTACTAGATCCTCAAGTGTGCCGGCGATGGGTACTCCTACTTCTTCAAGTGCTTCACGGTTTTCAGGGATCGCGAGATAGAAGTCGTAGGGCATACCCCTTTCGAGCAAAGCGCGTACCGTCAAGGTCAACCCGACGTCAGCTACCCCCACAAGCTCCATATCTTTCTGAAGAGCGACACCCGTAGCCAATCGCATGCCTATTACGCCAAAGCCAACAATACCTACCTTTACCACAAAAAGACCTCCTTTACTTATTCCACTGTTTCTTTGAACCTGCATGAAGGACAACCAAAAGGTTCCTTTTGGTTTTTTATTGTTCGTGAACGTATTCCACTCTTCTTGACCGTTTCCTCCCCATATAGCGAACATATTCGCATTTGAAAGGTTTGTTATTGTGTGTTATGATTTGGTTAACCCAGCAAAGGAGACCTGAAATGAACGCAGCGAGAAGGATGACCGAAATCTCCCGTTTAATTGAGAAACAAGGTGCCGTCGATGTTAAGGAACTCGCCAAAGAGCTCCATGTTACGCCCAAAACCATCCGTCTAGATCTAGACAAGATGGCCGAAATGGACCTGGTAGATCGGGTGCATGGTGGGGCGATCGTTAAAAGGAATGGTGCGTCTTTCTTTGAGGTGCAGGCTCGACAGCAAACTAACGTCGCCGAAAAGGAAAGCATCGCTAGGCAGGCACTGGCTCATGTAGAACCTAAGGACACTATGATTCTCGATGGTGGCAGCACCACATTTCCCCTAGCCCGATTACTTGATGAGCAGTTTGTTACCGTTATGACCAATGATCTGCGCATCGCCCTAGAGCTTGTAGACAAACTCAACATTGATCTGTTTCTCACAGGCGGAAAGATCAGTAGCCATCGCCGAGAAGGAACTTATACCTTACTTGGTAGTGACGCCGAACACATGCTGAGCAAGTATAAAGTACACAAGCTCTTCTTGGCGGCCACAGCCCTCGACGTACAGAAAGGCCTGATGGTGTATTCTGAGGATTTAGCAGAGACAAAGAAAGCTATGATCCGATCTGCTGAGCAGACTATCTGTCTGTTAGATTACTCCAAATTTCACAAACAAGCATTCACACCCTTTGCCAGGTTAGAGGATATTGATGTCATCATTACAGATAGCCGCATCCCCGATCAAGATATACGGGCCTTAGAAAAGTTGGGAATTAGCGTGGAGGTAGCCCCATAAAAATTGCGCCACCCTGAATCATGTGCAAAGATTCTGCCAAGGAAGACTTCACCCCATAGAGTATACGGGGCGAAATCTTCCTCTTTCTTTGCTTCTATCCACTAGCGCTCCGGCTGGAAGCCTTTACGCCTACGACGCTGATGCTTCGTTGAAACCAACAAGACTGCTACCCAAGGAAATTCTGTTCCCCGTATCGCCATCAAATAGTAAAATTCGCTCCGGCCTGAAGCTCACAGAAGCCTTACTATCTACTGGTAGATTATCTGATTCGTAGATTTTGGCCATAATGCCCACGTCGCCACGGGTCAAACGTACAAAGGTATCTGATCCGGTGGGTAGACTCGAATAAACGGTCATAGCCATAGATGGCGCACTAGGATCGTCCAAGAGGATGTCTTCGGAGCGTACGGCCACAGTCACTGTCTGCCCATCCTTAATTTTCACATCATCCTCAGGATTTTTTTGCAGAGTTAAGACCATATCGCCTGCACGGACACGCCAAACACCTTGTTCTGCGTAGATCTGCCCTGATATGGCGTTGATGGGCGGGCTGCCTACAAAGTTAGCTACAAACATGTTGTTCGGATGCTTGTAAAGTTTTAATGGATCCTCCAGCTGCTGAAGTTTCCCATCTTTCATAACAGCAACTGTAGTGGCCATTGAAATAGCCTCAAGCTGATCATGGGTAACATATAGAATTGTCATCTTTGTCATCGCGTGGATCCGCTTCAGTTCAGTACGCATATCCAGACGCAGTTTGGCATCGAGATTACTCAGCGGTTCATCCATTAGGAGACAATCCGGTCGCGGAGCAAGGCTACGGGCCAAGGCTACACGCTGCTGCTGTCCTCCACTTAGCTCCGAAGGATACCGATGTAGGTACTCTTCAATCTGCATCCAACTGGCAGCCTCACGGACGCGCTCAGTTATTTGCGGTTGCTTCATCTTTTGCATTTCGAGCCCAAAGGCAATATTCTGCGCCACCGTCATGTGCGGCCACAAAGCATAGCTTTGGAATATCAAACCCACACCACGTTGGTGCGGTCCAACGGATATTCCTCGTTCCGAACAATGAACCAACTTCTGGCCACAATGGATGCGCCCAGCTGTAGGTTCTTCTAGTCCTGCAACCATCCGCAGTGTAGTTGTCTTACCACATCCTGAAGGACCAAGTAAGCAGGTAAAGCTACCGTCCTCAATGGTTAAATCAAGCTCATCTACTGCGACTACATCACCCCAACGTTTGGTAATGCCCTCTAACCTTATGTCTGCCATATTAACTAACCTCCTAAGCCTTCAGATAAGTCACTTCCGGTTATTTTCTGCATGATATACTGCATGACGACAATGATCACTACCAACAACAGCACAACCGCATTGGACATGTGGTAGAAGCCATAATCCGAGTATCGAAAGGTCAATGTGGTCAGAAGCTCTGTTCCGGGAGTTGTCAGTATGACGACCATGCTCAGTTCACGCATTGCCGAAATAAATGGGAGCATTACCGCTCCGAGCAGGCCACTCCGCTGTAGCGGAAGAATGAGGCGCCGCATGCGAGTAAACCAACCAGCTCCGGCGATGATTCCGGCTTCTTCCACTTCGTGACCCAGTTGCATCATGGCTGAACTACCCGCTTTAGCCGCAAAGGGGAAGTTCTTGGCCGTGGTAGCAAGAATAATTAGCAGGAAGGAGCCGTATAAACTTGGGATTGGGCCCCTCCGTACCGCAAAGAGGGATAGGTAGATGGCCCCAAAGGCGATACTAGGAATCAAGTATGGTACAAATGAGAGTTGGTCCAAAATCGAAGCGATGCGAGTCCCGCGCATTCGGACTACCGTATAGCCGATTAGGATACCAAAGAAACCACACAGTACAGAAGCAGAGAGTCCAAGCTTGACGCTATTACCCAATGCCTTCCAAGTGGTGGCATCGCGCAGTATGCCTGGCCTTCCATCAACCAACCCTGGAGTGGACTCCCCAATCCAATAGTGGAGTGTAAAATTGTCTAGACTATAGACACCTGGCACACGCATGAAGGTATCTGCAGCCAGCACAAAGAGGGGTACAACAATCACGGAAAACAGAAACAGTCCCACTGCTATAGCCACAGGGATGCGTAGTTTTCCCAGTTTCACGAGTTGAGGCTTGGGAGCCTTCCCTGTAATGGTTACGAAGGATCTGCGCTTACCCAGCACCTTGTTGCTTAAGAAAATCAATAATACTGCAAGAAGGATCATCACCATCGCAATAACATAAGCATCTCCCGGGCTCCCCGTTTGCAGGCTGGCAAACATCCTCGTGGATAGCACCCGATAGTTGATGGGGTTTCCGAGGAAAACAGGCGTACTAAAAGAACCAATTCCACGCGAAATCGTCAGAATAAAGGACGACAGGATCGCTGGGGCAACTACTGCTAAGACTACACGCCGCAAAATTACAGAACGATTCGCCCCTAAGACCAAGGCCGCCTCTTCTAATCTTGTGTCAAAGTCGCGCAAAGCACTGCCGACCAATAGGTACGTGAATGGATAATAATGAAGCGCCATACAGATGACAATCGGGACGGGCCCATAGGAAATCCAGTCGGGCAATTGCACTCCGAAGTATTCTAGAATTCCTGCAGAACCACCCACGGTGCGATTCTTAAAGATCGTCATCCAGGCCAAGGATATGGTCCACGATGGTAAGATAAAGGGTACAACCGCGGCACTGGAAAAGAGCTTTTTGAACGGAATATCTGTGCGAACAACGATCCATGCCAAGACACAACCAAGTGAGATCGCTAAAGCAGACATGGAGAACGATATCAAGATCGTATTAAGCAGGGGTCGATAGAACAGTACTTCACTAATGTTACTGGCAAAGACACGTTGTAAGTAGAAACTCGTTAACTCGCCTACTCTGCCACCCAAGACCCTTAAGGTGTCTCGGCTATGCAAGGTAATGCTCGAATGGACCAAACTAATCAAAGGAACGATAACCAAGTATACAAACACTCCGAGGAGCAGAATACTCAGAAGCATAGGAGGGTTGGTTATCACTCGTCGGCTACGATTCCAGGTGCGTTCGAGAAACAAGGGGACTCTCCCCGGATTAGGTTGCTCTATTTGGTTTTTCATTTGTTGGATACCCCCTTTTTCTGCCGGCATAGGGATCTTTCGATCCCTATGCCCTACTTATCTCTAGTTAGCGTGCAACAGCCAAAAATCGAAGAGATCTGCATAGTACTTAATCGTTGTCTCAGCATTCAAGGGGAATGTTACTT
>CAZAJB010000152.1:0-4600 GCA_964485345.1 uncultured Clostridiaceae bacterium
GCCTAATGCTTTTGTGAGGAACAATGTCCTGGCAGGAGATGGAGTGGTTCTGGGCAATGCCAGTGAAGTGAAGCAGGCGATTCTCTTTGATAAGGTACAACTGCCTCATTATAATTATGTGGGTGATTCCATCTTAGGTCGCGGGGCGCATTTAGGGGCCGGTGCCATTGTCTCGAACTTCAAGGCTACCGGAGAAAATGTTAAAGTTCGCTGGGGTCAAGAGGTTTACGAAACCAGCCTACGCAAACTCGGTGCCATTCTTGGCGATGGGGTGGAGGTGGGGTGTAATGCAGTACTCAACCCAGGTACCCTTGTAGGCATGAGGTCCATAGTCTATCCCCTTACCTCTGTACGGGGCAGTATTCCGGCACAGATGATCTGTAAGGGAGTAGACGATCTAGTTCCCCGACGTTCTAATTAGCCATCAGTTGGTCATGGTTTTCGGCCTCTAGAGGTGCCAGGGTCAGCATGAAGCTTGTTTTTTGTGGGGAGCTGTCATAGGTGAGGGACCCCCCGAGCTCCTTGGCTATGTCTCGACAGATTACCAAACCCCATCCATGATTGCCGGAATGGTCTTTCTTGGTAGTGACTCCTCCCCGAAACATCATTCTTCCGTCGATGGCAGAGATGGCAGGTCCATTGTTGGACACGGCGAGAATCCTTTCTCCGGCCTCGTTACAAGACCAGGACAAAGTAACTTGGGGGTTAGCACGGGTGGACACCGCATTGAAGGCATTGTCCACTAAGTTTATGATTACCTTTGGTAATAGACGCTGCTCCTTGAAGTAGCAGGGGGCATCAGCTTGCACATCGACTTGAAAGTTGATGTTGCGCTGCTTGGCCTCGTTCTGCTTTAAGTCTAGTACAGTGAGCCAGGCGTCGCGAGGTAGGGTGGCATAGTTGTTACGATCCGCTAGTTTAGCCGAGCTATAATTGATGCATCTCATGGCTTCGTCAATTTTTCCCATTTGGAGGTAGGTTGAGATCAGGGTGAGTTCATTGATGAAGTCATGCCTTTCTTCACGCAGTGTCTTGATGGCGGACTTTTGGATTGCATGTTGCTTGACATGATATTGTAGGGACTTGTCTGTCTTTTGCATGTGGGTCATGTGATGATGTAGAAAAAAGAGGGTGACGGGCATTGCTAAGAGACAACCGCCAAAAAAAGCATAGCGGAAAATCGATTCGGCATGAAGATTGTTGTGGGCGGCTGGAAAGGCGAGGTACCGGACTGCAGCGATGACTCCATATATAGCGATCCAGGAGAGGCTGTTTAGTCCCAAACTGTGTGGGCGTTCTTTAGTTTTTCTAGCTAGAAAATCTGAGACCCCAAAGTAGACTGCCAAGAGTAGGCTGGGTACCAAGGCTCCTACCCGTAGATACGGAGCGAAGACAGTTGCGATCCAGTCTAGTACAAGAAATCGTCCTTGCGAGAACTCATAAAGGGGTTGAAAGACAAGTTCACCTGCTGCACCTAGAGCTAGTGGCGTGAGATAACAGGCTACAGCATCGGGAAAGATGTGTTCGTCAAAGACCCATCTAAAAAAGACAAAAAAGGTGCTGGAGATAGCAAGAAATTGTAGCGCAGGGCTGGGGAGGATGTAGATGAGTAAAACTAGAGCAGACGTTTGAAGAAGGGCAAAAAAGGTCACTTTCCACCAAATAGTTTCACGACCAAGCAGGCGCAGACTGACAAAAATCTGTAGCCCTACAGCGAAAGGGAAAAACAGAATTTTTGGAAGCAACATTACGCCAAATTCCTCCTAAGTTATCTTTCGGTTAATTAGGATAATTCGACGTGAAGTTCGCGTTTTCCTACCTGGAAAGTTATCAAACTCCTTTGTTTTTATGCCCACTTTTCCGCATTTTAGTCAAACAGAGCCGAAGTGATGTACTTCGGCTCAAAAATTGCGAATCAAGCGACGAAAACCTATTGGAGCAATTCTGCTGTAAGCAGTTGCAAGAATGCCGAAAGTCCCGCAGGATCTGGGAAATACACTTGGGCACTGGTGGGGCTTCCTCCGCCGCGACCTCCTAGGGGATGGCCCTTTTCTTTAATAAGCTTCCCTAAATGTAGGCTTGTCCCCTGATTGTGTGTTAGGACTAGGCGCTCACCCAAGTTGATGATCACCACACCGGTCGTTAGCTCTAGGATAGAGCGGGCCAGTTGCTGCGCCTCCTCGATTGTGGCATCTTGTAACTCCACAGAAAAAGGACTCTTCTCTTGAGACACGATGTGATGCGCTCTATAGCCCATGAGTTCGTTCTTAAGCTCTGCCATCTGCTTTTCTAGTCCTTGCCTACCCTCAATTTCGAGGCAAGTGCGCTCAATTAACTCTGTCTCAGGAACGGATAAGAGGCTCCCTAGGCGAGCACAGATCTCCTGTTTGCGTCCGTAATCCCGAAGTGCACGTCCGCCACAGAGGAAGTAGACCCGTGTCATGCCCTTGTTCTTCTCACTCTTGATGATCTTGAGTAGGCCAATTTGGCTCGTGCTCTGCACATGCGTTCCTGAACAGGGTGAATAGTCGAATCCGGCAATTTCCACAATTCGCAGATCGCCAGCGAGGTCTGGAACTTTGCGCAGGGGAACTGTTGCCCTTTCATCGGAACGTAGTGTATATGTGCGAAGGGGCAGGTTGGAGAAGACGACTGCGTTAGCCCGGTCCTCTGCGGCCATTTGCTCTTCTGTAGACAAGATTGGTGTAGAGATGTCTATGCTGCAATAGTCCGCGCCGAGATGAAAGCTTTCGGTACGATAGCCATATTCATCTTGGAACACAGCCGACAATAGATGCTGACCGCTATGCTGCTGCATATGGTCGAGGCGTCGGTGCCAATCAAGGACACACAACGCTTCATCACCCTGGAGAGGTGCTTTTAGGACATGAAAGATTACTCCATTTTCTTCGAAGACATCGATAACAGATATTCCATTGATAGAGCCGAGGTCATGGGGTTGGCCTCCGCCTGTAGGGTAAAAAATGGTTTCTGCGAGGACGACTAAGTTGCGATCATCCTTGATGTGCTGGGAGACGATACTGGTTGTAAGTTCCTGCAACCAGGGATCCGAATAATAACGCTGTGAGATAAGAATCACTCGCTTTCTTGCTAATAGGTTGGGGTAACCGTGCTTCTCTTGAATAAGTGCAGTTTGGTAAAGGTCCAAGGGGCCCCAAAACTCGCCCACAAGCCTATGAATCCATAACGGACTGTGTAGTCGATACCATCTGGTAACCAGCTGACCAGTGGTTTGAGGACAATGCGCAAGACAAACAGGATGGCTAAGCCGAGAACGATCTTGATCACATTCTGCACAGCGGTGGCCTCTTCCTGGAATCCAACATAGAGAAGTTCCAGTCGATAGCCGATCAGTGCTCCAAGCAGAAAACCTACCGTCATGGGACCGTCACCACTAGGGTGCAAGAGGTAGAGGAGGCTTGCCACCAGAATGGAGCCCAACATCCAGGGCTTCAACGGGATCTTGGTTAGATCGATGTTGGCTAAGGGGGAGTAGGCTAAGAGTAGGATGAGACCTATGGCTAAGCCACCAAGAATATCAATGGGCCAATGCACCCCTAGATAAATCCGTGACAGACTCACGAGCAAAATCAGCAGTACTGCCCCCGCGGTGGCCAGCGGAGTGCGGAGTTTCAAAGCTAGAAAACCCCAAAAGGTTGTGCTACCCTGGGCATGACCGCTCGGGAATGCGTAGCCTTCTTGCTCCACTAGGCGGATTTCCCTTGGTGGCCGCTCGGTCATGAAGATATGCTTTGCCCCCGAATTGAGATAAGCAGAGAAGATGAAGAATACGGCAAAGCGAAATCCAAAGTGTTTGTCAATCATCCAATAGATCACTGGGATAGCAAACATGTAAAATTCCAGCGAACCAAGGGATGTAATTGCAGAAAAAAAGGCGGTCAGAGCAGGGCTGGCGAACTCTTGTGCCCATAAAATGAGGGTCAGATCACTCACATTACGCAACTCCTTTTTTGTCAGACTTAAACTTAGTATTTCGCAGCGGGCTAAATTTGTCCTGCCCTAAGGCCCTACAAAAGCAGGACTTTTCTTACAGGAAGATGAAGAATAGCCGAGGAGGTGAGCCCCATGAAAATTAAGGAACCGGTGAATGCCCTAACGCATTTCGCGATGTTTCTTGCAGGTTTGGTTGGTTTGGGACTCCTAGTTTGGAAAGGTTGGGGAACGGTGTCTGGCGTCACCGTGGCCATGATCTTTGGTCTAAGCGTCATTATGCTTTATGGAGCCAGTACGCTCTATCACTGGGTGCAGACCACTCCTAAGAAGGAGTTGCTCTTGCGAAAATTGGATCATATCTCCATCTATGGGTTAATCGCCGGAACCTACACACCTATCCTGTACTATGGCCTCGAGGACCCGTGGCGCTGGATCATGTTAGCCGTTGTTTGGGGCCTGGCTGCCCTTGGCGCGGTTCTCAAGATCTGGTTGGTGGGTTTGCCGCGAGGTGTGACAGCGGGGTTTTACTTAGCTATGGGTTGGATGGCGGTGATTCCCTTTAAGCAGCTCATGCAGTCTTTGGCCAAACCGGCCATTATCTTACTGATCGCTGGAGGCGTAGCCT
>CAZAJB010000153.1:0-4581 GCA_964485345.1 uncultured Clostridiaceae bacterium
GGCAGCAAGGCAGACTACCCAAGATGCATCGACCGCATCAGTCTTAGAAACACTGACCTTGATTGAAACAAGGCAAGCGAGCAAGGACGCTGAACCAGTCGTAGAACCAAATGTGGTGGACAAGGAATCCTGGGCTACGGCCAATGCAGAGGTTCAAGAAATTCTCACATCCATCACGACCACACTAGCGGATTTGGCAGCAAGGCAGACTACCCAAGATGCATCGACCGCATCAGTCTTAGAAACACTGGCCCAAATTGACGCAAGACAAGCTGTGGAAGAAGAGAAGCCAGTGGAAGCACCCAGCGTAGAACCAAGCTGGGTTGACAAAGAAGCCTGGGCCGCTGGGAACAAAGAAATCGGCGAGGAACTCTCCGCGATCAAGGCCCTGCTTGGCGAGATCATGACGGAAGTTGCAGGACAAAATGGAGTGAGTGACCGCACCGAAGCCAGAGAAGAGCCAAAGCTAGAAATAGAAACAGAGTCTGATTACTCGATCCAGGCCATGGCATCAGCCGCAGAACTTACATACGAACACGACGTAGATCAACCATCTCCGCAGATATCGGGTACAAACGAGCTTACTTGCCCCGTGGTTGAAGTGCGGCTCTTGCCAGGAGATAGCGTTTGGAGCATCGTAGCTCGCCTTAAGCCATCTCCACGCCCTGCTTTAGTCAATGAGGTTGTTGAGTATAATGGCATTACCGATCCAAGGCGACTACCTGTGGGCTTTCCTGTTAGAGTTCCCATGGACCTGGTGAATGGCGACTAGATAGAATCCGATAGAATCCGATAGAATCCGATAGAATCCGAGAAAAATCCCCCGAGAGTGTACTTTCGGGGGATTTTCATGCGCCGCTACCTTTGCTACTTGGTGGCCTCGCAAGCCCGCGGCGTCGAGGCTTTTTTTGGCTAGCGCATAATGGTCATATAGTAGCCCTGCAGTTGGCTGGCAATATCCCCTAGATACAGGCTCGTGTTATCAAAGGTGCCGATATAGTCTTGACCAAGCATTTTATCAATGTGGGACCGCATGGTGAACTCCGGCAGCTTGCCAAGGAGGCGCTCGCCATCAAACAAGAAGCTTACCTGCACCGGAGTGGCATAACGGCCATCAGCTGTGAAGTCGCCGCCAGAGCAGATAAAGGTGAAGATTGCTGGTTGGCCATTGAGAAATCCTGCAATGTCTTGGCTATCTGTCCTAAAGAAAAGGGATTGCCCATGGGCACCGTCGATTGAGGGCGGGTCATCATAAGCACCGGTAGCCGACCCTGTGTGGGGGAGGTCATAGATCTGCGCTGTCTTTTTGTCCGTTAGAACCCTGGTCAGTCGTCCTCGTTCGATGACGCTGAGGCGATCCTCAGGCAAGACAATTCCTTCTGAATCAAAGAAGGGTCGTAGCGAACGTTGGGGATCTCGCAGGAGATCAAGGTTCACTCGCTCAGAAAAGAGCTCCTTGCCCAATTTCCCGCTGAACAGGGAGCTACCCTTGGCAAAGCGCTCGCCGTGCAAGGCGCGGCCCAGAAACCCGTTGAGGCTCGATGTGTCCATCGTAAATACCGGTAAGAAATCACCCTTGGGAAGCTCAACCTTGTTGCGGTATGCTTCTAGGAAGTCGCGATTAAAGCATAAGAATGGATCCAAGTCGAACTGCCTGCTTTGACAGACCAGCCCGCCATCAAATAGATTGGCTGTAGTTCTTTCCTTTAGAATTAGCTGGACAACAAAGAACGCATCCTGGTACTCCAGATCCAAGCCTTCGCTATTGCGCATTTGCACCCTGATCTCATTGGTGGCGATGTATTCGCTGAAGCTGAAGTCAGGATACTCCTTGCGCAAGACAGCCAAAATTTCCTCAGCATGGTCTAGCAACTCCTGCGAACTCATGGGTGTCGTATTGTAAGAGCGGTGGTCTTTGAGATCGCTCGTCAGGGGATAGGGGTACTCTATGCCAGCGCTGAGGTTTTGCACAGCACTTTCCAGCAAGAACGCCTCTGAAGCATCGCCTACGGCCCCCGATATCCCGATCTTCCCGTCCGTATAGACTCGGACGCCCTTCTTGGTGATATCTTTCAAGCGAACTGCCTGAACTTGGCTTGTTTGGACTCGAGCAGTCGTCTTTTGTTCCCAAATGGTAATAAAATCCCAGGATTAGCTGTGGCCATGGCTGCCAAAGCGTTGATGTGGGCTTGGATATGTTCCGTATCGGTGGTAGAACTGTAGTACCAGCGCTCGCCATCGAACACACGGATAAAAGCCCCCTTTTCTTTACGAACCTTTTGGCTTTGCAGGTCAAGCTCTTTAAGGCGGATCTGCGTATCGAATGATTCCTCTAAGCTTACGTCAACATACAAGTCTCGGGGAAAGATATACATTCGCGACCTCCTTCTGCCGGGGCCAGGGAAGGAACCGGCATGTTTACTATTTTACCATTAATTTCCCGAGGCACTTGCGATATCCTCCCTAAGACGTAATGTTCGGCCCTTGCAGGGATTTGAATGTATTTCCGCTAAACTATACAGTAGCACGCATTGACATGATAGGAGTGTGTTGGCCATGAAGAACCTGCGTAGAAAGGGTTGGGTCTGCTTTTTATGCTGTTTGGTGTTCCTGCTATTCCCCGTTCGATCCCAGGCAATCAGTTCGCTGGGAGGCACGGTGAAAAACGTCATTCTGCTTGTTGGAGATGGTATGGGGTTCAATCAGATTCTGGCAGCTAGAGTTAGCCTAGAGGATGGAGCCTATTCCAGGCTTAATCTGGATACCATGCCCTATACCGGGTTTTCCATCAACTTTTCCCAGAATCATCTTGTCACTGATTCTGCCGCGGCGGCGACCGCTTTAGCCACAGGGTTTCGTACCGATAACGGTCGGCTCGCTACGTTTCCTGACGGCACCGGGCTGGCGAGCATCATGCTCAGAGCAAAAGAGCGAGGCCTAAGCACCGGGATCGTGACGACGGCCAAGGTTGTGGATGCTACACCCGCCGCCTTTTTGGTCAACGCCGATCTGCGATCCGTCGAAAGGCAGATTGCCGCAGATATGTTGAAAACACAGCCCGATGTGCTTTTGGGGGGAGGCGCCGATGCGTTCGGCATCAACCCCTTTACCCGGGAGCCCAAGGCACATTCGCTCATGGCCCAAGCCATAGAGGAAGGTTATACCTATGTTTACGACCGCGAAGGGCTCCTCAATGTGGAGATATCCGAAGAGCTTAGGTTGATCGGTCTGTTCATGGGAGGTGGGATGAGCTTTGAGGTCACGCGTTTTCCCACGGAGCCTGCCATCACAGAAATGACGGCTCGGGCCCTAGAGATCGTTGGGCAAAATCCTGAGGGTTTCTTCCTCTTGGTGGAGGGGGCGCGTATTGACACCGCTGGTCACAGCAACAGTACCCAAGAGATGATTGCGGATCTTTTGGTCTTTGACCAGGCGATAGGACTCGCCCTCGCATACGCCGGGAGCCACCCCGGGACACTAGTCTTGGTGACCGCAGACCACGAAACGGGCGGATTTGCCATAACCAGCGGCTCCCCAGACGGTGAGACAGTCAACTATGGCTGGCTCTCCACAGGACATACTGCCGCGATGGTCCCTATCTACGCATTTGGGCCAGGCGCTGAGCAATTTACGGGAACGCTTGATATCACGGAAATCCCAGTTCGACTCGGAGAACTGATGGGAATTACTGACTTTCCCGCGGTAATCGATGTCCAATGACAATACAAAGGAGATGGATCAGGTGTTAATCAATCAAGGTGACGTAGTTTTGTTTCAAGGGGATAGTATCACAGACACCAATCGGGATCGGATAGCCGATTCTCTTGGTATGGGGTACGTTCATATTGCGGCGAGTCTGTTTTCAGCTTTGTATCCAGAGAAGCAAGTGCGTTTCATCAACCGCGGGATCAGTGGAAACCGAGTGACTGATTTAGAAGCCCGTTGGCATGAGGACTGCTTGGATTTGCGGCCGGATGTTCTCTCCATCATGATTGGCATCAACGACTGTTGGAGAAGGTATGACCGCAATCAACCTACTAGTACAGACAGCTACCGCCAAGGCTACCAGAATCTGCTAGAACGGGTTCGAGAGCACTTACCGGCTACGAAGGTCATTCTGCTGGAGCCCTTCCTACTTCCGACCTTGCCTGATCAGAAGGCTTGGCGAGAAGATTTAGATCCAAAGATCCAGGCGGCTCGGGAACAAGCTAGGGACTACGGAGCGCTCTACATACCCCTAGATGGACTTTTTGCGGCTGCTAGTGCAAGGCGTGAACCCTCCTTCTGGGCGCCCGACGGGGTCCATCCTTCGCCTGCGGGCCATGCCTTAATTGCCAGGGCCTGGCTGCAAGCTGTGGGAGTGGGCTTGTAAGACATTGTTTTGTGCAAAACGGCTTCACCTTGAATCCGCTAGCGAACGAGGTCGAGCTGAAGTATCTCAAACTCATCCAAGGTGCCAGTTGGCCCTATGGCATGTATATCCAAGTGGTTTTCTTGGCACCATAGGTAAAGAACTACTTGGAGGAGGTCAACGATGGAAGTCCATTGCACTGTGAAAAACTGCCAGTGGTGGGATGATAA